>VBGS01000067.1 GCA_005889445.1 Chloroflexota bacterium
CCACGGCAGCGCGCCGGATCTGATGATCCTGTGCCACGCCGCGGCGCGGTCGATCGTCAAGGGCTATGAGAAAGAGCGCCTTCCAGTACGCGACCTGCGCGAGCTGGTCGCGATCTATGAGGAGGCGGCCTCGTGGCGACGGCCCTCCAACCACCCTCGCGCCCGAGTCGCGGCGATCGCACTCAACACCGCGACCCTCGATGACGAGCAGGCACGCACGTCCGTCCGCGAGGCCGCGGAGCGCACCGGCCTTCCTGCGGCCGACCCGATCCGCGAGGGCCACGCTGGTGCGGATCGGCTCGCCTTGGCCATCCGCGGCGCGGTGCCGGCATGAACGCGACCGTCCGCACGGTCGAGCTCCACCTCGCCGTCCCGTTCGAGATCTCGCGCGCGACCTACACGACGAAGCGGGTGGTGCTCGTCGAGCTTCGCGAAGGCGATCGTGTCTCGCGCGGGGAGGGGGTCCCGGACGCGTTCTTTGGCGAAACGGCCGAGTCCGTCGAGCAGGCGATCCGCGACGGGCTTGCGCTCCTTCCCGACGACCCGCTTGACCTTGCGACCCTCGACATGCGGCTGGCCATCCAGTTCCCGCACGGTGGGGCCGCCTGCTGCGCGATCGACATCCTTGCCCACGACCGGGCCGCGCAGGCGGCTGGGGTGCCGCTGCGCGAGCTCCTGGGCCTCGTGCCCGGGGAGCCGCCGGCGACCTCGTTCACGGTCGGCATCGACGAGCCCGAGCTCATGGCCGGCCGGGCGGCGAACGCGGCGGTGATGGGCTTCGCGATCCTGAAGGTCAAGCTGGGCCGCGGTGACGATGTCTCGGTCCTCGCGGCGATTCGCGAGCGGTTCAGCGGGACGATCCGTGTCGATCCCAACGCGGCCTGGAGCGTCGAGGAAGCGCCGAAGCGCATCTCGCGTCTGGTGCCCTATGGGATCGAGTTCGTCGAGCAGCCGATCGCGCCGGACGACATCGAGGGCCTTCGCGCGGTGCACGCACGGTCCGAGCTGCCGATCGTGGTCGATGAGGCCGTCGTCGGCGTTGGCGACGTGGCGATCGTCGCCGGCGCCTGCGAGGGGATCAACGTGAAGCTTCAGAAGTGCGGCGGGGTGGCGGCCGCGCGCGCCATGATCGCGGAGGCCCACGATCGCGGTCTCAAGGTGATGCTCGGCTGCCGCGCGGCGGAGACGAGCGTGGGCATCGCCGCCGCGGCGAACCTGGCGCCGGCGGTCGAGTGGTGCGACCTCGATGGCAACCTCCTCATCACCGACGATCCGTTCCGCGCGGTCGCCGTCAAGCAGGGACGATTCGTGTACCCCCGGCGTCCGGGCCTCGGGGCGGTGCCCGCGTAAGCGGCCATCGCGTGGACGTCGGCGTCGTCGCCATCGCGTTCGCGCTCTTCGGTCTCGTCGCGCTGGCCCTCGTGTGGAGCGGCGACTGGGCCTACGCGAGCCTCGCCCAGGCGACCGGCAACACGCGAACGACGTTTGTCCGCGCCGCCACCGGCCGGGATCCGGCGGGCGAGATCCCGATGCCGATCGACGCGCTCCTCGACTGGCATCGCCGCTGGGCCGCGTACGTCGTCGGGTGGAGCAGTGAGCCGCCGAACGCCGGACCAGGCGGACCACTCTTCACAGCGGACGAGTACGCGCACATGGCGGACGTGCGCGCGGTGTTTCGCGGCGCGGAGGCGGTTGCGCTCGTCTCGCTCGCGGTCGTGGCGTTCCGCGTGATGCGGGCGCGGGCTCGGGATGACGCGCTGGGCATGATCCGCGACGCGAGCCTGCTCTCGGCGGCGCTCGTGGTCGGGATCGGTTTGGCCGCCACGTTCGCCTTCGACGCTCTCTTCCTGCTGTTCCACGAGATGTTTTTCCCGCAAGGCAACTTCCTCTTCGATCCGGCGACGAGCAATCTGCTCCGGCTGTATCCGGAGTGGTACTGGCAGGGCGTAACCGCGGGGGTGGGGATCTCGTTCATCGTGGTCGCCATCCTGGTGGCGAGCGGTGCTCAGGTCGCGCTGCGCCGATACACTCGCCGCGCATGAAACGAATACTGCTCATCGAGGACCTGCCGCAGGTCGCGCAGCACCTCCAACAGATGATCGCGCGCGAAAAGGAAGCGGAGCTCGTCGGCGTCGAGAGCCAGCCCGAGCAGGCGATCGCACGCGTCACGACCGAGAAGCCCGACGCGGTGATGATCGATGCGCTGCTGACCGGAAAGGTCACCGGCTTCGATCTCGCGAAACGGGTGCGCGCCGCGTCGCCGGGCACGCGGATCGTGATGGTCACCGTACCGCAGCGGCCGGTCGATCCGAAGCCGGATCAGGCGATCGACGCCGTGTTCGTGCTTCCCGGCGGTGCGAACGAGCTCGCCTCCGCGCTCGCGGTCATGCAGAAGGGCGCGGTCCGACCGAAGGGAAAGATGGTCGTCGTGTTCTCGCCGAAAGGCGGATCCGGCAAGACGACGATCGCGGTGAACCTGGCGACGGTCCTTCGTCGCCGCGGCAGCTCTGTCGCGCTCATGGACGGCGTGATGCAGTTCGGATCGCTCCGCTATGTGCTGCAGGTGCCGCCGGCCACGAGATCCATCGTCGATCTCCCGACCGGGCAGGGCATGCGCACGTCTTTGTCCGAGGTGCTGTGGGAAGGTCCAAGCGGGATCGCGGTCCTGCTCGCACCCTCGCGTCCGGAGGAGGCAGAGCTCATGGCCGCCCCGGACATCGCGACGGCGATGCAGCTGCTGGCCGAGGATCACGACTACGTCATCGTCGACGGATCGTCCAGGCTCGGCGACGAGACGTTGGCGGTGCTCGACGCCGCGGACGTCATCCTGCTGGTCGTGACCTACATGCAGGCGTCGATCGCGAACTCGCGTGCCGCCGTCGATACGTTCGAGGCGCTGGGTTACAAGGGACAGAAGCCGATCCTGCTGGTGGTCAATCAGGCGGACACCGCCGCGGGCATGTCGAAGGGCGGCATCGAGCACACCCTCAACCTGCCGGTCGTCGCGGAGATCCCGACCGACTGGAAGGTCGTGAGCGAATCGCTCAACAAGCAGCAGCCCCTGGTGCTGTCGTCCCCCAACTCCTCGGTCGCGAAGGCGCTCGATCAGCTCGCGAACACCCTCGTCCAGCAGCAGCGCCGCTAGCGCGGGTGGCTGGGGCGCCGGACCGGCCGATCGGCCTGTTCGACTCGGGCGTCGGCGGTCTCACCGTTCTCCGAGAGCTTCGCCGTCAGCTGCCCGAGGAGTCGACGATCTACCTCGGCGACGAGGCGCGCATGCCGTACGGCCCGCGCGAGGCGGGGGAGGTCCTGCAGTTCACACGCGAGGCGATGCGATGGTTCGCGGGACGTGATTGCAAGCTCGTCGTCATCGCCTGCAACACCGCAACATCCGTCGCGCTCGAGACCGTGCGCGACGAATCGAGCGTGCCGGTGATCGGCGTGGTGCGGCCAGGCGCCTCGGCCGCGCTCACCGCGACCGCGCGGCGCGCCATCGGGGTCCTCGCGACCTCCCTCACGGTGCGATCGGGCGCGTACCTGCGCGCGCTGCGCGATCTCGATCCGCTCGTCGACGTGGCCCAGCAGGCCTGCCCGAAGCTCGTCCCGCTCGTGGAGGCCGGCAAGGCCGGGACCCCTGATGCCGAAGCGGCCGTGCGCGAATACGTCGAGCCGCTCCTCACGGAGGGCGGCGTCGTGCGACCCGTGGTCGACACGCTGCTCCTCGGCTGCACGCACTATCCGCTCCTGCGCGAACAGATCGAGAAGGTCGCCGGCCGGGACGTCCGGGTCGTGGATTCCGCGACGACCACGGCCCTCGCGGTCCGCGAGGTACTCGCATCGCACCGCCTCGCCCGTCGCGGCGGCGCGCCGCGGCACGAAATCTTCGCGACCGGCTCCGTCGATCGGTTCCGCGAGATCGCGCGCGCGATCTTCCACGAAGACCCGCCCGACGTCAGCGCGACGCGCCTGCCGGCGTGAGCATCGTCTCGGCGATCACCGGCCTTCCCTACGTCGGGAAGACCACGCTCTTCAACCTCCTCACCGGCGGGCACGCGGCGACCGGCTCGTTCTCAGGGGCGGAAGCGGAGACGAACGTTGGGATCGCGAAGGTGCCGGACCCGCGCGTCGATCAGCTCGCGGCGCTCTTCAACCCGAAGAAGACGACGTACGCGGAAGTGCTCTACCGCGATCTCGGGCTCGCGCACGCCGAAAAACCGGGACAGGCGATCTCGCCGGGAAAGCTCGGCGATCTTCGGACGGCGGACGCGCTCGTGCACGTGGTGCGAGCGTTCCGCGATCAGACGATCCCGCATGTCGACGGATCGGTCGATCCGGTGCGCGACCTCGGTGCCGTGGATCTCGAGCTGCTGTTCGCCGATCACGGCGTCGTCGAGCGCCGCCTCGAGCGGCTCGAGGCCGAGCTGCGGTCCGCCAAAGGCCCCGAGCGAGAGGCGAAGGAGCGCGAGAAGGCCGTTCTCGAACGCGCGCGCGCCGCCCTCGACGCGGAAACGCCGCTTCGCGACATCGGTTTCGACGCGGACGAGCAGAAGGTCATGCGCGGCTTTCGCTTTCTCACCCTCATGCCCGTCCTCGTCGCCGTGAATCTCGATGAGGACGAGATCGCGAAGCCCGATCGTGTGCTGGCGCCGCTCCGGGAGGCGGTCGCGGCGCACCGCGCGACCGCGGTGGTGCCGTTCTCGGCGAAGCTCGAGGCCGAGATCGCCGAGCTTCCTCATGACGAGGCCGCGGCGTTCCGGTCCGAGCTCGGGCTCGCCGAACCCGCGCTCGATCGTCTGGTCCGCGCGACCTACGAGCTCCTCGGGCTCTGTTCCTTCTTCACGGTCGGCGAGGACGAGGTCCGCGCGTGGACGGTGGCATGCGGGACGCCCGCCCAGCAGGCGGCGGGCGCGATCCACTCGGACCTCGAGCGCGGGTTCATCCGCGCGGAGGTCATCCGCTGGGACGAGCTGCTGCGTGCCGGCAGCGAGGCGAACGCGAAGCGCCAGGGCATCGTCCGAACAGAGGGAAAGACCTATCCCACGAAGGACGGCGACGTCGTCCATGTCCTCTTCAACGTGTGATGTTCGACCTCGTCTCGATCGGACACGTCGCACGAGACGAATTCGAGGGCGAGCCGGACTGGCGCCT
>VBGS01000068.1 GCA_005889445.1 Chloroflexota bacterium
CTCGTCGGTCCACGAGAACACGAAGGCGCCCGCGCATCCGTCGGCGAACGCCGTCCGCACCTGCCAGTTCACCGAACGCGCCTGCGTCTCCTCGCCGTTGCGCAGACCGTCCAGGCCGAGCTCGCTCATGACGAGCGGGCGATCACCTGCGATGTTCTGGAGGCGGCCGAGATACGCATCGAACCGCTGCTGCGACTCGAGGTACACGTTGAAGCAGACGAGATCCAGGAAGGGCAGCTCGAGATATTCCGTCGTGGGGTAGTTGACGTAGGTGACCAGGCCGCCCGGATCTTCGATCTTCACTGCCTGCGTGAGCCGCCGCAGATACCGCTCGATCGTGGCTCGACCCAGCCAGCGCGCCATCGGCGCGGCGATCTCGTTCCCGAGCGCGTAGCACAGCAACGCGGGATGACCGGTGCACTCCCGGACCCTCGCGCGCACGAGCGACTCGATCTCGGCCTGCGACTGCTTTCTGTCGATCAGCAGGCCGAGGTATTGCTCGGCGGACAGCCCCACCATGACTCGGAGGCCGTGCTTCCCCGCGATGTCGAGCAGGGAGCGCGGAGGCATCGTGTGCGGGATGCGGACGGTGTTGATGCCACACGCGGCCATCTGCGCGAAGTCCGACTCGATGATGGCGGCGTCGTGATACTCGCGGCCGTCCGCGTCCGGGCGGAATGCCCCGTAGGTGACGCCGCGCACGAAGAACTTGTCGTCGCCGATGAAAATGAACTTGCCGCGCACCTCCGGCCTGAGAAACCTCGTCGCGAGGCGCGACCTGACGATCTCTGACGGCGCCGGCGCGACCGGCGCGCGCGACTGCCGTTCGAGGATCGACATCGACCGCTAGGCCAGGGCCCGAGGAGCGGGAGCCTCGGCGTCCGCGAACCACTCGATCGTCCGCCGCAATCCATCGCGCAGCGTCACGGTCGGACTCCATCCGAGCGCGGCCTCGGCCTTCGTTATGTCCGGGCGCCGACGCGCAGGATCGTCCTCGGGCAGCGGCAGATGGACCAGCTCCGGCTCGCATCCCAGCAGCAACGCGACGTTATCGATCAGCTCGAGAAGGCTGACCTCTTCCGGGTTCCCCAGGTTGATGACCTCTCCCGCAAGGCCGTCATACGTCGCGAGGCGGTAGATGCCCTCGACCAGATCGTCGACAAAGCAGAAGCTCCGCGTTTGCTGACCGTCGCCATGCACGGGCAGGGGAGCGCCCGACAGCGCGTACGTGATGAATTGCGGAATGACACGACCGTCGGTCGCGCGCATGCGCGGACCGTACGTGTTGAAGATCCTGACGATCCGGGCATCCAGACCACGGGATCGGTGGTACGCCATCGTGAGCGCCTCGGCAAAACGCTTGGCCTCGTCGTACACGCTTCGCGGACCCGTCGGGTTCACATGTCCCCAATAGGACTCAGTCTGCGGATGGACCTCGGGGTCTCCGTACACCTCACTGGTGGACGCGAGCACATAACGCGCGTGGTGCGCGTCGGCAAGCGCGAGCGTCTTGAGCGTCCCGACGCTATCGACCTCGAGCGTCTCGATTGGATGGTTCAGATAGTCGCGCGGGCTGGCCGGAGACGCGAAGTGCAGGATCAGATCAAGGTGATCCTCGACGGTGAACGGCGTCGTGACGTCTTGCTGTATGAATCGGAATCGACCATCTCCGCGAAGATGTTCCAGATTCCCTGCCACCCCGGTGAGCAGATTGTCGATCCGGACGACACGCCACTCCTCCGAGCCGAAGCGGTCGCAGAGGTGCGAGCCGAGAAACCCGGCCGCCCCGGTGATGAGCACCTGCGGCGACGATCGAAACTCCGTCCTCATCTGGGGCCGCGGTGCCCGTTCGAACTCGGCGTGACGTCACCGCCGCCGAGGCTGTAGTACTCGAAGCCGGCAGCCTCCAACTGCGCCGGCCGGAAGAGGTTGCGCCCGTCGATGATGATCGGGCTGTGCATGACTGAACGGAGACGGTCGAGGTCGAGGCGCCGAAACTCGTCCCAGTCGGTGAGAATGACGAGCGCGTTCGCGCCGCGGGCGGCATCGATCGCCGATTCCGCGTACACGATCCGGTCATCGGGCGGATACATGGCCTGCAGCCTCGGCATGGCTGCCGGGTCGTAGATGCGAAGACTCGCACCCGCGTCATGAAGCCGCGGGATGACCGTCAGGCTCGGGGCACCCCGGATATCGTCGGTGTTCCCTTTGAAGGCCGCGCCCAGCACCGCCACGACTTTGTGACGCACGATCCAGAGCGCTCGCTCGATCTTCGCGAGCAACCGGTCGACGCGCGCGCTGTTGATGCGCTCCACCTCTTGGAGCATCCGGATGTCCACACCGTTCTCCTCGGCGACGCTGATGAGCGCGCTCAGGTCTTTAGGCAGGCAGGCCCCGCCGAAGCCGAGACCTGCGTTCAAGAAGTCGGCGCCGATCCGGGGGTCCATACCGATGCTTTGCGCAACGGTCCTTACGTCGACGCCGAGCGCCTCGCAAAGGTCGGACATCACATTGATGAACGAGATCTTCGCGGCGAGGAACGCGTTCGCCGTCTGCTTGATGAATTCCGCCGTCGTCACACTCGTGACCACGATCGGACAATCGAAGCTGGGCTTGTATAGGTCGAGCAGCAGCGATCGTGCGCGCTGGCTATCGGCGCCGATGACGATCCGGTCCGGTTGCATGAAATCGTGGACCGCCGAACCCTCGCGAAGGAATTCCGGATTGCTGGCCACATCGAACTCGTGTTGCGGACCAGCCAGCCGGCGGATCGTCCACGTGATCCACCGGGCGGTGCGGGCTGGGACCGTGCTTTTCTCCACGATGAGCTTGTAGCCGTCGAGCCGCTGCGCGATCGTGCGGGCGACCTCTTCGACCTGGCAGAGATCGGCCCGGCCGTCGCTTCTTGGCGGCGTTCCTACGCAAACGAAGATGATGTCTGAGCCTGCGATCGCCTCGTCGGCCTGCATCGTGAACCGGAGCCTGCCGGCCTCCAGGTTGGCAGCGAGCAGTTCCGCCAGGCCTGGCTCGTGTATGGTCGCCATCCCCTGTGACAGCCGCGCCACGGTCCCCGCGTCTGTGTCCATGGCCGTCACGGTGTGGCCAAGCTGCGCAAGGCAGACCGATGTGACGAGCCCGGCGTAGCCGGTCCCGAAGATCCCGAGGCGCATCGCTACAGGCCGAGGTTCAAAGCCCCCGAAACTGGCGCGCCGCGCCATGGCTAGATCTGCGGATCGGCCATCGCCATTAGCCGATATTTCGAGCGGCGAAACGTCGACGTCGTCGATCTCGATCTTGGCCCGTTCACCGTCGCGCCCCAGGTGGTTACTAGTCGTGAATCACCTTCTTCCAACTCAGGACCGACGACGTGGGTAGACAAATTCAAACAGTCGATCGTTGAGGGTGTCTTGGTCGTGGCATCACGCTCCGGTAACAGCGCGGTGCATCGCGCTTTCTCTCAAGGCGATGCCAAGAGCGACTCAACGGCGGAGTTTTCGGTAAGTGAACGTCATCGCATCGACTACATGACTGTGCGACAACCAGCCCATGAGAGGTGGCGAAACGTGCACTTGGCGTAAACGCCGACAAGTCGCTAGCCGATTCCGGTGCGCGCGAGACTCACGCCTTGATCAAACGCACCATCTCGCCACTCCGCTCATTCGGAGGATTCCCTCACGGGCGTGACCTTCGCGCCCTGATCTACGCGATGAGGTAGTACGGCCGGTGCGCGCGCTCAGGCCGCACGCGGTCGCGGCGAGGTGTGGAGCACACGAGCGAGGAGGAGCGCGATCGTCGCAACTCTTCCGGAAGCAACGTGGCGTTCGTCCCGCGTACCGCCGGCGGGCTCGCGATCGACACTAATCGCAAGGAGTCACACTGTTCGGTGGAGCTGAGGGGGATCGAACCCCTGACCTCATGAGTGCGATTCATGCGCTCTCCCAGCTGAGCTACAGCCCCATCGGCGGCGGCCGCGAAAGTCGCGATAAGCGTACTCGATGCGGGCGATCAGGCGGGTCCGCTTTTAGGGTCACCGCCGCCCGCGCGCGCAAGCTCGCGGTCGACGACGCGGTCGAGCTCCTCAAGATCAAAGGGCTTCGTGACATACGCCGCGGCGCCGATCGACGTTGCCCATTCCACGGCGTCGCGAGAGGCGCAGAACGCGACGATCGGCGCGGTGCCGGCGCGCGCGCGGTATTCGCGGGTGAACTCGGTCCCGTCCATCCCCGGCATGAGCTTGTCGACGATGATCAGATCGGGTTTCTCGCGGTCAGCGATCTCGATCCCGTCGCGGCCGTCGCGCGCGCCCAGCACCTCGTGCCCGGACTCGCGCAGCGTCTCGAGCACAAGCGTTCTGATCTCGTCGTCATCCTCGACGACGAGCACGCGGCCGCCAGTCCTCACCGCGGGCACAGCGCGCTCCGACACCGCCGACCGAGCGGCGCTGGGGAGCTTGGGCAGGCGCACGGTGAAGGTCGAGCCCTCGCCCGGGATCGAGGCCACGGAGATCCGACCGCCGTGCCGCGCGACGATCTCGCGCGCGATGTAGAGGCCGAGTCCGAGGCCCGCGATCCCACGGTCGTCGTGCGCGCGGTAGAACCGGTCGAAGACGTTCGCCAGCCGATCGCTCGGGATGCCAGGTCCTTCGTCGGCGACCGAGAGCTCGAGCTCGTCGCCTTCGTCGGCGAGGCGGATCGCGATCGCGCCGCCGGCCGGTGTGAATTTCCGCGCGTTGTCGATGAGGTTGGCGAGGATCTCTTCGAACCTCACCGGATCGACGTCCGCCCAGATCCCGGGAGTGATGTCCACGACCAGGCGATGCGAGTCCGCGATCTCGGCCACCGCGGTCGCCTCCCGCGCCAGAGCCGACACGTCGGTGCGGACCGGCATCACGGTGAGCGTTCCCGCCTGCAGCTGCGACGCATCGAGCAACTGGGCGATGAGCGCGGCGAGCCGATCCGACTGGCGCACGATCGTCTCGAGCTCCTTGCGGACGTCGGCGTTCGGATCTCGGTCGAGAGAACGCTGTGCCAGCTGGGCGTAGCCGCGGACGCTCGTGACCGGCGTCCGCAGCTCATGGGTCGCGATCGAGAGGAACTCTTCGCGTACCCGGGCTGCCTCCTCGGCGAGGGTCCGCAGCCGGTGCTCGGTGGA
>VBGS01000069.1 GCA_005889445.1 Chloroflexota bacterium
GCTTGAGGAAGGTTTGGCGACAACGAAGCCCCCGTTCGCGCTGCTCCACTTCGACACGCGCTCGGACAACAGCCGGCTCCACGGCGATCTCCTGCGGATCTTCGACTGGCCGTTCGCGAGCGTGGGTCCGGCCGAGTTCGACGTCGCGGCATATGCGCAGGGCGTCACCGCGGAGGGCGGACCAGAGCCTGAGCGGGTGCTCGCCTGGTACGAGGACGTGCTCCCGCTTCGCGCGGACGCGATCGACGCATCGCTCGCCGGGATATCGGGGTACTTCGCGAACCGATCGTGGAAGCCCGAGATGCCGGGACTCCCGCGCGTGCGCTCGTTCCAGCGCCGACAGCTGAGGTCGTCCCTGGCGTGGGCCGCGCGACGCTTCGATCTCCCCGAGCCGCGGTGGCTCGACGCGGTGATCGACTGATGCCCGAGTGGCCCGACCTTCACGTCGTTCGGGGTCGCCTCGAGAAGGCGCTGGTCGGCAAGGAGATCGTCCTCGTGCGGATCGGAGATCCGCTGGTGCTCCGCTCGACGCGACCCGTGGAGACATTTCTGGCGCACCAGCGCTTCATCGGCGTGCGCCAGCGTGGCAAGTTCCTGATCTTCGACCTCGATCACGGCCGCATCGTGGTCAATCCGATGCTCGCCGGTGTTTTCGAGCTCGCGTCCGCCGAGGACAAGCTGTCGCGCAGCACCGCGCTGTCGCTGGTTCTCGACGATGGGACCGACCTTCGCTACCGCGACGACAAGCGGATGGGAAAGGTGCACGTCCTTGGCGAGGGCGAGGGGTTCGCCGACGTTCACGGCTTCGCCGAGCTCGGTCCCGATGCCGGCGACTTCAGCTGGAACGAGCGCGAGTTCGCCCAGCGGTCCCGCGCGACACGGCGGGAGCTGCGCAATCTGCTGCAGGATCAGAGCTTCCTCGCGGGGATCGGCAACGCGTACGCGGACGAGATCCTCTGGGAGGCGAAGCTCCATCCGAAGCGCCGGGTCGCCACGCTGAGCGACGAAGAGATGTCGCGCTTCTACCGCTCGCTGAAGGACGTCATCGCGCGCGGCGCGCGCGAGGTCGAGGAGGGCCTGCCGCCCGAGCTGGGGACGAAGATCCGCGACCACATGCAGGTCCGGTTGCGAAAGGGCAAGCCGTGTCCGCGCTGTGGCACACCGATCATCAAGACGCGGCACGGCCTCGACGACATGTACCTCTGCCCGCGCTGCCAACCCCCGCCAAAAGGGCAGATCCGATAGAGCCGCGGCGTCCGACCCGCGCCGACCTCGACGCCGCGCGCGGCAGGAGCATCGCGGACGTGATCGCGCCGGATCTGCGGGTCCTCTTCGTCGGGATCAACCCGAGCCTCTGGTCTGGCGCGGTCGGGCTTCATTTCGCGCGCCCCGGGAACCGGTTCTGGCAAGCGCTTCACCAGGCCGGCTTCACCGACCGGGTCCTCGCGCCGCATGAAAGCCGGGAGCTCCTGCGGCGGAGGCTCGGCATCACGAACCTGGTCAACCGCGCGACGGCGAGCGCCGACGAGCTCGATGCCGAGGAATTCCGCGACGGCGCGAAGCGGATCGCCCGGAAGGTCCGCCGCTACCGCCCACGCATCGTGGCGTTCGTCGGCATGGGCGCGTATCGGGTCGCCTTCGGCCGTCCCCGCGCTGGCGCGGGCCCGCAAGACGAGAACATCGCGGGCGCGAGGGTCTGGGTGCTGCCCAACCCGAGCGGACGGACCGCGGGCTACCAGATGCCGGCGCTGGCCCGCGCCTTCCGCGATCTGCGTCGCGCGCTCTGACCCGGCACACTCAGCCGATCCGGAGGTGCCCATGGCCGAGATCGTGATCGTGACTCGCGAGGCGCCCATCGCGACCGTTCAGCTGAACCGTCCCGAGGTCCGGAACGCCATCAGCGAGCAGCTGATGGATGAGCTGGTGAAGGTCCTCGCCGGCCTGGATGACGACGACGCGATCCGCTGCATCGTCATCACCGGTAGCGATCGCGCATTCTCCGCGGGTGCCGACATCAAGGACAACTTCGTGAACGCGACGCCGGTGACGATGCTCGATCAGGACCTCACGAGCAAATGGGAGGCGATCCGGCGGATCCGCACGCCGATCGTCGCGGCCGTCTCCGGCTACGCGCTCGGCGGAGGCTGCGAGCTGGCGATGGCCTGCGACATCATCGTCGCGTCCGACACCGCGCAGTTCGGGCAGCCGGAGATCAACCTCGGGATCATCCCCGGGGCGGGCGGGACGCAGCGCCTCACGCGTGCGGCCGGCAAGTACGTCGCCAACGAGCTCATCCTCACCGGGCGGTTGATCAAGGCCGACGAGGCCAGGGCGATCGGGCTCGTCGCGCAGGTATATCCGGCGGCGTCGTGGCTCGAGGACGCGAAGTCGCTCGCGCGCACGATCGCCGAGAAGCCGCCGATCGCGGCTCGCCTCGCGACGGAAGCGGTCGACCTCGCATGGAACTCGACCCTCGATGCCGGGCTCGAGTTCGAGCGCAAGGCTTTCTACCTGCTCTTCGCGACGGAGGACAAAAAGGAGGGTGTCGACGCGTTCATGAGCAAGCGCAAGCCATCGTTCAAGGGAAAGTGACGAGCCTCTCGCCGCTGCGGGTCGAGCGTGACGCCGCCGTCACGATCCTCACGCTCGACCGGCCCGACGTTCTCAACGCGTTCAACGAGTCGCTCACCGAGGCGCTGAACGCCGCGCTCGCCGACTGCGCCTCGGACGCGAAAACCCGCGCGGTCGTGATCACCGGCAGTGGCCGCGCATTCTCGGCCGGACAGGATCTCGACGATCGCCTCTCCACGATCGAAAAAGGCGGCGATCTTCACCTCGGCGACGAGCTTCGCCGCCGTTATCACCCGGCGATCGCCGCGATCCGGGCGATGCGCAAGCCCGTCATCGCGGCCGTGAACGGCGTCGCCGCGGGCGCCGGCCTTGGCCTGGCGATCGCCTGCGACGTTCGCCTCGCGGCCGGCTCGGCCACGTTCCGCGCGGCGTGGGGACGCGTCGGCCTGGTGCCCGATGCCGGATCGGCCTTCTTCCTACCGCGCCTGGTGGGGTGGGGAAGGGCGTTCGACATGGTCCTCACCGGAGAGCCGGTCTCAGCCGACGAGGCCGTTCGCATCGGTCTCGCATCGCGGGTCTGGCCGGACGCCGACTTTGAGTCGCGCTGGCGCGCATACGCGAGTGTTCTCGCGAACGGCGCCACCGAAGCGTTCGCGCTCACCAAGGAAGGGCTGAACCTCGCGATGGCTCGCGGCTTCTCGGAGTTCCTCGAGACCGAAGCGGAGCTGCAGGACCGCGCCGGTCGCACCGGCGACTACGCTCGTGGCGTGAGAGCGTTCGCCGCGAAGCGCAAGCCCCAGTTCGAAGGGCGATGAGCGCTCATCCGCGTGACGCGATGGTCCTCGGTTACGTGCGGACCCCGTTCGGCCGCTACGGCGGTGCCCTCGCCGGCATCCGCCCCGACGACCTCGCGGCGCACGTCATCCGCGCGGTGATCGACCGGACGGACCTGCGCGACGACGCGGTCGACGAGGTCGTCTTCGGCGCGTCCAATCAGGCCGGCGAGGACAACCGCAACGTCGGACGGATGGCGGCGCTGCTCGCGGGGCTGCCGGAGACGGTCCCCGGGGTCACCGTGAACCGCCTCTGCGGGAGCGGACTCGAAGCGGTGAACGACGCCGCGCGGCGGATCCGCTCGGGCGAGGCCGACGTCGTGATCGCGGGCGGCGTCGAGAGCATGACCCGCGCCCCGCTGGTCACGCTCAAGCCGAGTGAGGCCTTCCCGCGCGGCGAGCGGGTGCTCGTCGACACGACGCTCGGATGGAGGCTCGTCAACCCGCGCATGGTCGACCTCGGTTATCACCCCATCTCGCTCGGCGAGACCGCTGAGAACGTCGCGAAACAGAAGCACGTCGGTCGCGCGGAGCAGGACGGTTATGCCGCGCGAAGTCAGGACCGCTACGCGAAGGCGAAGGCCGCCGGGTTCTTCACCGGGGAGATCCAGTCCGTTCACAACGGGACGGAGCTCGTTTCCGAGGACGAGCATCCGCGGCCGGAGAGCTCGCTCGAGAAGCTTGGCAAGCTGAAGCCCGCGTTCCGCGAGAACGGCACGGTGACCGCGGGGAACTCGTCCGGCATCAACGACGGCGCCGCCGCCCTGCTCATCGGCTCGCGTGAGAAGGCTCGTGCGCTGGGGCTGCGTCCGCTCGGCCGGGTCGTGGCGAGCGCATCGGCCGGCGTGCATCCCGACTTCATGGGGCTCGGTCCGATCCCCGCCGTCCGCAAGCTCGTGCAGCGCACCGGCGTGACGCCGCAGGAATGCGACGCGATCGAGCTGAATGAGGCGTTCGCGGCGCAGGTCATCCCATGCATCCGCGAGCTGGCCCTGCCCGACGACCGCACCAACCCGAACGGCGGCGCGATCGCCATCGGTCACCCGATCGGCGCCTCGGGTGCGAGGCTTGCGGGCACGCTGCTCCGCGAGCTGGAACGCCGAAGCGGGCGGTATGGGATCGCCACCATGTGCATCGGCGTCGGCCAGGGCATTGCCACCCTTTTCGAGCGCGAGTCGCTCTAGGCGGCGGGCCATACCGACCGCGCGTGGCCATACTTAGCCGGTCTCACGACCTTCGGGGAGGTTCGTATGGCGGGATTCGGGAAGAACGAGCTAGCTGCGCGGCGCGGATATTCATATCGCCTCACGCGTCGGCAGTTCCTGATCGCATCCTCGGCCGCGGCGCTCGCCGCGTGCGGGCCGGCAGCCGTCGCACCCACCGCCAGCGGATCGCCGTCGGCCTCTCCCGGAAAGACCCTCAAGATCGGTCAGCTGCTGCCGTTCACCGGCGTGTACGCCGAGCTCGGCAACTCGATGCGCCGCGCGACCGAGCTCTACCTCAAGCTGAACGACAACAAGCTCGCGAACCGGCCGGTCCAGCTGATCTACGAGGACGACGCCAACGTGACGGCGACGGGGATCCAAAAGACCCAGAAGTTCATCGATCAGGATCAGGTCGACGTCATGATGGGCGTCGTTCCCACGCCCCTCGCCTATGGAATCCGTAACGCGGTGCACGCGGCCAAGATGAGCGCCTCCTTCTCCTCTTATCAGATCTCGTATCCGATCGGCGACTACCTCTCGGCGAAGGGGACGAAGGACTTCTTCCTTGCGTACGCGAACTACGGTTTCGGCACCGAGTCGGCCGCGGATTTCACGACCGGCATCAAGAAGAACGGCGGCAGCGTGACCGGGAACGTCGCGCCGCCGCTCGGCAACGCCGACTTCGCGCCGTTCGTCACGCAGATCAAGAACCAGCCCACCAAGAACGTGTACTCGTTCTTCTCGGGGGCCGACGCCATCGGCTTCATCAAGACCTGGAACCAGCTTGGTCTGACCGCCGCCGGCTACAAGCTGTACGGCGCGGGCTTCCTCACCGAGCAGGACGTCCTCAAAGAGGTGAAGGATCTCGCGAACGGGATCGTGACATCGCTCTTCTGGGCGGTCGAGCTCGACAACGCCGAGAACAAGAAGTTCGTCGCCGATTACCAGAAGCAGTACCCGCTGCTGCCGGACGTCTTCGCGGTGCAGCAGTACGACGGCATGCGCGCGCTCGACGAGGCGCTGAAGAAGCTCGGCGGGGACACCTCCGACAAGGACAAGTTCTCGAAGGCGCTCGAGGATGTTTCGTTCAAGAGCCCGCGCGGCGACTTCGCGTTCGACAAGACCACGCACAACCCCATCCAGGACATCTACATCCGCGAGGTGAAGACCCAGGGCGGCCAGACCGTGAACACGATCAGCGACAAGGTCGCCAAGGTGACCGACCCCGGGAAGTGACCTCCGCGTGAGTTCGGAGCTCCTGTTCCAGCAGGCGCTGAACGGTCTCTCGTTCGGCGCCTTGCTTTTCATCCTCGCCGCCGGCCTGTCGCTGGTCTTCGGGATGATGGACGTGGTCAATCTCGCGCACGGCGCGTTCTACATGCTCGGCGCGTACGTCGCGCTCAGCGTCGTCCAGCTGACCGGCTCGTTCTGGGTCGCGATGCTCGCCGCGCCGCTTGCGCTCGGTCTGCTCGGGTTGATCCTCGAGCCGCTCCTTCTGCGACGCCTGCGCGGCCGCCATCTCGATCAGGTGCTCCTCACGATCGGCGTGTCGCTCATCGTTGTCGACCAGATCGG
Organism: Chloroflexota bacterium; assembly: GCA_005889445.1. Lineage (GTDB taxonomy): Bacteria > Chloroflexota > Limnocylindria > P2-11E > P2-11E > 3-1-20CM-2-70-9. The sequence goes on from VBGS01000069.1 coordinate 6,185, forward strand.
AGTGGTGTGGGGGCGCGAGGTTCGCTCGCTCGCGGCGCCCGCCGGTCTGGACGGCTCGGTCGCGCTCTTCGGCGGCGACTACCCGGCCTACCGGCTCTTCGTGATCGGCCTCGGCATCGCGCTCGCGGCGGTCGTCACGCTGGTCTATCGGCGTACCGCGCTCGGGATGCATATCCGCGCGGGCGTCGAAGACGCGCAGATGCTCGGCGCTCTGGCGTCGTGGCCGCGCCGGTGTTCGGCCTTCAGCCGGGCATGGACGTCGACGCGCTCCTCTATTCCCTGGTCGTCGTCGTGGTCGGCGGCCTCGGCACGCTCGGCGGGGCGGTGGTGGGCAGCGTCCTCATCGGTCCGGCCGACACCTTCGGCAAGGTGTTGTTCCAGGAGTTCGCTCTCGCGGTGATCTTCGCGATCGTCGCGCTCGTCCTGCTGCTGAGGCCGACCGGGCTGCTCGGCCGGATCCGGATCGCGCGGTGAGAAGGGTCCTTCTTTGGGCCAGCGCGACGATCGGCGCCGCCACGCTCGTGACGTTCCCGTACTGGACCGCGGAATGGGAATCGTCGCGCTTCGCGACCACCGTGCTGCGCGACATCCTCGTCTTCGCCATCTTCGCTCTCTCGCTCGACCTGCTGGTCGGCCGCGCGGGAATGCCATCGCTGGGTCACGCCGCGTTCTTCGGCGCGGGGGCGTACGCCGCGGGCGTCGCCACGCAGCGGCTCGGCACCGATCAGCTCCCCCTCACGCTCGGCGCGGCCGCTTTCGTGGCTGCTGCGCTCGCGCTCCTCATTGGCACCCTCGTGGTGCGGTCGGAGGGCATCTTCTTCCTGATGCTTACGCTCGCGTTCGCGCAGATCGTCTTCGCGATCGCGTTCCAGTGGACGTCGGTCACCGGCGGATCCAATGGACTGGCGGGTATCGCGCGACCGTTCCTCGGCGGGATCGATCTGAATCCGCCGGAACGGATGTATGTGCTCGTCTCGGCGACGTTCCTGGCGGTGGTCCTGTTGCTCCGCGCGGTGGCCGGGTCGCCCTACGGCCGCGTGCTCGTCGGCATCCGCGAGAACGAGCGGCGCATGCGGGCGCTCGGCTACGACACCGCGCGCATCCGGTTGTCGGCGTTCGTGCTCGCCGGATCCATCGCGGGCATCGCCGGCGCGCTTTCGGCGTACTCGCTGCGGTTCGTCTCCGCGCAGGACGTCGGCATCGGCACGTCGATCCGCGCGTTCGTCATGGTGCTCGTCGGCGGCGCGGGAACGCTGGCCGGTCCGGTGATCGGCGCGGCCGTCGTCCTGTACGTCGAGCGCATCCTCTCGTCGGCGGTCCCGGTGGCGGAGACGGTCCTCGGTCTTCTCTTCGTCGCGTTCGTGCTGCTCGCGCGGCAGGGGATCGTCGGCATCGGAGGTGCCGCGTGGGCTCGGATGCGCCGTTGATCGAGGTCCACGAGCTCTCGCGATCGTTCGGCGGCATTCGGGCGCTCGACAGCGTGAGCTTCGCGGTGCAGTCAGGCGAGCGGCGCGCGGTGATCGGACCGAACGGCGCCGGCAAGACGACGCTCTTCAACGTGCTGACCGGCGAGATCGCGCCGAGCGGCGGCTCGGTGCGCGTTGCCGGCGACGACATCACGCGGCTGCGCCCGTGGCAGCGCGCGCGTCGGGGCATCGCCAGGATGTACCAGCGGAACGAGCTCTTCGCCCCGCTCGCCGCGCGCGAGAACGTCGCACTAGCGGTCTCCGCGCGCGCCGGGCCCTACCGCTTCGTCGGCACGCCTTCGCCCGCGGAGTCGGCGTTCGCGGACGAGCTCCTGACGCGAGTCGGGCTCGCCGGACGTGAGGGCGTACCCGCGCGCGCGCTGTCGCACGGGGAGCGGCGGCAGCTCGAGCTTGCCGTCGCCCTGGCGCAGAACCCGCGCGTGTTGCTGCTCGACGAGCCGACCGCGGGGATGTCGCCCGCTGAGACAGCGCGCATCACCGAGCTCATCGCTGGCCTCGACCGGACGCTGACGATCGTCATCGTCGAGCACGACATGGACGTCGTTTTCCGTCTCGCGGACCGCGTCTCGGTGCTTCACGAGGGGCGCGTCATCGCCGACGGCACGGCCGCGGACGTTCGGGGCGACACCCGGGTGAACGAGGTCTATCTCGGAAAGGTCGTCGTTCGATGAACGCGATGCTCGAGGTCACCGGTCTGCACGCGTTCTACGGCGAGAGCCATGTGCTCCAGGGCATCGACCTCGCTGTCGCGGGCGGCGAGGCGCTCGCGCTCGTCGGCCGGAACGGCGCGGGAAAGACGACGACAATTTCGGCGATCGTCGGTTTCCTCAGGCCGCGGGCCGGCTCGGTCCGTGTCGACGGCGTCGATCTGGCGGGAGCGCCGGCGCACCGGATCGCACGGGCGGGGGTCGCGCTGGTCCCGCAGGGACGGCGCGTCTTCAGCGAGCTCAGCGTCACTGAGAATCTGGCGATCGCGGCGCGTCCGGTCGCGGGAGGCTGGGACGAGCGGCGCGTCCTCGAGCTGTTCCCCGCTCTCGCGCGCCGGCGTGGCGTTCGCGGCGATCAGCTCTCGGGCGGAGAGCAGCAGATGCTCGCGATCGGCCGTGCGCTCATGCGCAATCCCACGGTCCTACTGCTGGACGAGCCGTCCGAGGGCCTCGCGCCAAAGCTCGTGCAGGACGTGGCCGATGCGCTCGCGTCGCTCCGCGGGACGGGGATCGCCACGCTCCTTGTGGAGCAGAATCTGTCGCTCGCGACCAAGGTCGCGTCACGGATCAACGTCATGAACAAGGGAACGATCGTCTTTTCCGGCACCGCCGCGGAGCTCGCCGCCTCGCCCGACATCGAGGCGCGTTTTCTCGGGATATGAAGGAGCGCCCGCACACCGGTGTGCCATTCGCCGACGCCGGCACGCTTCCCGGTCCGGCCGAAGATGAAGGCTTGATGCGCGAGGCGCTCGCGGAAGCGCGCGGTGCGACGGGACACGGCGACGTCCCGATCGGCGCCGTGGTCGCGCGCGACGGCCAGGTCATCGCGCGGGCGCACAACCGCCGCGAGGTCGACAGCGATCCGACCGGGCACGCTGAGCTCATCGCGCTCCGCGACGCCGCGCGCAGCCTTGGACGCTGGCGGCTCCTCGACTGCGCGCTCTACGTGACGATCGAGCCGTGCGCGATGTGCGCGGCCGCGGCCGTGTTAGGGCGCGTCGCGCTCGTGGTCTTCGCCGCCCCCGATGAGAAGGCGGGCGCGATCCGCTCGGCGGTCGAAACGTTCGACGCCCCGTGGGCGAACCATCGACCGCGGTGGCGGTACTTCCCACCCGCGCGCGAGGAGGCGGAGCGGCTGGTGCAGGAGTTCTTCGCCGCGCACCGCGCGGAGCGCGACTAGCCCGAACTTCTACGCGATGACGGCCTCGCGGCTCCCGTATACGGTCCACCACGGCTTGGCGCCCTGATCGAGCACCTCGTTCAGCATCTGGATGTTCCGCACGCCCTTGTCGGCGAGCCACCTCTCGAACGCCGCGACCCCCTGCTTTGCGTAGACCGGCAGGCCCTCCGCCCAGGTGGCGCGCCCGCAGAGCACGCCGCTGAAATTGGCACCCGCCTCGGTCGCGTACTCGAGCGATTCGCGGAAGACGTCGTCGCTGACGCCCGCGGAGAGATAGATGAACGGCTTCGTCGCGGCGTCGGACGCCTGCTTGAAGTGCCGCAGCGCCTCCGCCTTGGTGTAGGCGACCTGCCCCGTCTTGTTCGCCTTGGAGCCTTGGACGAAGGCCATGTTCACGGGGACCTCGACCTTCAGGATGTCGATGCCGAACCGGGGCTCCGAGAACGTGCGCATATACGTCTTGACCGCCTCGGGCTTCGCTTTCGCGAAGTCGAAGCCCTTCTCGTCGACGCCTCTCTTGTAGGCCAGCGGCTCGACGAACAACGGCACCTCATTCGCGGCGCATTCGGCGCCGATGCGCTCGATGACACACTCCTTCCGGAGATTGACGTCCGCGTCATCGAAGGGGTCGTAGTACACGAGCACCTTGATCCCATTCGCGCCGGCCTCCGCGAGAAGCCGCACGGTCCACCGCTCGAGGACGTCGGGCATGCGGTTGTCCGGATCCGCGTCATATCCCGACTTCTCGTACGCGAGCAGCACGCCGGCATTCGGCGCTTTCGCGGTCAGCGCGGGCAGGCCGTATTCCGGATCCATGAGGATCGCCGACGCGTACGGCGTCAGCGCCTTCGTGACGGCCTTCTTGAACTCGGTCAGCGAGGCCGGTGTCGCCTGCCCGCCCTGCCTGCCGATCTCCTTCATGAGTGAACCCCGCTGATCCATCGCGGCGGCGCGGATGATGCCGCGGTCGTCGGCACACGCATCGAGATTTCGTACCTTGCCCTTGGTCAACCGAGGCTTTGTTTGAACTGCCATGCGAACCTCCCCTGCAAGTTAAGGACGAGCGGCCTCGAGGACGGGCGTCGGCATGCGGGTCACCGCCGGCGTGCTGATCCGCAGCGCCAGCGACACGGCGACGAAGCCCATGATCCCGGCCGAGACGAACATGAGGTGGTAGTCGCCGAGCAGGTCGCGGAAGAAGCCGCCGGCGAACGCCGCGATGGCGGCGCCGACCATGTGTGCGAAGAAGATCCAGCCGTAGATCGTGCCGACCGAGGCTCGCCCATAGATCGTCGCCACGAGGTTCGCGGTCGGCGGCACCGTGGCGATCCAGTCGAGTCCGTACACGAAGGCGAAGAGCAGCAGGTACTTGACGTCGTAGATGATCGGGAGCGCGAAGAGGCTGAGCGCGCGGAAGCCGTAGTACGCCGCGAGCAGCCTCCGATTGTCGTACCGGTCCGTGAACCAGCCTGACGCGAGCGTCCCGATGATGTTCATCGAGCCGAGGAGCGCGACCGCGCTGGCGGCAGTCACCTCGGTGAAGCCGTGCGCCTCGCGGAGCGGGGTGGTGCGCTGGTCCTCCGCGCGCACCGCGGCGGTCACGACGGGGGCCTCGCCGACCGCTCGGGTGCCGACGTCTTCGGGACGGTCGCGCATGAAGATCGCGACGGGGACGAGCATGGCGGCGCACGCGATGAGCACGAGACCGAGGGCCCAGCGCCAGCCCTCGGAGACCGTCAGCTGCGCCATCGCCGGCACGAAGACGAGCTGGCCCGCGCTCGTCGCGGCGCCGAAGGCGCCGATGATGACGCCGCGGTGCGTCCGAAACCAGCGATGCGCCACCGCGGCGCCGAGCACGCCGCCGACCGCGCCGGTGCCCAGACCGATGGGGATGCCCCAGAGGAGGTAGAGCTGCCACAGATCGCGCACGAACAGCAATCCGAGCAGCCCGCCGACGATCAGCAGATCCCCGACGAGCATCACGCGCCTCGGTCCGAAGCGATCGATGAACGAGCCACCGAGCGGTCCGCCGAGTCCGAAGGTCAAGATGCTCAGCGAGATCGCCGCCGAGATCGCGGTGCGGCTCCAGCCGAATTCGCCCTCGAGCGAAGTGATGATGACGCCGGGTGCGGCGCGCACCGCCTGCGCCGCGAGAAGCGCGATGAACGTGACGACGACAACGACCCACGCGTAGTGGAAGCGCTTCACGGGTGTTTCGAAGTTTAGACTTCGGTGCGGAGAGGTGTCCGAGTGGTTGAAGGTGCCGCTCTCGAAAAGCGGTAGGCGAAAGCCTCGTGGGTTCGAATCCCACCCTCTCCGCACGAGAGGATGAGCGAGGAGGGACTTGCTCCCGACGAGCGAATCCACCAGCCTTGAGCATCAGCCGCAGCCCTCGCTGCGGGCAGCGAGAGGGCTGCTGCTGGTAATCGGAGAGGTCGCCTAGTTGGCCTAGGGCGCGGACCTGGAAAGTCCGTAAGCGAAAGCTTCGTGGGTTCGAATCCCACCCTCTCCGCCGATCGTGAAACACGTCCTTGTCTTCGACGTGAACGAAACGCTCCTCGATCTGGCCGCGCTCGAACCGCACTTCGCGCGCGTTTTCGGCGACGCGAGGGTACGCGTCGAGTGGTTCCAGACGATGCTGCAGAGCGCGCTGCTCGCGACGATCACGGGACCGTACAAGACGTTCGGGGAGCATTTCCGCGCGGCCCTTGCCATCACCGCCGCCCGGCGCGCGATCATCGTCGCGCCAGCGGACGAGGCCGCCATCCTGGCGGCGGTCCGCGAGCTTCCGGCTCATCCCGACGTCCGGCCGGCGCTCGAACGGCTGCGCGGTGAAGGATTCCGGCTCGCCGCGTTCACGAACTCGATCGCGGAGGTCGAGGAAGCGCAGCTGCGGAACGCGGGTATCGCGGATCTGTTCGAGCGTGCCTTGAGCGCCGATGCCGCCGGTCGGCTCAAACCGGCTCGCGAGACGTATGAGATGGCGGCCTGGGAGCTCGGGGTCGGCATCGGCGGGATCCGGATGGTCGCCGCGCATGTCTGGGACGTGCACGGGGCCCTGCGGGCGGGCGCCGCGGCGGCGTTCGTCGAGCGGCCGGGGATCGTCTGGAACCCCCTCTTCGAGAAGCCCGACGTCGTCGGGAGGGACCTCGGCGAGGTCGCGGAGCGGATCATCGAGCGCGACCGTTAGCCGGGCAAAAAAAGGAGCGCCTTTCGGCGCTCCTTTCAACTCTTGGGGACCTCGTCCCTAAATGACGTTCAGTTCCTCTTCGCGGCGACGCCGTCCCCGGCGACGCGGGGCGGCAGGCCCCTGTGCGAAGGTCGAGGGTCCGAGCACCGTGGTGGCGATGTGCGTGTATCCGTGGGCCTCGAGCTCGTGGGCGTTCCGCTGGCTGGCGGCCTCGCGGAGGGCGTCCATCGAGTCCTGCGGGGCGACGCGGAAAACGACCTCGCAGTCGTGGTTAGCGCGGCAGGGGAGTCCAGAAGTCTTCATCGCTAGTAGAACGCTAACGGACTTTGCCTTGTTCCGTCGGTTATTTATGGCACGTTCAACGTCTCAGCGGTCAACCGGGCGCCTGACGGTACCATCGACATGGCCGTGCTAGGCGGGGAGCCAGCGGTGCCCTGTACCCGCAATCCGCTCTAGCGGGGCTGAATCCCCTCCCGAGGTCCGGTGTCGCGGATCCTGCACGCGTGCTGCGGCGTTGACGATCGGGTCCTGTGCAGAAACGGCCCGCGAAGCCCGTCAGGTCCGGAAGGTGCCCGAGCGCGCGGCCATCTACCGCCGCTACCGTCCCCAAACCTTCTCCGCGATCGTCGGTCAAGAGCACGTCACCAGGACGCTCCGGAACGCGATCGCGAACGGACAGGTCGCCCATGCCTACCTGCTGTCGGGCGTTCGCGGGACCGGGAAGACCTCGATCGCCCGCCTCATCGCGAAGGCGGTGAACTGCCCGAACGCCAAGGATGGCGAGCCCTGCGACCGGTGCGAGAGCTGCATCGCCATCCGGGAGGGCCGTTTTCTCGACCTCATCGAGATCGACGCTGCGTCCAACCGCGGCATCGACGAGATGCGGGACCTTCGGGACAAGGTGCGCTTCGCTCCCTCGATGGGGCAGTACAAGGTCTATGTCATCGATGAAGCCCACCAGCTGACGACCGAGGCGTTCAACGCCCTTCTGAAGACGCTCGAGGAGCCGCCGCCGCACGCCATCTTCGTCCTCGCGACCACCGAGTCGGGCAAGATCCCCGCGACGATCGTCTCGCGGACACAGCGCTTCGATCTCCGGCGCATCCCGCACAAGGGCGTCGTCGCGCAGCTGGCCCGGATCCTCGAGCAGGAGAAGGTCTCCGGCGAGTCCACCGCGCTCGAGGCGATCGCGAGGCACGCACAGGGATCGCTGCGCGACGCCGAGAGCATGCTCGACATGGTCATCGCCTTCGCGGACGGTCCGATCACGCTGAGCGAGGTCAACGAGCTTCTCGGCGCATCCGACTGGGAGGAGACCGCGGCGCTCTTCGACGCGCTCGCGGCGGCGGACGGCGCGGCGGGCATCACCCTCGTCGGCCGCCTCGTCGACGACGGCCGGGACCTGCGGCTCTTCGTGCGCCGCGCGATCGATCACGCGCGTGCCCTGGTGCTCACCGTCGCGACCGGGCGCGCGCCCGAGACCGCGAGCGAGCAGGTCGCGGCGAAGCTGCGCGCGCAGGCGAAGGCGCTGTCGCTCGAGCAGCTGGCCCGGATCGCGAAGCGGCTGGTGGAGACCGAGCAGAACCTGCGCACCAGCGAGGGCACCCCTCTGCCGCTCGAGCTCGCGATCCTCGATCTCGTCACCCCGCGGGAGAAGGCGGCGCCGCCGCCCGAGCCCATCCGTCGTGAGCCGTCTACGCCGCAATCGCGCCCACACGGCATGGTGACGCGCGCGGAGCCGGCGCAGCGTGAGGTGCCGCGCGGCGCTGTGGTCGCGATCGCCGAGCGTCGGAGCTCGCCGGTCGTCGCATCGCCCGGCGCGCGATCTCCGGTCGTCGCGCTCGAGACGGTGAAGAAGGCCTGGGGCGACCTGGTCGAGCGGGCCAAGGAGCGCAGCATCGGGAAGGCCGCCCAGCTCGCGAAGGCCGATCCGATCGCGATCGATGGGACGACGATCGTCATCGCCTTCGGGGACGAGTTCGCCCGGGCGCTGTGGCAGGACAAGCGCCGCGCCGAGCTCGAGCAGGATCTCTCCGACATCCTCAGCGCGGTCGTTCGGGTGAAATGTGTTCGCCAGCAGGTCGCACCGACGACCGACGACCCGATGCTCCGTGCGTTCGTCGACACCCTCGGTCGCCCGGACCGCATCATGGAGATCGAGTGATGCGGAACATGGGGGACATCCAGAAGCTCGCGCAGAAGATGCAGGCCGACATGGCCAAAGCGCAGGAGGACCTCGCCGCGATGACCGTCGAAGGCAGCGCGGGCGGGGGCGCGGTCGTCGTCGTGATGACCGGCACGCAGGAGTGCAAGGCGGTCCACATAAAGAAGGACGCGGTCGACCCGGAGGACGTGGAGACGCTCGAGGACCTGGTGCGCGCCGCGACGACCGACGCGCTCACGAAATCGAAGCAGCTTGCTGCGGACAAGCTCGGCGGTCTCACGGGCGGGCTGAAGCTCCCGGGTCTTTAGTGCCGGCCGCGCTCGCGCGACCGCTCGCGCGCCTGATCGACGAGCTCTCCAAGCTGCCCGGTGTCGGACCCAAGACCGCGCAGCGCCTCGCGTACCACATCCTTCGCGCGTCGCATGGTGACGCGGAGGCGCTCGCCGCCGCTGTGCGCTCGGTCAAGACAGACCTTCGCTACTGCTCCACCTGTTTCAACATCGCCGAGTCAGACCCATGCGCGATCTGCGCCTCCGACGAGCGCGATAAGCGGATCGTCTGCGTCGTCGAGGAGCCGCTGGACGTCCTGGCGATCGAGCGCACGGGCCAGTTCCGTGGGATGTATCACGTGCTACACGGCGCCATCTCGCCCGTGAACGGCGTTCGGCCCGATGACCTCAAGATCCCACAGCTTGTGGACCGCCTCCGGCGAGGCTCCATCGAGGAGCTCATCCTCGCGACGAACCCGAACCTCGAGGGTGACGCGACCGCGATGTACATCGGCCAGCTCATCTCGGGAAACGGCGTGAGGGTGACGCGCCTCGCCCGCGGTCTGCCCATGGGCGGCGACCTCGAGTGGGCCGACGAGGTCACCGTGAGCCGTGCGTTGGAAGGTCGGCGAGGGCTCTAGCGCCCTGGCGTCGACGCCTCCCAGCGTTGACTGGCTTACCCCTGACTTGGTACGATAAGCGTCCGCATCACGCCCGTGGCCATTTCCGCATGGGAGGCAAAGGGCACGATCTTTAACAGCTGAA
>VBGS01000171.1 GCA_005889445.1 Chloroflexota bacterium
TCAGTCACTGTGCGCCGGTCATACATCGCGTCGAATAAGGACGTCGTCCAGCGGTACGTCGACTCGCTCGTCCAGGGGATCAAGAAGCTCAAGGCCGACAAGGCGTTCGGCCTGACGGTCCTGAAGAAGTACTTCAGCTCGACGGACGACGCCGCGATGGGTGCGACGTACGACTTCTACGCGCAGCTCGTCACCGCGAACCAGCCGTTCTCGCGTCCAGAAATGTTCGCCGACTCGCAGATCACGCTCGGCGCGACCAATGCGGCGGTGAAGAGCTACGACATCGCCAAGATGCTCGACACGAGCTTCGTCCAGTCCGCTGTCGACCGCGGACTCGACAAGAACTAGAGGAGTACGACATGGCAACGGCGCAGGCTGATCCTCGGACGAAGCGGAAGACCGAGCTGCGCGACCCGAAGGGTCCGCGCGCGCCAAAAGAGGCGCTGCGTTCGTTGCCCGCGACGATCGAGTGGCTGCGCCGCGAGGGGCTGCTCATGGAGACGGACGTTCCGGTCTCCGGGGATCTCGAGCTGACCGGGCTTCAGAAGCACTTCGACGGCAGCTACCCGATCCTGTTCAACAACGTGAAGGGGTACCCGCACGTGCGGGCCATCACGAATCTCTTCGCGAACATGGACATCGTCGACCGTTTCTTCGGCTGGGAGGACCGCACCGAACGTACGCGGAAGCTCTCCCAGGCGCTCACGCATCCGATCCCGAGCGAGGTCATCCCGCAGGACGAGGCGCCCTGCCAGCAGGACGTCATCACGGAGAGCATCGAGGTGAACAAGTGGATCCTGCCGATCCGTCACACCCACCTCGAGTCCGAGATCACGATCGGTTCGGGCAACAGCGTCGTCGTCGGCGACAGGTTCTGGGACGGTAGCCACATCGGCTACAACCGCATGAACTTCCGGTGGGGGAACATCGGGACCTTCCAGATCTCGCCCGGCTCGCACATGTGGCAGGTCATGACGAAGTACTACAAGGACACCGAGCCCGTGCCGCTGACCGTCTGCTTCGGCCTGCCGGTCGCCTCCACGCTCCTGGCCGGCGGCGGGTTCGACTACGTCGTGCTCCCGCGTGGCGGCGACGAGCTCGGCGCGGCGGGCGCGGTGCAAGGCTTCCCGACGCGCCTGGTGAAGGCGCGGACCGTCGACGCGTACGCGGTCGCTGACAGCGAGTACGTGCTCGAGGGCTACCTGCATCCGCGCGACAAGCGCTACGAGACCGCCGAGGCCGAGAAGGCCGACGTGCAGGGCCGCTACCACTTCCATCCGGAGTGGGCGGGCTACATGGGCAAGGCGTACAAGGCGCCGACCTTCGAGGTGACCGCGATCACCATGCGCAAGCGCACCAATCGGCCGTTCATCTATCCGATGGGCGTGCACATGTACGACTGCAACAACATCGACACGACGGTGCGCGAGGCTGCGTTCTTCGAGCTCTGCGAGCGCATCCAGCCTGGGCTCATCCACGACGTGAACATCCCATTCCCGATGACCGACTGGGCGGGCGCGATCCTGCAGGTCAAGAAACGTCTCAAGACCGATGACGGCTTTGTGCGCAACTTCCTTTCAGCGGCGTTCGCCTGCAGCTCGGGCCTGCGCCTCGCCATCGCGGTCGACAGCGACGTCGACATCTACTCGATGGACGACATCATCTGGTCGCTCACCACCCGGGTGAACCCGCGCGACGACGTCTGGAGTCCCGTGCCTGGTGGCGCCGGGCAGACCTTCATCCCGTCCGAGCGGCTCACTGCCGGCGGCGCGCAGTGGACCGCGATGAACACACGGTTCGAGGGTGGGATGGCGATCGACGCCACGGTGCCGTACGGATTCGAGAACGACTTCATGCGCCCCGTCTACCCGATCGACCGCGTCGATCCATCAGGCTGGTTCGATCCGGACCAGATCGAGAAAGGCAAGGCGGCGATGAAGACGTCGTCGTGGGCGGAGGTCCTCGCGCGCACCGGCCGCTAAGGGTGTGGTGATGCTCGAAGGCCTACGCGTCTTCGACTTCACCGAGACGTCGAACGCGTTCTGCGGGCGCATCCTCGCCGATCTCGGGGCCGACGTGGTACGGGGGCCGTGGTCCGATGACCGTGTCCCTCGCCCGCCGCTCGTTGGCGGCGACTCGGCCTACGCGCTCGCGATGAACGCCAACAAGCGGATCGTCGACATCAAACAGGTCGGACTCTGGCGCGTGATCGGCGATGCCGATGTGGTCGTGACCGACCAGGGCATCGTCTACGGCGACGTGGCCGGCGTGAACCGCCGAGCGATCCTGGTGACCATCACGGCGTACGGCACCACCGGGCCGCTCGGGTGGGTGAGAGGATCTGACCTCGAGGTCACGGCGGCAAGCGGCTCGCTTTGGCTGGCGGGCGAGCCCGGGCGCACGCCCGTCCGGACGACGCTGCCGCAGTCGCCCTTCTGGACCGGCATGTACGCGGCGATGGGCGCGCTCCTCGCCCTGTCGGCGCGCGAGCGCACCGGTCGCGGACAGCACGTCGACGTCTCCGCGCAGGCGGCGATGGCGACGGTCCATCCGCCGGCGATCGTGTTCTGGAAGGCGCTCGCCGAGGAGCACCGGCGACTCGGTCCCTTTCTCATCGGCCGCAGCATCGTCGGGGCGAAGTTCCGGAACATCTGGCCCTGCGCCGACGGGTACGTCGCCTTCGCGGTTCAGGGCGGTCCGATCGGGCGTCACACCGGGCGCATGCTCGCCGAGTGGATGCGCGAGCGCGGCGCGCTCGATGAGATCGTCGGCGCCATCGACTGGGACACGTTCGACAACCGGACGCTGCGACAGGAGGACGTCGACCGCCTCGAGGCGTCGATCGCGAGCTTCATGCTGACGCTGAGCAAGCGGGAGTTCTTCGACGGGGTCATCGCGCGGAACATGCTTGGCTACCCCGTCGCCGACGCGCGCGATATCTTCGCCGACGCTCAGCTCTGGGCTCGCGACTTTTGGCAGGATTTTGCGCTCGAGGGCCGAAGGACCCTGTTCCCTGGTGGCTTCGCGCTGCTCGACGGCAAGCGGCCGCAGGTGCGAGCCGCGGAGATCGTCGGCGGGGACCCCAAAACGGCCATGGCGGCCTGGTCCAAGGCGCGCGCGGACGAGTGCGCCGTGCTCGTGCCCGTGCGAGAGTCGGCCTCTTCGAGCGCGCTCGCCGGCGTACGCGTCGTCGAATTCGGGTGGGCCGCGGCCGGGCCGCTCGTCGGGAAGTACCTGGCCAATCACGGCGCGGAGGTGATCCACGTCGAGTCGGGGACGGCACTCGACGCGTTCCGCTCGACGTACCCCCCGTTCAAAGGCGATCCGTCGCCGAACACTGCCTGGATGTTCGCCTTCTATAACGATGGCAAGAAAGGCGTGACCCTCAACCTGAAGCGGGCCAACGCGATCAAGCTCGCGCTCGCGCTCATCGAAAAGGCCGATGTTGTGATCGAGAGCTTCCCCGCGGGCACGCTCGCGCGGCGCGGCCTCACGCGTGCCGCGATGCGAGCGGCGAAGAAGGACCTGGTCATCCTCTCGAGCTGCAACCAGGGTCAGACCGGGCCGCATGCCCAGCACCCCGGATTCGGCAGCCAGCTCACGGCGCTCGCCGGGTTCAACGAGCTGCTCGGCGAGCCCGGGCGCACACCGGTGATCCTCTACGGTCCGTACATCGACTACATCGCGGTCGGCTACGGCGTGATCGCGGTCCTTGCCGCGCTCGAACGGCGGGGCCGGACCGGGGCCGGGTGCGACATCGACCTGTCGCAGTACGAGGCGGGCCTGCAGTTCATGGGCCCGGCGCTTCTCGACCACGCGGCGAACGGCACCGTGCCGACGCGGGATGGCAATCACGATCCGGTCGCGCGACCGCACGGCGTCTACCGGTGCGCCGGCGACGACCGCTGGGTCGCCCTCAGCGTCTGGACCGAGGAGGAGTGGGCGAAGTTCCAACACATCGTCGGTCATCCCGAATGGGCGCGCGACGATCCCGATCTCGACCGCTGCATCCAGGAATGGACGAGCGCGCACACGCGCGAGGAAGTCGTGCGGGCGCTGCGCGAGCGCGACGTGCGCGTCGCGCCGGTGCTCAGCATCAGCGAGCTCGCCGACGATGCGCAGCTCGCGCACCGTGCATTCTGGCGACGGAGCGCGCATCCGGTGCTCGGCGACGTCACGACGATGGCCCCGCCGTTCACGCTCTCGGAGACCCCGGCGCGCCTCGATCGCGCAGGTCCGGCGCTCGGCGAGCACAACGACGAGATCTGGCGCGGCCTTCTCGGCCTGAGCGATCTCGAGTACCGCGCGCTCGCGGCGGAGGGGACCTTCGAATGAGTGATGCGGAGGAGATCGCGCGTCGCAAGGGAGAGCACCTGAGGCTCGCCGCTGAGGCTGACGTCGAAACACGGACCCCCGCGGGCTGGGACGACGTCAACCTCGTGCATGACGCGCTTCCCGAGATCGACGCGGCCGACGTCGACCTGCGGACCACGTTCCTCGGCCACCGGCTCTCGCTGCCGCTCGTCATCTCCGGGATGACCGGCGGTCACGGTCGCGCGCTCGCCGTGAACGAGCTGCTCGCGCGCGTGGCCGAGCGTCACGGCATCGCGATGGGTGTCGGCAGCCAGCGCGCCGCGATCCGCGATCCGATGCTCGCGCCGACGTACTCGGTGGTCCGAGACGCCGCCCCGAGCGCGTTCGTCATCGCCAACCTCGGCATCTCGCAGCTCGTGAAGCAGGACCGCGAGATGGCACTGGGCGCGCGCGACATCGCGCAGATCATCGCGATGGTCAAGGCGGACGCGCTCGCCGTCCATCTCAACTATCTCGAGGAGTGCGTCCAGCCCGAGGGGCAGACCCGCGCGCGTGGCTCGCTCGAGGCGATCCGCGCGCTCGCTCGGCGCGTCAGGGTACCGCTCATCGCCAAGGAGACGGGCGCGGGGATAACGCGAGACGTCGCGCTTCGTCTGCGACGCGCTGGCGTGAAAGCGATCGATGTCGGCGGCGTCGGTGGGACGTCGTTCGCGGCGGTCGAAGCCCTCCGCGCTGCCGCGCAGTCCGACGCCGCGCGGATGAGCCTCGGGAACCGATTCCGTGACTGGGGCGTGCCGACCGCGGTCGCCGTCGCGGGTGTGGCCGCGGTGGGCCTCCCGGTGATCGCGACGGGTGGCGTGCGCAGCGGGCTCGACGCGGCGAAGGCGCTGGCGCTCGGCGCGACCGTGGTGGGCGTGGGGCGACCGCTGCTCCAAGCCGCGCTCCGCGGCGAGAGCGACGTAGAGCGATGGATCGGAGACTTCGCGCTCGAGCTGCGCACCGCGACGTTCCTCACCGGGCGCCGCCGCGTGGCCGACCTTTCGCGCGCGACTGTCGTGATCACCGGCGAGTCGCTGGCGTGGCTCGATCAGCTGGGGTATCGAAAGACAAAGCCCGCTCGCAAGCGCAACAGGTAGTCGGGCGCCCGCACGTCCGCTTCCGAAGCATGTGTCCGCTCACTGAGGCTGATTCGGCACCCTTTAGATGCACGTGTATCGCCTTGCCTCAGCTTGCCTTCTCGCGCTGGCCTTAGCGGCGTCGGTCTTCGCGGGCGCCGCCAGCGCTGACAGCCCGTCGCAGACCCCGAACCCGACCCCGGCCCCGACTCCAACTCCATTCCCGACGCCGACGGCGACGCGCACGTCCACCGCTCCACCCACGCGAACCCCGGCCGTCAGCCCATCCGCGGCGCCGAGCGGGTCGCCCGCAGCTCCCTCCGGTTCTCCGACCGCGAGCCCTTCGCCGAGCGCGAGCCCGTCGGCGACCGCGACGCCCTCTCCGAGCCCGAGTCCTGACGCGGAGGCCGCGCGCGCGAAGGACGCGGCGCTCCTGGCCAGCGCGCGGACCCTGAGCGAGATCATCGCGGCCCAGGCGCGGGTCGCTCAGGACGAGCTCGCCGGCCTTGACCCGCAGATCGCTCAGGTGAACTCGGACCTTGACGAGATCAACGCGGACATCGGTGACCTGCAGGCGAGGTCGAACGCCCGCGGCTCGCTCCACGACCGTGTCGAGCGGGACGCGCTGCGCCTCGCCGCGCTGCCACCTGTCGCCGTGCCGGCGAATCTGACCGACGAGCAGCGTGCCGCGCTGGACGAGCTCCGCGATCTGCAGGCAGGCCTGATCGCGGCGCAGACGAAGCTCACCGAACGGTCCGAGCTGCTCACGCAGCTCAAGGCAGCGGTGAGCGCGAAGCAGCCTCAGCTGGCGCGCCTTCGCGACCGCGCGCGGGTGCTCGCCGCCGCTGCCGCCGCGGGCGACACGGACGTGAAGGCCGCCCAGGTCGCGGTGCTGACTGCGCTCGCGCAGGATGCGGCGGACGCGCAGACCGCCCTGGCGCAGCTCGTCGCCGGCGCGATGGTCCGCGACGGCGTCGCGAGCACGTGGTCGCTCCCGGTCCGCGGCGTCCTGACGCAGCCATTCGGTCCGACGACGTTCGCGCTCGAGCCGCCGACGACCTATCGCAGTGTCTGGTACGCGCACTTCCACGCGGCGATCGATATCGCCGCGCCGCTGGGGACCCCCGTGACCGCGGCGTCAGACGGGATCGTCTCGTTCGTGGGACATCTTCCGGATGGCGCGATGATCGTGCTCATCGCGCACGCCGGCGGCTACGTCTCCGAGTACGCGCATCTCGACGATACGTTCGCCCTGCCGCGCGTCCGCGCCGGCCAGCCGGTCCGGGCCGGGCAGGTGATCGGCTTCATCGGGCTCACGGGCATCACCACAGGGCCGCATCTGCATTTTGCCGTCATGAAGAACGGCGCGCCTGTCGATCCGCTCTCACTGATCGCGTCCCAGTAGGACGGTCGCGAGCGCGACCGCCGCGACCGACGAGAGCTGAACGATCTCGCTGCGGCGCAGGACCTGCGTGATCTGGGCGCGCGGGACGGTGACGACCTCGATCTCTTCGAGATCGCCGGAGGCCGGCTCGCTCACGCGTCTCGCGTCACGGGCGAGGAACACGTGCTCGGTGCAGATCCCGTAGTTGCCGTCGACCACGTAGTGACCGAGTGGCGCCCAGTCCTCCGCCTCGTAGCCGGTCTCCTCGCGGAGCTCCCGCTTCGCGGCCGCCAGCGGCTCTTCGCCTCCCTCGATGTAGCCGGCGGGACACGACAGCGAGATGGCGCGCGGCCCGTGCTTGTAGGAGCGGATGAGCACGACCTCATCGGCGCCGCTGATGGCGACGATCGCGACAAAGTCGCGGGTGCGCACCGACAGGAAGCCGTCGATCTCGCGTCCATCTGGAAGCCCGATCCGCTCCTCGGCGACCTCCATCCACGGCGGGCGCGAGAGCACGATTCGACGCTCGAGCGTGCGCCACAGCCGCATCAGACGCGGACGCACTCTCTCGGGAAGCCGATGACACCGAACTCGGACTCCACGTCCGCAACGGGTATCGGCTGCGACCGTTTCATCATTTCGTAGCAGTCCGGATCGAGCTTGGCGGTATTCACGCGTGCGCACCCTCTCAGGGGGCGACAGGCTAGCCGAGTTGGCCCAACATGTTCGCGAAATGACCGCGGAACACCGCGCCCGCGCGTCGTACGAGCGGCGCGTGCGACTCGCCTCCGAGGCAGCGAGCTGGGGCATCGGCGCCGCGATCCTGGGCACCGCCGCACTGCCTTCCACCGACCCTGCCTCGCGGATCGGGCTCCTCGCGTGCTCGGTGCTCCTGTTCCTCTTCGCGACGCTCTGGTTCCACGTCTTCCCCGAGACCTGGCTCGGTCGCAGCCGCTTCGCGATCGGCTGTGGCATCACCCAGGTCATCGCCGCCATCCTTCTCGTCCTCACCGGCGGCGTCGACTCGCGCTACTTCCCCTATTACATCCTGCCCATCCTCGCCACCGTGTTCGGGATGCGGATCTCGGGAACGCTGTTCACCGGGACGATCGCGATCGTGGGCTACGTGGCGACGCTCATCGGCGAGGTCGTGCTCGTGCACGAGCCCGCGATGCTGGATATCGGCGTCATCCGATTCTTCGCGCTGCTGTCGGTGATCGCCATGACCGCGCTGATCTCGCGCACGATCCAGGAGACTCGCTTCACGCTCCGCCAGCGCAGCGAGGAGCTCGCGTCACAGAACGTCGAGCTTGGTGTGGCGCGGAACACGGCTCTTGCGCTCGCGCGCGTGCGCGAGCTCCACGAGCTGGTGCGCGTCATCTACGAGGCGGCGAAGAACTCGCTCGCGATCGACCGCCTGTACCTCTTCGCGCGGCAACCGGACTTCGCGGACGGCTACACGATCGGGCCCGATGGCGGGATGGAAGAGTTCCATGCCGACCCGACGTTGCCCGAGGACACACCGCGTCGCCGGGCCGTGCGCGAGAAGCGGACCGTCGCGGTGAACGATGCGCGCAACGAGAGCATCGCGCCGCGTGTCAGAGAGCACCACCACTTCGCGGCCGGGCTGTTCGTGCCGCTCATCCAGCGAGGCGAAGTCATCGGCCTGGTGGCCGTTTCGAGCCACGAGATCCGCGAGTGGACTGCGCACGAGATCCGCCTCGCGGAGGTGATCGCTGACGCTTCGGCGGCCGCGGTGGCCTCGTTCCTCGCGCTCGAGGAGGTCCGCGCGCAGAGCGAGCGCCTTCAGGCACGCATGAAGGTGCTCGAGAGCATGGACAACCTTGTCGATTCCCTCGGCCTCGCGACCGACGAGCCGTCGCTGGCCCAGACCGCGGCGCGAAGCATTCAGCAGGGGTTCCACCTGCCGGCCGCGACGGTCCTGTTCACCGACCCATCCGTCGCGATCCTCGAGCCGATCGGCACGGCGGGGAAGGCGACGGCGCACCCCGTGGTCAACGGCCCGACCAGCTGTCCAGCGATCCGGAGCGGTCGCTTCTTCGAGGTCAAGTCCGCCGAGGACCCGGTGGTGTGCCCATTCATGCCGTTCCGCTCGCAGTACTCCTGTCTACCGCTCGTCGCCGGGGGCGACTCGGTGGGCGCGCTCTTTCTCGAGCCCGACAGCGAATCGCTCCTCGACGTCGCCGTCGTCCGCGGCGCCGCCGACCGCGTGGCGCTCAGCCTCGCGACCAGACGCGTGCTCGAGACCGCACAGCGACAGGCGACGACGGATGGCCTTACCGGTCTGCATAATCGCCACTTCCTGGCGGAGCAGCTGCGGCTGATGCACTCCCTCGCCGCCCGGCACGCGCAGCCCTACAGCGTCGTCGCGCTCGACGTCGACGGCCTGAAGACCGTGAACGACACCTACGGTCACGAGCAGGGCGACCTCGCGCTACGCGGCCTGGCGAATACCCTGCGGCGGACGGTCCGGGCATCCGACGTCGGCGTGCGGACCGGCGGCGACGAGTTCCTGGTGCTCATGCCCCAGTCGACCCTCGAGGAAGCCCGAATCGCCGCGGAGCGCGTCCGCGAGGCGGTGGACGCCCAGG
Organism: Chloroflexota bacterium; assembly: GCA_005889445.1. Classification (GTDB taxonomy): domain Bacteria; phylum Chloroflexota; class Limnocylindria; order P2-11E; family P2-11E; genus 3-1-20CM-2-70-9. Next base: position 9,426 of record VBGS01000171.1, read on the forward strand.
GGCGCGCGGATCCGCGGATCGCGATCACCGTCAGCGCGGGGGTCGCCAGCTGGCGCGCCGGGCGGAGCGCCGAGCAGGTCCTGGAGGCCGCCGACTTGATGCTTTACGCGGCCAAGCGAGCGGGTAAGGACCGGGTCATGGCCGAGGTCTCCCTCGCCCCGGCCGGGGGTGACGCGGGCGCGGCTTGACAGCGTTTCCGGCCCTTCTTAGATTGTTAGCAGTCAGTCATAGCGAGTGCTAATCCAGTAAAAGACAGCCAGCGGCGGGCCTCGCCGCGCTCAAATCAACAGGAGGGGAGACCCATGGCAGTCGCAACCGCGCCCAAGCCCGAGCCGAAAAGCAAGCTCAAGCTGAAGCCGCTCGGCTCCCGCGTCGTCATCAAGGCCCTCGAGCGTGAGGAGATCACCAAGAGCGGGATCGTGCTCCCGGACACCGCGAAGGAGAAGCCCCAGGAGGGCAAGGTCCTCGCCGTCGGTCCCGGCGACCGGCACCCCGACACCGGCCAGCGCATTCCCGTGGAGCTCAAGGAGGGCGACCGGGTCCTCTTCCAGAAGTACGCAGGCACCGAATTCAAGCTCGACGACGAGGAGCTTCTCATTCTCAGTGAGAAAGACGTCCTCGCGACCTTGCAGAACTAAGGGGGAAGGACCATATGGCGAAGCAGCTCGTTTTCACCGACGACGCTCGTAAGAAGCTCAAGTCCGGCATCGACATCATGGCGAACGCCGTCAAGACGACTCTCGGCCCCAAGGGCCGCAACGTCGCTCTCGACAAGAAGTTCGGTTCGCCGACCGTCACGCACGACGGCGTGACCGTCGCTCGCGAGGTCGAGCTCGAGGACCCCTTCGAGAACATGGGGGCGCAGCTCCTCAAGGAAGCGGCGACCAAGACGAACGACATCGCGGGCGACGGCACCACCACGTCGGTCGTCCTCGCGCAGGCGATCGTGCACGAGGGCATGAGGAACATCGCAGCCGGCGCGAATCCGATGCTCCTCAAGCGCGGTCTGGAGAAGGGCGTCGCGGCGGTCATCACAGAGATCAAGGCCCAGGCGACCCCCGTCAAGGGCAAGGAGGAGATCGCGCAGATCGCGACGATCTCCGCGGCGGACAAGCAGATCGGCGACCTCATCGCCGAGGTCATGGAGAAGGTCGGCCGCGAGGGCGTGATCACCGTCGAGGAATCCAAGGGCCTGCAGTTCGAGACGGAGTTCGTCGAGGGCATGCAGATCGACCGCGGATACATCTCGGCGTACTTCGTCACCAACGCCGACCGGATGGAAGCGGCCATCGAGGAGCCCTACATCCTCATCACCGACAAGAAGATCTCGGCCATCACCGACATCCTTCCGGTGCTCGAGAAGCTCGTGCAGACGAGCAAGAACCTCGTCATCGTCGCCGAAGACGTCGACGGTGAGGCGCTTGCCACGCTCGCGGTCAACAAGATGCGCGGCACGCTGAACGTGCTCGCGGTCAAGGCCCCGGGCTTCGGCGACCGTCGCAAGGCGATGCTCGAGGACATCGCGATCCTGACGGGCGGCCAGGTCATCACCGAAGAGGTCGGCCGCAAGCTCGACTCGACGACCGTCCAGGATCTCGGCCGTGCGCGCCGCGTGACGGCGAACAAGGACGAGACCACCTTCGTCGAGGGCCACGGCTCGCAGGACAAGATCATGGCCCGGGTCAAGCAGATCAAGGCGCAGATCGAGGAGACCACCAGCGACTTTGACAAGGAGAAGCTCCAGGAGCGTCTTGCGAAGCTCGCCGGCGGCGTCGCCGTCATCAAGGTCGGCGCGGCCACCGAGGTGGAGCTCAAGGAGAAGAAGCACCGCGTCGAGGACGCGCTCTCGGCCGCCCGCGCGGGCGTCGAGGAAGGCATGGTCCCGGGCGGCGAAATCACGCTCATCAACGCCATCAAGGCGCTCGACGCCGTGAAGGCCGAAGGCGACGAGAAGACCGGCGTGAACATCCTCCGCCGGGCGCTCGAGGAGCCCTTCCTCCAGCTCGTGCGCAACGCCGGCCAGGACGGATCCGTGGTCCTCGCGGACGTCCGCCGCAAGCAGATCGACACGAAGTCCCCGAGCTGGGGCTACGAGGTCATCAGCGGCCAGATCGTCGACCTGCCCAAAGCCGGGATCATCGACCCGGTCAAGGTCGTGCGCTCGGCCGTAGAGAACGGCGCGTCCATCGCGGCGATGATCCTCACGACCGAGGCGCTCATCAGCGATCTACCCGAAAAGGAAAAGGCGCCGGCGATGCCGCCCGGAGGCATGGACTACTAACCCTAGGAGCCATGCGCGGGAGCTTGCTCAGGCGGCATGGCGACGACGGGTTAGACGAGCGAACACGAGTACCAGCGCTGCGAGAGGCCCGGCCGGAAGGCCGGGCCTCTTCTTTAACTGCTGCCTGGTGGACCGCCTAGGGGGCGGTCGCTGGCGGGGCGATTCGCGACTCCATGACCACCGCGCCGTAGCGCGGACCCCACGGCGCATCTTCCATCGTCACCGCGCAGCGATCGAAGCCCGCGACCTCCAGGCTGATCGGCACGACCTGCACGTCGCGCCCATCCGGCACGAAGTTGGCCGCGCGGGCCCAGGCGCTGCCGGCGCTCACCAGCCAGATCGTGAGGACCTTCCCGGGTGGGATCGCCGGAAGGTCGTGGAAAAGCACGAAGGGCTGCTTTCCGTCGGCATGCGGGTCGTAAAGGGTTCCGCCCGAGCCCGAGAACGACTCTTTGCCGGCCATGTACCAGGTGCGGGCACCCTCCCTGATCGCCTCGATCGTCGTGCCGCTGGCATCCCGCTCGGCGGTGACCGCGCGGAGCTGGCGGTTGGCGTCGACGTTCGCGGCGCCGAGGACGATGACCGCTGCCGCGAGCACAGCCGTGATGATCGGCCACGGCCGGATGTGACCGACCGACCATGCCGGACGGCTCCGCCACGGCGGGACCTCACCGCGCGCGGCCGCGAGCACGCGCTCCCGAAGGGCGGGCGACGGCTCGCGGAGCGGCACGCTTTCTGGGAGGACCCCGACGATCTCCCCGAGCGACATCGCCTCGCCGCGGCACGAGTCGCACACGGCGAGATGGCTGGCGACACGCTCCGCGTCGGTCCGGGTGAGAGCACCGAGCGCGTAGGCCTCGAGGTCGTCGAGCACGTGCTCGGTCATCGCATGTGCTCCAGCGAGCGCCGCATCTTCTGGAGGCCGATGCGCATGCGGCCCTTCACTGTTCCGAGCGGGACACCCATCAGCTCCGAGAGCTCGACGTGGGTGTAGCCGCCGAAGTAGGCGAGCTCGATGGTCCGCCGCTGCGCCTGGGGAAGCGCATCGAGCGCCTCGCGAACGGTCCGATCCTCGACGTTGCGCTCGGCGCTGGCCGCGGTGTCCTCGTTCGCCGGCTGGAGCTCCGCCGCCTCGAGCGGCGCCGGCCGGAACGTCGTCTTCCGGCGAAGGATGTCGACCGCGCGGTGGTGGACGATGGAGAGCAGCCACGATCGCGGGTTCCCCCGATCTGGCCGGTAGCTCGCCGCTCCGCGCCAGGCTGACAGGAAGGCGTCCTGGACGACGTCTTCGGCTCCCTCGCTCTCGCCGAGGATGCGGTACGCGAGCGAATAGGCGAGTCGGCCGTAACGGTCGTACAAGGTCGCGAGCGCGCCAAGCTCGCGCGAAGCGAGGGCGCTCATGAGTGCGTGGTCCGACGGCTCGAGCTCAGCCACCCTGCTGAATGTACGGTGGACGGACAGCCGTGGATGTTGTCAGGTCAGTGGGAAAAAGCGTCCCGAGCGACCTGCCTCCGTGCCCTGCCGCAGCTTCGAAGCTCTGCAGCCTGGCCGTGGAGCCGATCCTCGATATCCTCTCGGACCGCCTTTGATGCTATCTCCGGTTGCGCTCCCGGGGACCGGTGCCCTTGATGGAATCTCGGACCCGTTCCCTTTAGCAGACCCCTCGGGACAGGAGGAAATCTACGGTCCGCTCACCGACCGAGCAACGGACTTATCCACCAAAACGAGACGCGGCCGCCGAATCTTGTCCACCACTTCTCGCGGGTTTTCCACGGTCCGTCAACAGCGCCTGTTTCGTGGGGGCAAGCCCCCACACCCCCTCACTCTCTTCGGCGAGCCACCGCGTGCCCGCCCGTGAGGGGCAGGCACGCTCTGTGGTTTTTTGCGCCCCACGAATGAAATGATGGGAGAAATGCCCGATCCGATCCTCGACCCGCTGAATGCGGAGCAGCGCGAGGCCGTCACGCACGGCGATGGGCCGCTGCTCATCCTCGCCGGCGCGGGCTCCGGCAAGACGCGCGTCCTGACCCACCGGATCGCCTACCTGATCCGCGAGCTCGCCGTCCCGGCGAGCGCGATCCTCGCCGTGACCTTCACGAACAAGGCCGCCCGCGAGATGCGCGAGCGGCTCGATCGCCTGGTCGGCAAGGAGCGCCTCGGAGAGCTCACCGTGGGCACGTTCCATGCGTTCTGCGCCCGACTCCTCCGTCGCGATGGACCCCTCGTGGGGATCGACCGCTCGTACGCCATCTACGACGAAGCCGACCAGCGCGCGGTCCTCCGGCAGGCGATGACGGATACGAATGCGAGCGAGAAGGTCTTCGCCCCGGGGGCGATCGCGAACGTCATCTCCGGCGCCAAGAACGAGCTGGCGGGGCCGGCCGACCTCGCCGCGAATCCGAAGGGCCAGCTCGATCGGATCGCGGCGATCGTCTGGAAGCGCTACGACGAGCTCCTTCGGGAGAACAACGCGGTCGACTTCGACGACCTCCTGCTTCTCGCCTGCCGGCTCTTCGAGACCTCGGACCTTGCGCTCGAACGCTGGCAGGACCGCTACCAGCACATCCTCGTCGACGAGTACCAGGACACGAACCGTGCGCAATATGTGCTGCTCCGGTACCTGGCGGGCTTTCGACAGAACCTCGCCGTCGTCGGCGACGACGACCAGTCCGTCTTCAGCTGGCGCGGCGCAAACGTGCGCAACATCCTCGACTTCGAACGCGACTATCCGAACGCCAAGGTGGTGAAGCTGGAGCAGAACTACCGGTCGACCCAGCGGATCCTGGACGCGGCGCACTCGGTCGTCCGCAACAACGCCGCCCGCAAGGAGAAGAAGCTCTGGACCGAGCGTCAGGGTGGGGCGGATCTCGTGGTCATGCAGGCGTACGACGAACAGCACGAGGCCGAGCTCGTCGCACGCGAGATCGAGCGGCTGCAGCGGGAGGGCGAAGCGCACGGCACGCGCGATGTGGCGGTCCTCTACCGCACCAACGCGCAGTCTCGACCGATCGAGGACACCTTCCGGGCATTCGGGCTCGCGTACCAGATCGTCGGCGGCGTGTCCTTTTACCAGCGACGGGAAGTGAAGGACACCCTCGCGTATCTGCGGCTGATCCGAAACCCGCAGGACGCGTTCGCTCTCGCGCGCGTTCTCAACACGCCGCCGCGGGGCCTTGGTGACACGTCCCGCTCCGCTCTGCTCGCGTTCGCGCGCGAGCGCGAGCTGAGCGTCGGCGATGCGCTCCAGCATGCGGATCAGATCACCGCGCTCCAGCGGCGGCAACAAGAGGCGCTCCGTGCGTTCGGCCGGGTGATGACCCGATTGCGCGCGGAGGCGGAGGGGCGCGAGCTCCCGCGCCTCATCGACGATGTTGTCGCGCAGACGGGGTTCACGGCCTATCTGCGAGACGGCACCGAAGAGGGCGAGGAGCGCTGGGCGAACGTCCTCGAGCTGCGCACGTTGTCGGAGGACTACGCGGCGCTGCCTCAGGACGAGCAGCTGCCCGCCTTCCTCGAGGAGATCGCGCTGGTGTCGGACGTGGACGAATACCAGGACGCGAAGCCCGCGGCGACGCTGATCACGATGCACGCCGTCAAAGGCCTCGAGTTCCCCGTCGTCTTCATGACCGGTATGGAAGAAGGCGTCTTCCCGCACGTGCGCGCGATCGACAGTGGGAGCGAGGCGGAGATAGAGGAAGAGCGCAGGCTCTGCTATGTCGGGATCACGCGCGCGAAGGATCGGTGCTTTCTCACCTACGCGCGACGCCGCACGCTCTTCGGGCACACGAACATGAATCCGCCGTCGCGGTTCCTCATGGAGCTCCCCACCGAGGGGGTCGAGATGCGCGGCAATGTGGAGACCGAGGAACGCGACAGCTGGGCGGAGCTCGACTGGGAACGCGACCGAACGCGATACGAAGAGCGC
>VBGS01000090.1 GCA_005889445.1 Chloroflexota bacterium
ACGCTCTCATCGGCGTCCGAGTGATCGTCCGCGGCCCGGCCGGCGCGCCGTGCCGCCAGCCTGGAGAGCGAGTCGACCTCGGGGGCCGTGACGCGCACGTACACGACCGGCGCGTCCCGGCGACGGGCTGCCTCGACCGCGGCGGATCGGTTCCGCGCGATGAGATTCGTCGCGTCCAGGACGACCCGATGCCCGTCGGCGAGCAGGCCATCGACGAGGGCGGTCGCGGCCGCGAACACGGCGCGGTTCTCCTCGTCGGCGTACGTCGCCGCGATGAACAGCCTGCCGCGCAGCTCGTCGCTCGCGACGTGCGCAGCGCCGAGGCGTTCGCAGAGGAGGCGGGCGCAGTGCGACTTCCCGACGCCGGGAAGACCCATGAGGACGACGAGCGTCGGCCGTCCGTGAGGGACCGCGGGGACGCGCGCGATCTCCGCGCGAAGCTGCGGTGCGAGCGCGTCCGCACGTGCGGCATATGCCCGTGTCTGCGCCGCGCTCGCCGAGGAGCGGCGCGTCACGCGCCGAATCCGAGAGATCGGAGCGCCTCGCGCGCCGTCGCCGCCTCGTCGTAGGGGCGCTTTTCCTCTCCGACGATCATCGAGCTCTCGTGGCCCTTGCCGGCCAGGATCACCGTGTCGCGCGGCGCCGCCCGCCGGATGGCCTCGGCGACGGCTTGCCTGCGGTCGTCGATGACGAGGTAATCGGCATCGCGGCGCTTCCCCGCCCCGATGGCGCCCGCCTCGATCTCCGCGAGGATCGCGGCGGGATCCTCGAGCCGCGGGTCCTCCTGGGTGATCACGAAGAGGTCGGCGTGTCTCGCCGCGACCTCGGCGAGCGCGGGTCGCTTGGCGTGATCGCGTTCTCCGGCACTTCCGAAGACCGCGATCAGCCTGCCCTTCGTGAGCGGTCGAAGCAGTCCGAGCACCTTGTCGAGGGACTCGGGAGTGTGCGCGTAATCCACGATGACGCTGAAGGGCTGGCCCGACTCGACGCGCTCCATGCGGCCGCGGACGGCCCGCGCCCGCGAGAGCGCGTCCTTCGCCTGTGGCAGCGTCGCACCAGCGGCGAGGCCGGCCGCTGCCGCCGCGAGCGCGTTGTGCACGTTGAAGCGTCCGACCAGCGGCAGCGTGAACTCGACCGAGGCGCCGTGCGCCGCGATGCGCAGCCTGGAGCCCGCGGCATCCGATGCGAGCACCGTTCCCTGGACATCGGCGAGCGCGTCGATCCCGTAGGTCATCACGCTCGCGCTGCCGGCGCGATCGGCGAGGTACCGCCAGTGCGAGTCATCGGCATTGAGGACCGCGGTCTTCGCGACGCCCTTGTCGAACGACAGAGGCAGCATCGCGAAGAGCTCGCCCTTCGCATCGAGGTACTTCTGGAGCGTCCCATGGAAGTCGAGATGCTCGGGAGACAGATTGGTGAAGACGGCGACGTCCACCTCCACGCCGCGCAGCTTACGCAGCGCGAGCGCGTGACTGGTCGCTTCGAGCACGCCCCACGTGCCGCCCGCGACGAGCAGCTCTGCGAAGAACTCCTGCACCTCGACCGCCTCCTGCGTGCTCTGTCGGGTCTCGTTCTGCCAGACGTGATCGCCTTGCTTGAAATCGACGGTCGTCGCGAATCCAGTGATCTGGCCCGCGGCATCGAGCACGTCGGAGACGAGGTGCACCGTCGTGGTCTTCCCGTCGGTTCCGGTGACCCCGACGAGCTTCAGCTTCCGGGTCGGATGGTCGAAGAACTCGGCGGCGAGATCTGCCAGAGCGGCGCGCGCGGCCGGAACGACGGCCACGGGCACCCGCGCCTCCAGCGGGTGCTCCGCGACGATGGCGACGGCCCCGCGCGCGATCGCATCGCCGGCGAACGCGTGCCCATCGCGGTGGAAGCCCGCGACGGCGACGAAGAGCGCCCCGTCCTTCACGCGCCGCGAGTCATACGCGATCTGGCGCACGTCGAGTGCCGCCGCGCCCTCGGGCACGGGGATCTTGGTCGCCTCGAGCAGCGGGCCGAGCCTCATCGGCGAAGTCGACTCACGAGGCGGAGCGCCGCCGTGTACGCCGGCTCGGCAAGGCGGTACGCGTTGTAGGCAAGCGCACGCGGGACGACGTCGTGCGCGCCAACGAACTGGCGTGGCACGCCGCCAAAGCCCTTCTTGAAGAGGTACGGGCCGTACATCGGGTCGTCCTTTCGCGCGAGGTCGACCGGTATGCCACCGAAATCGAATGTCCTCGCCCCGCCTGCGCGTGCTTCGATGATGCACCGCCACAGGAGCGCGTACGCGGCGTACGCGGACCGCCCGGCGTCGCTCGTCGCCGCGCTCTGGTACACCTCGCGCTCGCCGCAGCGCCAGACGAGCGCGCCGGCGACGGCCTTTCCTTGGCGTTCGGCCAGTCGGACGCGCGCATGTCCGGCCGCTACCAGCGTCCCCCACATCCGCCGGTAGTACTCCCACGTCCTCGTGATGAATCCCGCACGTTGCCCGGTCTCGGCGTACAGCGCGTAGAGCGCGCGTAGGTCAGCGTCGCCGCTCGCGTCGCGCACCGAGACGCCGCGCTTCTCGGCCTGACGCACGCTCCAACGGGTGTCCTTGTCGAGCGCCGCCAGGAGCGCGTCCTGGTCGGGCGCGAGGTCAAGGACCAGGGTGGCGAGCACCGGCTGGATGTCCTCGCCGCGTCTGAACCCCGCGCTCCGGAGCGGCCCGGCCGCCTCAGACGGCGAGAGCTCGGGATCCACCTTCAGAAAGACCGCGCTCGATCGCCGCGCGAGCGCGGTCAACGCATCAAGCGCCGGTGAGAGCTCCGCCGCTGACGCGATGATGGGACCGCGCGGCACGTACGCGAGCTGTCGACCGAATGGCAGCGCGCGCCAGAGAACGAGCGCGACCGGCAGCGGATCGCGGATCCTCAGGAACTGCGCGCGCCAGCCCTGTTGCTCGCGGATCTCTGCCCAGGCCGCCGACTGCAGCACGTGCCCCCCGGGCGAACGGACCGCAGCGTCGTCCCATCCTGCGGGGGCGTCGGTCACGCGGTCGCTGCGAGGCGGCGCCGCGCGCCGAAACGCCACAGCGGGTACAGCACGCTCGTGACCGGGGTCTCGAGCGCGCCGACCCATGTCGCGATCTCTCCACCGAAGCCGAGCTTGAAATTCTCTACGCCAGCGAGCTCGTCACCCTCGGCCAGCCCCCACATGTCATAGCGACGGACCCCGAGGTCCTTCATGAGCATCAGCGATCGCCATTTGAGCAGATAGAAGGGTCGTTCCTCGGTGTGCGTTCCACTCCATCCGCCGAACAGCTCCCACGCCCGATCGCCCATCCGGATGACGAGGAGGGCGCCGACGTCCTCGCTGCCGACGCGCGCCATCAGGAGGTGCATGCCGTCGCCGAACGCCTCGGCCAGGCAGGCGAAGTACGCGAGGTCGTGGATGCCGAAACGATCGCGCTCGGCCACCCCGCGAAGGAGCCGGTGAAAACGAGCGAGGTCGGTGGTCCTCTCGGTGACGACCCCCTCGCGCTCGGCCTTACGGATGTACTGCCTCGTCTTCTTGCGCATCGCGGCGAGCATCGCATCCTGATCCTGGCCGAGATCCATGAGGAGGGTGCGCCTCGGCTGCACGTAGATCGGCGAGCGACGAATGCCGCGCGCGCCCAGACGCGCGACCAGCGCGTCGCTCTGGGTCGCCTCGGGATCGCAGAGCAGGCTGAGCACGAGGCTGCGGCCGAGGACGGTCCGTAGGGCCGCGATCGCCTCAGGGAGCGCGGCCTCGTCGCAGACCGGTCCGCGCGGCGCGTACGCGACCTCGACTCCGGGCACCGCGCGCTTGCGCAGCACCTGTGCGAGACCGTGTCGCCCGGTGTCATCCTCGATGACGTAGCGCTCCGCGCGCCATCCGGTGAGGGACTTCAGCTCGGCCCAGCCGCGCGACTGAAGGAGATGCGGTCGAGTTGTCTGCTGCAGCAAGCCGTCCCAGCCGCGCGACTCATCCTCGGTGGCCGGCCGCGCCCTCACGGACGCAACCCTAAGTTATGCGGCGTCTTTGCCGGGGGTCGCGGTGACTCCTGGCAGCTCGCGCGCGGTGAAGGTGCACTTCGGATACCGCTCGCAGCCATAGAAGAGCGACCGCCCGCGGCCGCGCCGCTGCACGAGCTCGCCCTGTCCGCACTCGGGGCACACCACACCCGTCTTCTGGTGCGTCTTTTTGATGTACTTGCAGTCCGGATAGCCGGTGCAGCCGATGAACGGTCCGAATCGTCCTCGCCGCTTCGCAAGCGGCTTTCCGCAGTCCGGGCAATTCTCGCCCTCGAGGATCTCGAGGTGCGGCTCGGTCTGCCCCTCGAGCGGCTCGGAGTAGTCGCACGCGCCTTCGGGTACCGGCTGGCCCTTCTTGCCCTTCGCGAAACCGGTGCACGAGTAGAACCGGCCGTACCTCCCGAGCTTGATGACGACCGGCCGCCCGCACTTGGGGCAGATGCGGTCGGTCGCAACCTCGCTCACGTCGGACTTCTTGACGCTCTTCGTCTTCTCCTCGACCCGCTTGGAGAACGGCTCGAAGAACTCCCGGACGACCGGGACCCACTCGACCTCGCCCTCGGCGATCTTGTCGAGGTCCTCTTCCATCCGTGCGGTGAAGCCGGTGTCGACGATCTCCGGGAAGTGCTCGCGCAGGAAATCGGTCACGACGAACCCAACGTCCTCGGGGATGAGCGCGCGGCCTTCCTTGCGGACGTACTTGCGGCCGATGAGGGTCGAGATCGTCGGCGCGTACGTCGACGGCCGGCCGATGCCGTGCTCCTCCAGGGTCTTCACCAGCGATGCTTCGCTGAACCGCGCCGGCGGCTGCGTGAAGTGCTGCGACGCGTCGAGGCCGAGGAGCTTGAGGGCCTCGCCCGCGGTGACCTCGGGGAGCGGAGAGATCTCCTTCTCCGGCTCCTCGGTGCCTTCGGTTCAAAGCGCGCCGGCGCCATCTGCGAGGCGATGGTCCGCTGCCAGATCATCGTGTAGAGGCGCAGCTGGTCGGGCTTGAGGAAGCGCTTCATCCGCTCGGGGGTGCGCGACATGTCCGTCGGGCGAATCGCCTCGTGAGCCTCCTGCGCTCCCTTCGAACGCGTCTTGTAGTGACGCGGCTTGTCGAGGGCGTACGGGACGCCGAATTCGCTCACGATGACGTCGCGGGCCTGCTTCAGCGCGCCCTCGGCCACGTGAAGCGAGTCGGTCCGCATATAGGTGATGAGTCCGATTGATCCGCTCGCGCCCATGGAGATGCCCTCGTAGAGCTGCTGGGCGAGGACCATCGTCCGCTTGACCGAGTACCCGAGCTTGCGCGAGGCCTCCTGCTGGAGCGTCGACGTCGTGAACGGCGGCGCGGCATTGCGGCCGCTCTCGCGCTTCTCGAGGCTCTCGACGGTGTAGGCGGCGTCCGCGAGCGCGGACCGATGCTTCTCGGCGGTCGCGCCATCGTGGATCTCGAGCTTCTTGCCCTTGTGCTGGATGACCTCGGCGGTGAACGTCTGACCGGCGTGGTTGGCGAGGGCGGCCTCGAGCGACCAGTACTCCTGCGGAACGAACGCCTGGATCTCGCGCTCGCGATCGACGATCAGCCGCAGCGCGACGGACTGCACCCGACCAGCCGAAAGCCCGTACCGGATCTTCTTCCAGAGGAGCGGCGACATCGTGTAGCCGACGAGCCGGTCCACCACGCGACGAGCCTGCTGCGCGTTCACCAGGTCCTGGTCGATCTCGCGCGGGTGCTTGAACGCCTCGTCGATGGCCGCTGGGGTGATCTCGTGGAACGTCACTCGGCGGAGCTTGGACTTGGGGACCTTGATGACGTCCGCCAGGTGCCAGGCGATCGCTTCGCCCTCGCGGTCGAGGTCGGTCGCCAGCCACACGTGGTTGGCCGATTTCGCCTCACGCCGGAGCAGTCGGGCGTGCTTCTCGGAATCGTCGGGGACGATGTACTCGGGAACGAATGTCTTGAGGTTGACGCCCATCTTCGACTTGGGCAGATCCCGGATATGCCCGAAGCTGGCCTCGACCTTGTAGGCCGGACCGAGCATCCGTTCTAGAGTCTTTGCCTTTGTCGGGCTCTCCACCACGACCAGGTCTTTCGCGACTGTCGCCATCAAAGTCCTTTCGTCTCATGAAAAGAGCGCCCCTCTGGGCGCCCCTTCCCTCTATCCACTCTAACGGGGTCGTCTACCAGAGCAGACACACAGGCGCTTCCGGTAGGGCTCCTCTGCGCCCCTTCGCCTCGCCGGACCGAAACCCTCTCATCGCGGCGGTATCCCCAGCCCTCGGGGCCGGGGACCCCTCCGCCGCGCGGGGGCCCTCGGTCCGGCTCGGCGCTAGTGCGTTAGAGGAGATCTTCTCTTTCGTCCCGCTTCAGCTGGTCGACGACCCGACGAGGGCGACCAGCTTCCCGGCTGCCCAGACGTAGTTGTCGTGCGCGTCCTCGGTCACCAGGTCGCCAGACGACCAGTTGTCCCCCCGCTGGACCACCCCGGCGAGGCGCGCCCACGACCCCAGGTCGTGCCAGCCGATATCCGCGGGCACGACCGCGACGTTCTCGGCCTTCTCCGCGATCCCGTAGTCGATCGTGGTGCGGTCGGTCTCTTCCCAGACCTCGGTCAGGACCGATTCGTAACGTGGCGTACCGATGGCATCGCGAAGCGCCGCGATCGCCTTGGCCGTCGCGGGCAGATGCGCCTGGTATCCCCTCAGGATCTCCTCCACGCGCCAGACGAACATGCCGGAGTTCCAGTAGTGGCCGCCCTCCTCGAGCATCCGCTCGGCCGCATCGCGTTTCGGCTTCTCGACGAACCGCTTCACCGCGCGGACCTCGACGGGAGCGCCCTCGATCTCGAGGCGCTCGCCCGCCTGGATGTAGCCGAACCCCGTGTCGGCGCTCGCGGGCGTGATGCCGATGGTCACGAGGTAGCCGCGCTCGGCGGCGGCGGTCGCTGCGATCAGCACCCTCCGGAACTCACCGCGCTTCTCGACGACGTGGTCGGACGGGAGGACGGCGACGACCGCGTCCGGGTCGAACGCGGCAAGCGCGGCCATCGCGAGCCCGACCGCCGCGGCGTTGCCGCGCGGATAGGGCTCGACCACGACGTGGTCGGTCCGCAGCTCCGGCAGCTGCTCGTGGATCAGCGCGCGGTGCTCGGGCGGCGCGACCACAAAGATCCGCTCGTTCGGGACGATCTCGGTGACGCGGTCGACCGTGTCCTGAAGAAGGGTGCGCTCGCCCACCAGATCGAGGAACTGCTTTGGCCGCTCCCGGCGGGACCGAGGCCAGAGCCTCGTTCCTGCGCCGCCTGAGAGAACTAGGACATAAAGCCTCGGCACGCGCTCCCTAGAGGCCGAAGTAGTCGAGGTGCATGGCCCGTCGCACGTCGTGCAAGGTGTGGCGTGCTTCGTCGCGCGCCCGCGCGCTGCCCTCCCTGATGATCCGATCCACGGCCGACGGGTCTGCTGCGTACCGGGCTCTG
>VBGS01000091.1 GCA_005889445.1 Chloroflexota bacterium
TTCTTCCGCGCGCGCTTCATGACCGAGATCGCGAACGTCGCGCGGCGTCGCGGGCTCGCGTCGGAGCAAGCATCGTCCCTCTTCGAGCAGGCCGACGGCGCGCTCGATCGCGTGATCCTCGCGCTCATCGCGGGCCATCAGTCGTGAGCGACCCGAAGGCGCTGTACCAGCGCGCGCTGAAGGCGATCGACGAGCGCCGCGACGCGCTCTATGCGCTCTCGCGCGCGCTGCACGCGAAGCCCGAGATCGCCTATCAGGAGCGCGAGGCGGCGATCCGCCTCACCGAGTTCCTCGAGGGCGCGGGCTTCAGCGTCGAGCGCCAGTACAAGGACATCGAGACCGCGTATCGCGGCGACGCGCACGGCCGCGGACCCGGGCCCACCGTGGCGGTCCTGCAGGAGTACGACGCCCTTCCCGAGCTCGGGCACGCGTGCGGCCACAACCTCATCGCGATGATGGGGATCGCAGAGTCGGTCGGCGTTCGCGCGGTGATCGATCAATTGCCGGGCCGCATCGTCGCGATCGGCACGCCCGCGGAGGAGGGCGGCGGCGGCAAGGTCGCGCTCATCCGCGCGGGCGGATTCGACGACGTCGATGCGGCGATGATGATCCACCCGACCTCTGGAAGATCGCTCGCGGGCCGCCATTCGCTCGCGTCGAACCGGGTCATGGTCGAATTCCGCGGCCGCGCGGCGCACGCCGCATCGCAGCCAGATCTCGGGATCAACGCGCTCGACGGCATCCTCCAGCTCTTCAACAACGTGAACGCGATGCGCCAGCAGCTGCGTCCCGACGCTCGCGTTCACGGGATCATCACCTCGGGGGGGAGCGCCGCGAACGTCATCCCGGACTACGCCGCGGCGCGGTTCTCGGTCCGCGCGCTCGATCGGCGTTACCAGCAGGAGGTCCTGCGGCGCTTCGTCTCCTGCGCGGAAGGCGCGGCGCTCGCGACGGGCACCCAGCTGCAGGTCACCGTGAACGAGAACGCCGGTTACGAGAACATGGTCTTTTCGACTCCGATCGCCGATCGCTGGGCGCACCACATGCGCGCGCAGGGCATCCAGGTCTACGAGGCGCGCGACGACGAGCGCGTCGGCTCGACCGACATGGGCAACGTCATGCAGGTCCTTCCCGCGATCCATCCGTACATCGCCGTCTCTCCCGAGCCGATCCCCGGCCATTCGATCGCGTTCCGCGAGGCCGTGCTGTCCCAGGAGGCGCACGACAACGCGCTCGCGGCCGGCAAGGCGCTTGCGCTCACGGCGATCGACGTGCTCGCGGACCCGGACGTGCTGCGCAAGGCGCGCTCGGAATTCGAAGAGCGCCGCGCGCGTGGCGTCGTGAAGGGACGCAGCTGAAGCTTCCGCGCGACATCTGGCTCCTCACCGGAGCGCAGGTGCTGTTCGGATGCGGGTTCGGGCTCCTGTCCGCGGTCTGGCCGCTCTACATGCGCGAGCTCGGCGCGAGTCCGCAGGACATCGGGATCGTCTTCGGCGCGGGCAACCTCGTCGCGGTCTTGTGTTTCATCCCCGCGGGTTACCTCGCCGACCGGATCGGGCGGCGACCGGTGATCACCGGCGCGTGGCTCTGCGCCGCGCTGGGGGTCGCATCGTTCGTGCCGCTCACCGACTGGCGCGGCGCGTTCGTCGGCTCGGCGCTCTACTGGTCGGGGACAGCGGGGCTTCCGCTGATCATCGCGTACGTCACCTCGACGACCGCGCGCAATTCCCTAGGACGCGCGCTTGGCATCGTGCTCGGCGCCTACTTCGCGGGGAACATCATCGGGTCGCCGGTCGCGGGCGTGATCGCGGCGTCGTTCGGCTTTCGCGCCGCGGTCGCGGTCGCGGCGATATTCCTGCTCGCCTCGGCCGCGCTGACGTTCGCGATGCGGTCCATCCCGCCGCATCCGGAGCGAGGACCGTTCCGGCCGCCACGGAGCTACTGGGTGCTGCTCGCGATCACGCCCTTCGCGGCGATGCTCTCGATCCTGTGCCTCGCGTTCCTGCCGGTCTATCTGCGGGAGGTCGCGGCCATACCGCTCGAGCGCCTCGGCTTCCATCTCGCGCTCGTGTCCGTCGGCGCCGCCGGGCTCGCGGTCGCAGCCGGCCGTCTTGCCGACGAATTCGGCGCGGTCCCCGCGCTCCTCGGCGCCGCAGCGATCGTGACCCTGGCATGCGTGTTCATCGCCCTCTCGGGCCGGACGGAAGGGCTCGTCGGCATCGCCGCGCTCCTCCTCGGGGCGACACAGGCGGCCAACCCGGTCGTCGCCTCAGCCGTCGAGCGGATCATCCCGCCCGCACGCGCCGCGTTTGGCTACGCCATCTACCAAGTCGCGTTCGCTCTCGGGTTCGGCGGGGGCGGGACGATCGCGGGATTCCTGTACGACGCCGATCCGCTCCTGCCGTTCGTGGCCACCGCGGCGCTCGCGCTTCCGGTCGCGACGATCGTGGCAGCCGTCCTGGTCCGCGCGGGTCCACGCCTCGAGCCGGCCGGATGACGATGCTCAGGCGATCAGGTTGAAGTCCTTCAGCCCGAGCTCCGTGGCGAGCTCGCGAGCGCGACGCTCCGCTTCGGCAGCCTCGTCGCTTCGCCCCAGCGCCCGCAGAGCCTGCGCGCGATCGCGACTGATGCGCGCGATCGAGGGCCGCGCCTCCATCGTCACGAAGAGCGGCAGCGCCACCTCGAGGTCGGCGAGCGCCGCCTGATGATCCGGCTCGCGCTGCCGCATCCGGGTTCGCGCGCGCGCCCAGAGCGTCTGCGCCTCGCCGTAGCGATCGTTCATCCCGCTCGCGTCCGCAAGCGCCGCGTTCCAGCCGGCCTCACCGCCGGATAAGTCTCCAAGGCGTGCCTTCGCCGAGCCAAGCATGCCTTTCCCGAGGGTGCGCATCGCCGCCATGTAGGTGACGACCGAGAGCTCGAGGCCCCGCTCGAGTGGGGCTTTCGCGCCGCTGGGATCCTCGAGGATCAGGCGGGCCTGCCCGAGGAGGACGTTCGAGGCGACGCCGCAGGCGACCGCGCCGAGCTCTTCCGAGCTGCTCGCGCACTGCGATGCCAGCAGCGAGCCCTCCTGTATGTCGCCGCGTTCGAGGAGGAGCGCGCTCCGCGCGATCATTTGGTCAAGTCGCGCGATCTCATCACCCTGGTCGGCGATCGGCCGCGACCGCTCCAAGGTGTTCTCGGCGGCCCCGAACTCGCCGAGCCGGGAGTATGTGATCGCGAGGAACCCGGACAGGAGCGCCGTGGAGAGCGGATCGCTCCTCCCGAGCATCGCCTCGAGCGCTTCGCTCAGCAGCTGCGCGCCCTTTCGCAGCTCGCCGCTGAACATCGCGCCCGCGCCGATGAACGCCTTCGGGATCGCGTGTGCCGCGGGATCACCGACCTCCGTGCCGATCTTCTCCGCCTGCTCGAGAGCGACCTGCATCCGGGGGCTGGATTGGGGAGTCTCGCCGCTCATCCGCAGCAGGAACGCGAGCCAGAAGTACGCGTCCGCGACGAGACGGCGCTCCGCGCGGTCCGCTCCGACCGAGAGGGCCCGCTCGAGCTGATCGATGGCGCCCCCGAGGCCCATGAACGTCCAACCCGACCGCGCGACGCCGATCGCAGCGCGCATCCGCAGATCGAGGTCCGGGTCGTCCGCGGGCATCAGCTCGAGCGCGCGCGCGAACGCGTGGACCGCCTCGCGCGTCGCGAATCGCTCTAGGGCATGCTCGCCCGCGATCACGAACTGCTCCGCGGCTCTGCGAGCGTCGCCCGCTTGATCGAAATGCATCGCGATCACGGCGGCGAGCTCACGGCCGCGGTCTGGGTACATCGCGAGAAGCGCTTCGGCGGCGAGCTCGTGAAGCGAACGGCGATCCTGCTTGAGCAGCGAGCTGTACGCGGCGTCCTGAACGAGCGCGTGCCGGAAGAGGTACTCGAGCTCGGGCTGGATCACCGCGAGCTGGATGAGGCCACTCGCTTCGAGCGTCCCCAGGTCGGCGCGGGCGTTCATGCCGTCTTCGTCTCTAGGAGCCGCTCGAGGATGCGCACGCCGAACTGGCGTCCGATGACCGACGCGACGCGCAGCGTCCGCTTGCTCTCCTGAGGGAGTCGATCGATGCGCGCGAGGAGGAGCCCCTGGAGGGTGTCGGGGATCTCGACCGCGCCGACGCCCGCGTTCGCGATCCAGCGCTCGCCGTCGCGCTGGATGGCGCCACGATCGATGAGCATGCGGATGACCTCCTCGACGAAGAACGGATTCCCTTCGGCCTTCGTGAGGATGTGGCCCCGCGTCTCCGGCGGGAGCGATTCGATCTGCAGGAGATTTGCGACGAGCGCGCGCGTCTGATCGCTCGTGAGCGGCGAAAGACGCATCTCAGTCAAGGCATCGCCGAAGAGATCGCGCGCGCCCGCTATCAGCCGCCAGCCCTGTGAGTCGCGGTCGGACCGCGACACGACCACCGACAGGATGGGAAGCTGGCTGATCAGTGGCAGAAGCTGAAGGAGCACGTCCGCCGATGCGGCATCAGCCCAGTGCAGATCCTCGAGCACGAGCACCACCGGTGCATCGGTCGAGATCGCACGGAGCACCGTGTGGAGCGACGCGACGTAGCGTTTGACGGTCTCGAGGTCGAGCGCCGAGAGCCGCGCTTGCATGTCCGGCTCGAGCTGGATCGAGAGGCGATCGGACGAGGTCCACGACGAGGTGATACGGGAGCGCCTGACCGTAGGAAAGGCACCGTCCCTCGAGCCACCGCGTCTTCGGGTCGGTCCGGGCAACCTCGGAGCGGAGCTCACCGAGAAGTCGGGTCTTCCCGATCCCTGGCTCGCCGAGGACGCTGGCGACGCGGCCCTGTCCAGCGCGCGCGACCGCGAACAGCTCGCGCAGGCGCGCGAGCTCATCGTCGCGCCCGATCATCGGCGCGCGGATGCCACCGAGACCGCGCGCGCTCACCGCGCCGGACTTGAGCCCGGTGACCGCGAAGGCCTGTACCGCGTCGGTCTTGCCCTTCAGCTCGAGAAGACCCACGTCGCGAGCGTCGAGGAGTGGCGCGAGGAACCGGTGCGTCGCCGCGGTGATCAGGACGCTCCCCGGCGCGGCGTGGGCCTGCATGCGCGCGGCGATGTTCACGGCGTCGCCCATCGCCGTGTACTCGTGCGCCTTCTCGGTTCCCACGACGCCGACCACGACCGGCCCGGTGTTGATGCCGACGCGGACACGCAGATCGGCGCCCGTCTGCGCGCGATGCTTCGTTCCCAGGTCATCGATCGCCCTCACCATCTCGAGCCCGCAACGCACCGCGCGCTCCGGATCGTCCTCATGCGCGACCGGCGCGCCGAAGAAGGCCAGCACGCCGTCGCCCATGAGTCGCGCGACGGTCCCGTCATAACGCTCGATCGTGCGGTTCATGAGACCGAAGGCCTCACCGACGATCGACGTCCAGTCCTCTGGGTCCATGTGCTCGGCGATCGCGGTGGAATTCGCGATGTCGGCGAAGAGGACGGTGATCTGCCGTCGCTCGCTGGTCGCCGTCGGGCTGCGCTCCGCCTCCACGTTCACGGCACGTCCTCGAGCGCGTAGGCGAACCCGGCGTCGATGTCCATCGCAAGACCGCGCTCGTAGGCGGGCCGCAGCTCCAGGGGGACGTCCTGGGCAATCCAGCGGCCATCCTGGTCCCTGATGCTGCGGAGCAGGCCGGTTCCGGCTCGATTCGACAACATTTCGGCCACGCCAACGAGTGTCGCGCGCCGCTCGGGCTGTCCCTTTGCGGCCGCGAGCTGTGCGCAGTCGCTCGCGATGATCGCAAATCCACTCAGGTCGTTGTCGGAGCGGAAGAGCGCCGCCGATTCGCGGAAGGCGGCGAGGGCCTCGGCGAAACGGTCGAGCTTGAGCAGGGTCATGCCATATAGATGCAGGTCCCACGCGATGTCGAAGCGGTTCGTGTACCTGCGATGGACCGCGAGCGCCTCCTCGACCGACGCGAGCGCGTCACGCAGCTGTGCCGGATCGCCGGTGCCGAGCGGACCCAGCTGCAGGTACGTGGCGCGCGCCCAGGCCGCTCGCGCCGCGCCAACGTCATCGCCCGCTGCGAGCCACTTCGCTTTCGCCACGTCCAGCAGCTCGAGGGCACGCGCGGTGTCGGACATCGGTATCCCGTACACGAAGGAGAGGTTGTACGCGGCGTTCGCCTCGTCGAGGTCCGTGCCATGTGCCCTCGCGAGCTCCAGGGTCTTTTCGTAGCTCACCCTCGTCGGCTCGAACTCACCCTGCCAGTACGTGACGCCGCCGTAGGCCTCGTAGGCCCGCATGAGCGTGAGCGGCGGGACCGACGCCGTCGGCATCGCGAGGACGCGCTTGCACCAGTTCTCGGCCTCGATGAGGTGCCCGCGGATCTGCCAGAACCGCCAGAGCGCCCAGAGGGCGCGGCACGCTTGCTCCGCCATAGCGCCCGAGATCATCGTCTCGAGGGCCGCCCGGATGTTGTCGTGCTCGAGCTCGAGACGATCGAGCCAGCGTTTCTGCTCGGGCCCCTGCAGCTGCGGCCGTGCCTCCTCGGCGAGCGCGAGATAGGCCTCGGCATGCCGGCGCGCGATCTCAGCGGACTCGCCACTCCGCGCGAGCTGCTCCACCGCGTACTCGCGGATCAAGACGAGCATCCGGAAACGCGGCTCTCCCTCGATCTCCGATTGCCGGATGAGGCTGTGCTCGACGAGTGAGCTCAGCACGTCGAGGACATCTGCGCCAAGCTCGCCGTCAGGGCTGCAGACCCGCTCGACGTCGGGAAGCGTCGCGCCGGCCACGAACACACCAAGGCGCGCGAAGAGGCGTCGCTCGAGCGGGTCGAGCAGGTCCCAGCTCCACTGGATCGCGCCGCGCAGCGTGCGCTGCCGCTCCGGAAGATCACGCGCCGTCGACGCGAGAATGTCGAGTCCCTGCCGGAGCTTTGGCGCCATCGCCTGCGGGGTGAGCACCTTGATGCGCGCCGCGGCGAGCTCGATGGCGAGCGGGAGACCGTCGAGCCGGAACACGATCTCCGCGACAGCCCCCGCATTTTCGGCCGTGACACGGAAGTCGGGCCGCACCGCGGTCGCCCGCTCGATGAACAGCCGGACCGCGTCGGATTGGGCGAGCACTTCGAGCGCCGGAAGGCGGTCCGGGTTCGGAAGCTCGAGGGGAGGAACGGGGTATTCCTGCTCGCCCGCGATGCGCAGCGGAGCACGACTCGACGCGATGACTTTCAGCGATGGGCTGGCGCCCAGGATCTGACCCACGACCGGAGCGGCCGGGAGGATCTGCTCGAAGTTGTCGAGGACGAGCAGCATCCGCTTCTCGCGCACGTGATCGAGGACGCGCGTGAGCGGCATCTCCGAGCCGCCGACCTGGATCCCGAGGGTCTGCGCGATCGTGGACGGGACGAGGTCGGGATCGCTGATCGCCGCGAGCGGCACGAAGAACGTTCCATCGTTGAAGGCAGGCGCGCTTTCTTCCGCGATGCGTATGGAGAGCCGCGTCTTGCCGGTGCCGCCGGGACCGGTCAGCGTGACGAGCCGCGCCTTGTCGAGAAGCCGCTGCCCCTCCGCGATCTCGCGCTCTCGGCCGACGAACGTGGACGGCTGTGGCGGCAAATTTGTCGGCGTTCGATCGAGGCTGCGGATCGGCGGGAACTCCGCGGGCTGGCCGCCGATCACGAGCTGGAGGATGCGTTCGGGATGGGCGAGGTCCTTGAGCCGGAACTCACCGAGCTCGCGGAAGGAGAGACCGTCGCCAAGATCCGGTCCTGCGAGCGTCGCCGTCGCCTGGGTCAGCAGCACCTGTCCGCCGTTCGCCGCGGCAGCGACGCGCGCGGCGCGGTGCACGTCGATCCCGACGTAGTCCGCGCCGGCCTCGGCGCTCGCGGGCGTTCCCTCCCCCGTGTGCATCCCCATCCGCACGCGGACGGTGGCGCTGTGCGGGAAGGTCGCCGCACCGAGCGCGCGCTGCGCCGCCGCCGCCCCACGGACCGCCTTCGCCGCGACGGCGAACACCATGAAGAGCGCGTCACCCTCGATGCGGACCTAGACGCCGTCCTTGAACGCATCAC
>VBGS01000092.1 GCA_005889445.1 Chloroflexota bacterium
CGGCATCGCGATCGAGGCGATGGGGATCGTCACCGCCGGCCTGTCGGCGAAGACGATCTCGCACGTCTGTTACGGCGACTTCGCCGCGATCTATCCGCAGGTGCTCGACCTGGCGGTCGATCAGCTCGATCTCGCGATGGCGAACTACGGCTACCGCTGGCTCGACCTCTTCGACCGCGACCCGTTCACGAAGGAGCTCGCGATCGGGATCGTCGACGTGCACGCGCACGAGACCGAGTCCATTGCGGAGGCGGCCGAGGGCATCCGCAAGGGGCTCCGCTACGTCAAGCCGGAGAAGCTCTGGCCACATCCGGACTGCGGCCTCAAGACGCGCACGGTCGAGGAATCCCTCGAGAAGTGCGTCGCCGTCGTCGAGGCGACCAAGGTCGTGCGCAAGGAGCTGGCCCGAGTTCCCGCCTAGCGCGAACTAACGAAATGGCGCCTCCCGCACCATTCCATTAGTGGTGCCGACGCCGATCACGCGCGAGCGTTGGGAGGAGCTGTACCGGCAGGAGTTCGCGCGCGTCTACCGCGCGCTGCTCGCCGTCCTGCGCGATCCCGACCGTGCCCTCGATGCGCTGCACGACGCCTTCGCTGCAGGGCTGCGGCGGCCCCCGGCGGTGGACGCAGATCTCAGTGGATGGCTCTTCGTTGTCGCGGTCCGCGCGGCGCGCCGCTTCCCGCTGCCGCTTCCCAGACTCGATCGCGCGCGGACGCCGATCGCGAAGGACGAGATCGCGGAGCTCCTCGATCGGATGGAGGTTGGCCGGCTGCTCGCGGGACTTTCGCAGCGACAGCGGGCGATGGTCGTCGCGCAGTACTACCTCGGTCTCGATCACCGCGAGATCGCGCGTCAGTTCGGCGTCAAGACCGGCACGGTGAGCGCGACGCTTGCGCAGGCGAAGGCGCGTATGCGCGCGGAGGTACGGAATGCTTCCTGAGCTGAGTATCGAACGGGTCTTCCGGCGGGAGATCGACACGCTGCCAGTTCCCCCCGAACGGTCGTGGGTTCCGACGGAACGAGGCGCGCACTCGGTCGCGCTGTCCGCGGCGGTTATCGCGGGAGCCGCGCTCCTTGTGATCGCTGCGGTCTCGTCGGTGCTCGACGTTTCGGATGCCGCGAGCGCGCAGCGGCCACGCCTCATCGGCTTTCCGCCGAATGCCCTCCCACGATGCACTCCGCCAGCGACGCAGACACCGAGCGGCCGCTGCGTGGCTCCCGTGCCGATCGCATATCGCAATCAGGCCTACGGTTACAACCTCGTGATTCCGGGCGAATGGCATGACGTCCAGATCCAGATCCCGCCGCAGCGGGCGGGAGGGCTCCTCGATCGCCAGGTCTTCACCGGACGAGCTGCTTCCGACTGGCTCATGGTCACGGACACCACGGCCGCGGCGTGGGACCTCGATGTGCAAGTTTGGGATCGGCGCGGACTATCGGCCACGGAGTGGTCATACACGCTCGGTCCTTGCGATCATGCGGTTGTTTCGTTCGGCGGACACTGCCAGTCGACGACCGGCCGAGTCGGCGGAGTGGACGCGATCATTACGACCGTCGCGGTCGGTGGGAACCCTGCCTACACAGTGTCCTACTACATCGAGCGCGGAGACCGAATTCTGATCCTTCGCTACGTGATCAACACAAATGCCGCACCACCCGCTGGTGTCAATGAAGAAACGCTCCAGCGCATTGTTGCGTCGCTCGGGCTCGACTAGCGGTCTGGATCTGCCCGGCCGCGCTCGTCGCGAAAGGCAGCAGACCTATTGCTTGTAGAGCTCGAGAACCTCGCGGCGGAACGGAACGCCCGCCTTCGCGCGCAGCTGGTCGAACGCGTCGAAGTCCCACTCGCCTACGAACGTGATCGCGACGCCGCTCTTCCCGGCGCGGCCGGTCCGCCCGATCCGGTGCGTGAACACCTCGGCGTCCTCCGGAAGGTCGTAGTTGATGACATGGCTGATGTCCTCGATGTGCAGGCCGCGCGCCGCGACGTTCGTCGCGATCAGTACGTGGAGGTCGCCGTCGCGGAAGCGCTGCATGGTCTTCTCGCGCTCGCGCTGCGTCATGTCGCCGTGGATCGCGGCGACGTCATGCTTGCGCCGGCTCAGCTTCTGCACAAGGTCGTCGACCCCGCGCTTGGTGTGGCGGAAGATGAGCACCTGGTCCGTCTCGTATCTGCGGAGGAGCTCCTCGAGGACCTTCACCTTGTCCTCTTCGAGGACCTCGACGTACACCTGCTCGACGGTCTCGATGTTCCGCTGCTCGGGCGTGATCGCGACCTCGAGCGCGTCGCGCGTGAACCGGTGCGCGAGCTCGCGGACCTCGGCCGACAGCGTCGCGCTGAAGAGCGCCGTCTGTCGTCGCTGCGGGAGCTGGCGCAGGAGGCGGCGAACCTCCGGCGCGAAGCCCATGTCGAGGAGCCGATCGGCCTCGTCGAGGATGACCACGCTGATCACCGACAGGTCGAGCCGGCCGCGCTCGATGTGATCGAGGAGCCGTCCCGGAGTGCCCACCACGATCGTGGCTCCACGATCGAGCGCTCGCTCCTGCGGACCGTACGGAACTCCGCCGTAGATCGCGACCTCGCGAGCGTGGCGGTACTTGCCGATCGCGCCGAACTCGCGTGTCACTTGAAGCGCGAGCTCGCGCGTCGGGACCACGATCAGCGCCTGCGGTCGGCGCAGCGCCGGGTCGATCTTCTCGAGGATCGGGATGGCGAACGCGGCGGTCTTCCCGGTGCCGGTCTGCGCCTGTGCGAACAGGTCGCGGCCCTGTTGGAGGATCGGGACGGCGAGCTCCTGGACCGGGGTGGGCGCCATGAATCCGAGATCGTCGATCGCGCGGGAGATGTCTGGATGGATCGAAAGCTCGCCGAAGCGAGCGAGGGTCGGTGCGAGGGTCAATGAAGCTCCGGTTTTCCTTTCATGCTACACGTACCTAGCCGTTGAAACGCTCGTCCGACGCGAGCTGTTCCAACGGAAGACGGTCGATACGTTCCAGCACCCGCTCTGGGTCGGCACCCCCGTTCGGCCTGGGCTGACCCGCGGCCGGATATCCGAGCGTGATCACCGAGGCGATAGCCGCGTCGTCGGGAACGAGGAGCAGCGTGCGGGCCTGCTCCGCGCGATCGGGATGCACCGAGTTGGGGCATGACCCGATACCGAAGCTCCACGCGGCGACCATCATGTTCTGTGTCACGCGGCCGGCATCGAACCGCAGGACGTCGTTCAGAAGCACGACCGCGATCGCGGTGGCGCAGCGTTCGAGATTGCCACCGTCACGCATGCATTTCGCGAGCGCGCGCCGTCGAGCTGGGTCGCGGAGCACGATGAAGCGCCACGGCTGGGAGTTCTTGCTGCTCCCCGAAGCGCGGCCGGCTTGCAGGATCTGACGCAGCGTCGCTTCCGGGATCGGCCGCTGTTCGTAGTCGCGCACTTCTCGCCGGCTGACGATCGCGAGATACGCGTCGATGGCTCATTCCTCTCCGCGCCGAAGGTCGTGCCAAGTATGCTCGGAAGATGCCGGGATCGATCAGGGTGGCCCGCCTTTTCGGGATCGACATCCGCATCCACATCTCGTGGCTGCTCATCTTCTTCCTCGTCGTGATCGGGCTTTCCGAGGACATCTACCCCGGCCAGTTCCCGAGGTGGTCGCGCGAAAAGGCGCTGGCGGTCTCGGCGGTGACGGCGCTGCTCTTCTTCGCCTCGGTGCTTGCGCACGAGCTCGCGCACTCGCTCGTGGCGCGGCGATTCCGGATGTCGGTCTCGTCGATCACGCTGTTCCTGCTCGGCGGCGTCGCGAACCTGACGCGCGAGCCGCCATCGGCGCGCGCCGAGTTCTTCATGGCGGCTGCGGGACCGTTCACGAGCATCGTCATCGGTCTCGTCGGGCTGGGTCTGGCAATGGTCACCGAGTCTTCGCTCGATCGGACCCAATCGGCGCTCCAGGTGGTCTACGCGGTCGCGAGCTACCTGGGCTCGATCAACATCCTGGTCGCTGGATTCAACCTGATCCCCGGCTTTCCGCTGGACGGCGGCAGGGTCCTGCGCTCCGCGATCTGGGGCATCGGCGGCGATCGCACCCGCGCGACCCGCGTCGCCGCGCGCCTCGGGCAGGTCGTCGCCGGACTCTTCCTGCTGCTGGCCGCCAACTTCCTCTTCGGCTTCAACTTCGAGATCTTCGGGATCCAGCTCGAGCAGAACCAGGTGCAGGGATTCTGGTACGGGCTCATCGCCTATTTCCTTTACAACGCCGCGAGCCAATCGCTTCAGCAGGAGCGGATCACGTCGGTCATCGGCGGCGCGAAAGTCGCGCAGCTCATGACGACCGACTTTCGCTCGACGACCAGCGGCACCACCGTCGCCTCGCTGATCCGCGATGTCGTGCTCCCGTTGAACCTGCGCGCCATACCGGTCCTCGCGGGTGACCGCTTCCTGGGCGTCGTGACGATCGGCGATCTGCGCAAGGTGGAACAGGAGCGCTGGTCGATGACGCCGGTGGACGAGGTGATGACGCCGGCGTCCGAGCTGCCGTCGGTCACGCCCGACGACCAGCTCACGACCGCCCTCGAGCGCTTCGGAGCCTCCGACATCGCGCTGCTGCCGGTGCTGAACGGCGGAAGGCTCGTCGGGCTGCTCTATCGCGAGTCGGTCGTT
>VBGS01000093.1 GCA_005889445.1 Chloroflexota bacterium
GATTCGGAAAGTTGACGCGTCCGTTGAGGTCGATCACCGCCGCGGCGATCTCCTCGGCGAACGCGACGAGCTCGCCCGCCGCCTCGGGGTGGCGTCCGGTGAACTCGGTGATGATCACCGGCCGCTCGGCGCGGGCGAGCAGATCGGCCGCCCGTGCGATCGCCGCGGGATCGGCTTGCACGCGGCTCGGCCGCGCTCCCGCCGCGACGGCGTGCACGTCGATCGGCGCGTCCAGCTTCTGCTCCTGCAGCGCGGCGTCGTAGCAGAGGTAGACCGGCCCGCTGGGCTCGGTCGTCGCGATCCGGTAGGCCCGCGCGAACGAGGCCGGGAAGTCGGCGACGGCCGCGGGCTGGTCGTCCCACTTCGTGTAGTCGCGCACGGCGTTCGCGTTCACCTGCGCGGTGTGGATCCAATCGATGTACGGCCGGCGCTTCCCGCGCTCGATCGGTCCGGTGGCGCCGAGCACCAGGACCGGCGCGCGGTCGACGTGCGCGTAATAGATCGTCATCGCCGCGTGGAGCAGCCCGACGACGTCGTGGACGGCGGCGGCCATCGGTCGCCCGGTCGCCTTGGCGTACCCGTGCGCGATCGATACGGCGATCTCCTCGTGGGTGCAGAGAATGATCTCGGGCTTGCCCTCGCCATAGTTCACGAGCGAGTCGTGAAGCCCGCGGTACGAGGCTCCCGGATTCAGAGCGACGTACTCGACTCCGAACGCCTGAAGCAGATCGACGATGACGTCGGATCCGTAGCGCTGCTGCGCCGCTATTTGCCGACCCCGCGCTTCTCGGCGTCGGCGACGAACGAGTCGTCGATCGCCCTCGTCACGTCGAGCGTCTTGACCGACGGGTTCGTCGCCGCCAGCGAGTCCCGCGTGTAGCTGAACGCCGCGACATCGAGGTGGGGATACGTGGGCATGATCTGCCCGACGTAGAAGTCGTACGCCTGGCCGAGCGCCTCCTGGTCGTCGACGTTCAGGAGCTTGCCCATGATCTTCACCGTCGCCGCCTTGTCCTTCTTCGCCGCGGCGATCGCCTCGATCTCCGAGTCGATGAACGCCTGCACGGTCTGCCGGTTCGCCTGCAGATAGGAGCGCCGGACGACCGTGCAGTTGTCGGTCGCCGGGATCTTCTCCTTCGCCAGATCGACGATGACCTTGAATCCGTTCTTGAGGAGCAGGACCGTGTCCGGCGGGTGGCCAGGCCCGGCGTACACCGCTCCCCCGATCATCGCCTTCGTCAGGTTCGCCACCGACCCGAGCGCCTGCTTTGTGACGTCCTTGTTCGGATCGAGGTTCAGGCGCTGCAGCGACAGATCCGCGGCGACCTCGCTCGACCCGCCCTTGGAGGCGACGCCGACGACCTTGCCCCGCAGATCGGCGGGGCTCTGATAGTCGCTCTTCGCGAGGAGCTGCCACGGCGTCACCGGAACGAAGAGCGCGATCGCGACCATGTCTGATCCGGCGGCCACGCCGCTCATCGTTTCCGTTCCGCCGAAGTTCGCGAATTGCACCTGCCCGGCGATGAGCGCCGCGGCCGACGGCGATCCGCCGTCGATGAGCGACAGGTCGACGTCCAGGCCGTGCTTGGCGAAGATCCCCATCTCCTTCGCGACGAAGGGCGCGAGGTTCGCCGGCGAGACGTTGCCGTACGAGGCCTTGATCTTGATCGGCTCGGCCGAGGGCGTCGGCCCGCCCGCCGCGACCGACGGGCTCGGGGCCGTTGTCGCGCCGCCGCCGCACGCGGCAACGACCAGCGCCACGAGCGTCAACGGAACGAGCGCGCGCGAGACTCTTTGCATCTCCCGCCACCTCCGCGCCGCCCGCCATCTCGCATGAAACGCATATGCCGGCCGCGGCGGCCAAAGGTTATACCATTCGATCGCTTTCCCAGATCACTGAAAACGGGGTGCGTCCGTGGCTGACGAAGAAGGCCGAGTCTTCCTTCGCGGCATCACCTCCGCGGGCTACGGCCTCTCCGAGTTCCGCCGCCGCCAGCGCGCCGCGCCGCGCGTCCGGACCGCGGGGACCGTCACCGACGACGCGACCGTCGGCCACTCCGGCGACTCGGACCAGGGTCTTTCGCGCACCTGGTGGATCCTCGGCCCGGGTGACGAGCCCTTCCTTACCCAGTCGCTCCAGGTCCACTTCGTCGAGCTGAAGCCGGGCGGGTCGAACCACGGCCACGGCCATCAGAACGAGGCGACCTTCTACATCCTCGAGGGCGCCGGCTACGAGATCCACGATGGCAAGCGCTACGACTGGGAGAAGGACGACTTCGTGATCGTCCACACCGATTCCGTGCATCGCCATTTCAACGCCAGCAGGACCGAGCGCGCGCTCGCACTCGTGATGAAGGCGAAGGCGACCTGGATGCACCTCGGCATGCTGCAGCAGGGACGCAGCAAGCCCATCGAGGATCCCGAGCGGTACGAGGCGCCACGCGAATGGTCGGAGCTCTGGACCGCGGGACAGCAGGACAAACGGAAGGTCGTGAAGAAGGCCGACACGCGATGGGAGGACACCCGCGACGGTCGCGTCCGCGTGATCAGCTCACCGCGGCACACCGATGTCCGATCCACGGCCGTCGACATCTACGAGCAGGAGATCGCGCCCGGCGCGCGGTCGGCGCGGCACTGGCACATGGCCGATGAGATCGCGTACGTCCTGGCGGGATCCGGAGAAAGCGAGCAGTGGGACGTCGAGGCGGAGATCGGAGAGCGCTACCAGGCGCGTATCGCGAAGGAGCCGACCCGCTGGAAGTTCTCGGCCGGCGATCTTGTCTACGTGCCGCAGAACGCCGTCCATCGCTTCTCGGCGGCGACGGGAAGCGAGCCGCTCCGCCTGCTGATCGCTCAGAACCGCCTCTTCAAGCTCCTCGGATACGACTCGGTCGTCTACCTCGAGGACCTGGTCCGTTCCGACCGTCCAATGGCGCGCTCGAGCGCACCTTCGAGGTAGACCGGCTCGAGTCCGCTCGCCCAGTAGCGCAGCGCGTCCAGATTCGGCTGGGTCGTCTCGGCGGCGGTCCGCCGCGGCAGTCCCCCTCGGCCGCGCGGGCGGAACTCGATGTAGCCGGACCAAAGGCCGTCGGCTCTCTTCCGTCCGAGCGCTCGCGCCGTATAGGCGTGGCCATCCTCGTCGGTGATCTCGGCCGTGAACTCCTGGATCAGGCTCTCCACGTCATGACGATGTTGCCGATCGCGTGCCCGTTACGCACTCGTCACGCTGAGCGAGGCCGGCGACCGCCGGCGGAGCGCTCATCAGGCAGCGTTCATGTCGCGCGCGGCGAGCGCGAGATCACCTCCGGACATCCAGACTCCGGCGGCCGTCTGCTCGTCGACGACCTGGGGCACCCAGTTGCCGAAAAAGACTCGCAGCGTCCGCGCGAATGACGTCCGACTCACGCGTCCCGCGGGGTCCTTCGTGGCGACCGTACCGCTGATGCGCGCGGTCGCGAGGCCGTCGCGGATCTCCGAAAAGGTGTCATAGCGTTCGATCGTCGCCGTGAGATCCTCGAAGACCCGCGACGGCGCCGCCGCGTGGTCCAAGCTCGCAAGGTACGCCTGACGCGCGCGCCAGAACGGCGTCGAGTCGTCGCTGAAGCCCACCGGAGCGGAGCCGGGAACCCACGTCTCGGTGCCGAGATAGCTCGTGATCGCCCAGGTGATCTGCTGGCGAAGCTCGTCCGCGGTCATCGGCGCCGGCCCGTTGAACCAGCTTCCGCTCGCGTAGTCCCACGCGTCGACGACGAACAGTCGATCGCCGACGAGGCGAAGACGCCCGGTCTCCGTCTGATCGGGCAGCGAGCCACTGGTCGCCTTGTCCAGGATGGTCACGGTCGCTTCCGCGAGGGCTCGGGTGCCCCACGGCTTGACGAGGTACCGGTCGACGTGCAGCGAGCCGATCGCGAACTTGCGCTCCACGTCCTGTGAGGCCTTCATGCCGGAGAAGACGGCGTCACGGAACCGGCCGGACAGGCTCAGCGCATTTCGGTTCGTCGCGCCGGTGGCCCGGAAGTGATCGAGCATGTCGAGGTATCGCTCGATGCTGCTGCGGACGAACGCGATCGCGTCGTCGTTGATCGGAGCCGCACGCAGCGCGAGGCTCGGCACCAGAGGAAATGCGGCGGTCGAGACCGTGAGCGGATATTCGGGGATGCGAGCGGCCGGCTCGGGCGCCGCCGAGGGCGCCGTCGCGATCGTGGGCTCGGCAGTCGGTTGGATCGAGAGCGTCGGCTGGACCGAGAGCGTCGCCTGGACCGCCGCGCTCGGTTCGGCGCTCGCTGGCTCGGCGCCGCTCGGGGCGCACGCCGTCGCGGCAAACGTGACCACGAGGAAGGCCGCCTGGAGCCGCACGCCAACACGGTAGCGCGCGATCATAGAGCTGCTAGGGCAGGTCCTTCGGCTTTTCTCCCTTTCCGACCAGCCAGCCCCATCGCTCGAGCGCCTTCGCGCGGGTCTGGGGTGTCGGCAGCTGCGAGACCGGGAAGCGGTCGCGCCACTCCCATGGCCGCGTCGCGTCGACGATCGCGCGAGAGCTGAAGCCCTTCTTGTCGGGGTGGATCCGCGGGTCCAGCGGGCCGCTCCACGCGCGGGGAATGATGTCGATCGACTCTGCCGGATCGCTGCGGGTGCACATCGCCCAGAGCACCTGCTCGAGGTCCATCACGTCGATGTCGTCGTCGACGACGACGACGTACCGCCCGAGATACGCGCCGGTGTGGACGCTCGCCGCGGCGTGTCCGACCTGCCGCGCATGTCCGGCGTAGCGCTGCTGGATCGATACCGCGTTGAAGAGGCGCGAGCCGCCGACCTCGTGGCACCACACCCCGACGATCCCCGGGATGGACGCGGCCTCGAGATCGCCGCGCAGCCGGGCGCTTCGCATGAACGCGCGATAGAAGGACTGTTCGTCCGGCGGCACGTTGGGGGGCGACGCG
>VBGS01000094.1 GCA_005889445.1 Chloroflexota bacterium
TGGCGGTGGCCAGGTGAGGTCGCCGTGCGGCTCCGCGGGCTTTCCCTGATCTGGCTGGCCACCCTCGTCCTGTACTCGACCTACGCCGAGTGGTGGGGTGGGCGCGTGTTCGGATCGCGCTTCCTCGACGATCTCGCGCCGGTGCTCATCGTCGCGATCGCCTGGGGTACGTCCGTGGGCATGATGAGATCGGTCTTCGCGCGCGCGCTCTTCGCCGTCCTTGCGCTCTGGTCGTTCGTGATCTTCCAAGCGGCGGCGTTCCTCTACGACAAGACTTGGGACACGGTCCCGGTCAACGTCAACGACGATCCGAGCAAGCTTTTCAACTGGTCCGATCCGCAGTGGCTGGCCGTCCTTCGGGCAGTGCCGTCGGCAGACGAGCGGGTCATCGCGGGCGCGCTCCTGACAGGCCTCGTCCTCCTGTTATTGGTGCGGCTCGAGCTTCGTGGCCGGCTACCGGCGGAGTCGGCGTTCAAGGTGAGCTAGCGTCACCACATGAGCGCGTTCCTCCTGTTCTTCGGCCGGAGCGGCACCAGCGACCTCGAGCGGCAGCTCGACACGGTCAAGATCGCGATCGGCGCGGTCGTCCTCGGACGCGCGCGTGATGCCGGCTTCAACCCGCTCTATGCGGTGACGAGCGATGCCGAAGCGGCGGCGGCGTTCCGCGAACAGGGCGCCGAGATCCTCGCGGACCGCATCAGGCCCTTCCACTTCGGTCAGGAGCTCTCGCGGATCGTCCACGAGAAGCGTCTCGATCGCGTCTGCACCATCGGCGCCGGTGCCGGAGCGCTCCTCTCCACGACGGAGCTGCGCGCCCTGCGCGGCGATCTCGAATCGAGCGAGGCGATCGTCCTGTCGAACAACTCGTACTCGGCGGACCTCGTCGCGTTCGCTCCTGCGTCCGCGCTGGACGCGATCGATCTTCCGGCTACCGACAACCCGCTGCCACGACGGCTGCATCAGCAGGCCGGCCTCTCCTCCCGCCAGCTCGCCAAGTCGGCCGCGACGCTGCTCGACGTCGACACGCCGACGGACGCCGCGTTGCTGGTGCGTCACCCGGCCTGCCCTCCCGAGCTTCGCATCCTTCCCGCCTGGCAGGACATCCTCACCGACCGCATCGACGCGCTCATGCGGCTCGTGACCACCCCGGACAAGGAGCTGCTCGTCGCGGGCCGCGTCGGAGCCCCCGTATGGACCTTCATCGAGACCCAGACGGCGTGCCGCGTGCGCATGCTCGCGGAGGAGCGAGGGATGCAGGCCGCCGGACGTGATGTCTCAGGAGAGGCGCGCAGCGCGCTCGGCTTCCTCTATCAGCTGATCGGCCCGCGCGACTTCTTCGCGAGGATGGGCGAGCTCTGCGACGGGATGCTGTTCGACATGCTCGTGCTCTTCGCGCACCTCGGCTGGCGTCCCAGCGCCGAGGAGCGGTTCGCCGCGTACCTGTTCATGGCCGA
This sequence comes from Chloroflexota bacterium, assembly GCA_005889445.1. Lineage (GTDB taxonomy): Bacteria > Chloroflexota > Limnocylindria > P2-11E > P2-11E > 3-1-20CM-2-70-9. The sequence goes on from VBGS01000094.1 coordinate 1,455, forward strand.
CCGTATCCAGACGAAGCCGCTGCGCGAATTCACCGAGGCCGCGCGCGACGCCGGCTTTCCGTTGCTCCTGGGCGGTCACACGCTGGTGTCGGGGGCCTTCTGGACCATGGTCGAGGCGGCGTGGCACGGCTACCCGGAGCCGTGACCTCGCAGCTGTTCGATCACCACATCCACAGCGACCGCTCCGACGGCACCGTCTCGCTGGAGGACCGCGCAAAGACGGTCGCGATCCGACCGCACGGCGTCTCCGATCACTATCCGTGGCGCGACAAGCTGCCGAATGAGGATGCCGTCAAACGCTATATCGACGACGCGACGAAGCTCGGGCTCCGCGTCGGGATCGAGTACGACCTCGGCGTGGCGCCACCCTTGTCCCGCGCGACGCGCGACGCGCTGCAGTACGTCATCGGGGCGATCCACAATCTCGCGGTGGACGGCGAGCTCATCCGCTACGACGACGCGGGAGCGTTCGTGAAGGGCCGCCTCAAGGAGTTTCCGCGGCGTGATCGCTTCGCCGATCCGATCCTGCAGCGGAAGATCCTCGAACGTACGCTCGCGGTCGTCGCAGAGGGGATCGAGCGCGATCGCATCGACATCCTCGGACATCCGACGTTCTCGGCGCTGCAGGCGCTCGGTGATCCGGAGCAGGTCTACCCCGAAGAATGGCAGCTTCGGCTCATCGATCTCTGCGTGACGAGCGGCACCGCGATCGAAGTCAACGAGTCGTACGGAGTGCCGCACCGTGAGTTCCTCGTGCGCGCCGCCGCGGCCGGTGCCCTCTTCTCGGTGGGGACGGACACCCACTTCTCCCTGAAGCCGCTCGACAAGACCGATGCGATGATCGCCGACGCCGGTCTCGATCGCGCTCGGTTTCTCGCGGGTTCCAGGATGACCGCCAGTCCGGGATAGCTCGTACCGCGGCGCGCGGCCGCGGTCGCTAGGTCGCCGGCACGTCCTCTGCGAGGAGCTCGTACACGAGCAGGCCCATCGCCGCGAGCAGGACCAGGTGCACCGCGTTCCCGCCAAAATTGGTGGCCTGAGCGACGAACCAGGCCGCGACCAGCACCCAAACAGCGGTCCAGCGGATCCGATGGCCCATCCGGAGGCTCACGATTCGCAGGCTAGCGCCCGTATACTTTTACTGCAGGACCACCTGCGATCCGCGGCAGGAGGGGAGCCGTGTTCCGAGGCCTCTCGGTCTACACCGGAAACGCCCACCCCAAGTTCGCCAGAGACATCTGTGCTCACCTGGAGATCCCGATCGGGGCGATCGACGTCTTCAAATTCGCCAACGACAACATCTTCGTGCAGATCAAGGAGAACGCGCGGGAGCACGACGTCTTCGTCGTGCAGTCCCTCGTCGGACCCTCGGTCAGCGACGCGATCATGGAGCTGCTGATCATGCTCGACGCCTTCAAGCGCGCGTCCGCCGGCCGCATCACCGCGGTCATGCCGTACTACGCGTACGGCCGGAGCGACAAGAAGGACCAGCCGCGCGTGCCGATCACGGCCCGCCTGCTGGCCGACATCGTCGGTGTCGCCGGCGCGGACCGCTTCCTCACGATGGACATGCACCAGATGCAGATCCAGGGGTTCTTCTCGATCCCCGGGGACGAGCTCTCCGCGCGCAACCTGCTGGTCGAGTACTTCCGCGGGGTCGTCGAGGCGGATCCCGAGAGCGTCGCGCTCGTCGTGCCTGACCTCGGCTACGCGAACGCCGCGCGGCGGATCGCCGAGGACCTCAAGATCCCGCTGGTCTTTATGCAGAAGACGCACCGCGACAACAGCGGGCGGAGCGAGATCGTCAACGTCATCGGCGACATCGACAAGCACCGCGCGATCATCATCGACGACGAGATCGACACTGGGACCACCATCCTCAACACCGTCAAGGTCCTCCAGGAGCGCGGGGTGAACGAGATCTGGGTCGGCTGCACCCATGCGCTCCTTTCCGACAACGCGGCCGAGCGGCTCGCCAACAGCGGGATCGAGAAGCTCGTCACCACCGACTCCGTGCCGCTGCGGCCATCCGCTCGCGACACCGGCAAGATCGAGGTCCTCACCGTCGCGCCGCTCTTCGCGGAGGCGATCCGTCGCATCCACGAAGGCGAGTCCGTCGGGGCGCTCTTCAATCCGCCGGGGTTGCAGCTGCCGCTGCAGGTCACCTAGCGAACACGGCGGACTTCCCATGAGCGTCATCGCCCGGTTCCTCGACTCGAACGAGGCTGAGCTCCGGCGCCTCCGCAGGATCGTCGAGCGCGTGAACGCGCTCGAGCCCGAGGTCGAGCGGCTCACCGCCGACGAGCTCGCCGCGACGAAGACACGCTTCAGCGAGCGTCTCGCCGCGGGGGAGAAGCGCGAGGACCTCCTTCCCGAGGTGTTCGCGCGGGTCCGCGAGGCGGCGAAGCGGACGCTGCACCAGCGTCACTTCGACGTCCAGCTGATGGGTGGTCTCTCGCTCGACAAGGGCCACATCGCCGAGATGAAGACCGGCGAGGGCAAGACCCTCGTGGCCTCGCTCGCGCTCTTCATGAACGCGCTCGACGGCAAGGGGTCGCATCTCGTCACGACGAACGACTACCTCGCGAAAACCGGAGCCGGTTGGATGGCGCCGATCTACCAGGCGCTGGGCGCATCCGTCGCGTACATCGCCCACGAGAAGAGCGCGATCTACGACCCGCTCGTCGAGCTCGACGCGGTCGATCCGCGGCATCGCCACTGGCGTGACGTCACCCGGCGCGAGGCCTATCGGGCCGACATCACCTACGGGCAGAACAGCGAGTTCGGTTTCGACTATCTACGGGACAACATGGTCATGGACCTCGCCGAACAGGTCCAGGGTCCGCTCCATTACGCGATCGTCGACGAGGCCGACTCCATCCTCATCGACGAGGCCCGGACGCCGCTGATCATCAGCTCCGCGTCGGAGGACGCGAGCGAG
>VBGS01000080.1 GCA_005889445.1 Chloroflexota bacterium
GGTCTCCGCGTCGGCGCGGCTCGGCCGCGTCCTGCAGCAGGCCCAGAAGGAAGCGCAGTCGCTCGGAGACGAGTACGTCTCCACCGAGCATCTCCTCCTCGCCATGACCGAGGACCAGGGCTACACCGGTCAGGCGCTGAAGCGGCTCGGCGCCACCCACGAGCGCGTCCTGAACGCGCTCAAGGACGTGCGCGGCAACCAGCGCGTCACCGACCAGAACCCTGAAGGGAAGTACCAGGCGCTCGACAAGTACGGGCGCGACGTCACCGACCTTGCTCGCAAGAACAAGATCGATCCCGTCATCGGCCGCGACGAGGAGATCCGACGCGTCATCCAGGTCCTCTCGCGACGTACGAAGAACAACCCGGTGCTCATCGGTGAGCCGGGCGTCGGCAAGACCGCGATCGTCGAGGGGCTGGCGCAGCGCATCGTGCGCGGCGACGTGCCCGAGGGCCTCAAGGACAAGCGGATCTTCGAGCTCAACATCGGCTCGCTCCTCGCCGGCGCGAAGTACCGGGGTGAGTTCGAGGAGCGTCTCAAGGCCGTCCTCAAGGAGATCTCCTCGAGCGAGGGTCAGATCATCCTGTTCATCGACGAGCTGCACACGGTCGTCGGGGCCGGGGCGGCCGAGGGCGCCGTCGATGCGGCCAACATGCTGAAGCCGATGCTCGCGCGTGGCGAGCTGCACAGCATCGGGGCGACCACCCTCGACGAGTACCGAAAGTACATCGAGAAGGACGCGGCGCTCGAACGGCGCTTCCAGCCGATCTACGTCGGAGAGCCGACGGTCGAGGACACGATCTCGATCCTCCGCGGCCTGCGCGAGCGTTACGAGATCCACCACGGCGTCCGCATCCAGGACGCCGCGCTCGTCGCGGCGGCGACGCTGTCGTCGCGTTACATCACGGATCGCTTCCTCCCGGACAAAGCGATCGATCTCGTCGATGAATCCGCTTCGAAGCTGCGCATGGAGATCGATTCGATGCCGGCCGAGCTCGACGAGGTCGAGCGCACGGTCTCGCGTCTGGAGATCGAGCGCGAGGCTCTGAAGAGGGAGAGCGACGCCGCCAGCAAGGAGCGCCTCGGGAAGCTCGAGCGCGAGCTCGCTCACGCGAAGGAAGAGACGAGCGTCCTCCGCGCCCACTGGCAGCAGGAGAAGGCGGCCATCACCGAGATCCGCGAGAAGCGGCAGCAGCTCGAGGCGATCCGCGCCGAGATCGAGCGTGCCGAGCGGGCCGCCGATTACGCGAAGGCCGCCGAGCTGAAATACAGCACCGTCGCGAACCTCGAGAAAGAGATCGCGCGCGTCGAGAAGCGGCTCGCGGACCTGCAGAAGGGCCAAAAGATGCTCACCGAGGAGGTGACGCCGGAGGACATCGCCGACGTCGTCGCCAAGTGGACGGGCATCCCGGTCACCAAGCTGCTCGAGGGCGAGGTCGCCAAGCTCCTGCGCATGGAGCAGAACCTTCACGAGCGCGTCGTGGGACAGGAGGAGGCGGTCACCGCCGTGGCGAACGCGGTGCGTCGCGCGCGCGCCGGGATGCAGGATCCGCAACGGCCGCTCGGCTCATTCCTCTTCCTGGGACCGACCGGCGTTGGGAAGACGCTGCTCGCGAAGGCGCTCGCGGAGTTCCTCTTCGACGACGAGAAGTCGCTGGTGCGCCTCGACATGTCCGAGTACATGGAGAAGCACACCGTCGCGCGGCTCATCGGCGCGCCGCCGGGCTACATCGGCTTCGAGGAGGGCGGTCAGCTGACGGAGGCGGTCCGTCGCCGGCCGTACTCGGTGCTCCTGCTCGACGAGATCGAGAAGGCGCACCCCGACGTGTTCAACGTGCTGCTCCAGATCCTCGACGACGGACGTCTCACCGACGGCAAGGGGCGCACGGTCGATTTCAAGAACGTCGTCATCATCATGACCAGCAACGTCGGCTCGACGTTCATCACCGAGCTCGCCGACCAGCAGGAGCTCCTGCGCAAGCGCGTGATGGACGCGCTGCGCGGCCAGTTCCGACCCGAGTTCCTCAACCGGGTCGATGAGATCGTGATTTTCAAGACTCTGGTCACGCAGCAGCTGATGGAGATCGTCGAGAAGGAGACCCGGATCCTCGCGCGGCGCCTCCTCGAGCGGAAGATCAAGCTCGAGCTCTCCGACAACGCGAAGTCGCTCATCGCGAAGGAGGGCTTCGATCCGGTCTACGGCGCGCGCCCGATCAAGCGCACGATCCAGCGGCTCGTCATCGATCCGCTCGCGCAGAAGGTCCTCTCAGGCGAGTTCAAGGAAGGGGACACGGTCTTCGTCGATGCGGAGAACGGCAAGGTCGTCTTCTGGAGCGAGCAGTACGCGCAGGAGAAGGCGCAGGAGACCTCTCCTAACGGCGGGCGTGAGCCCGCGGTCGCGGGCGGGCGTGGTAAGAGGACGAATTAGCGTTCACGTCCCTCGGGCTTGTGCGCGACGCTTCGGCGGCGCCGCCGGAGTCCTGAGTCGCTCCACCAGGGTCGTCTTCAAAAGCTCGTACGCGCGCGCGGACTCGCCGCGCTTGGACAGGATCTCCGCGTACTCCGCGGTGACCTGTGCGTACGCGGGACCCACGCCCGTCTTTGTGAGAGCGGCGATCGCTTCGTTGTAGGCGCGATCGGCTTCCGCGGTGTTGCCGAGCGCCTCGTGCACCGAGCCGATGATCGTGAGCGCATCGGCCCGCTGCGTGTTGTCGACGCCCGCGAGCGCCGCGGCCGCTCCGGAAGCGATGCGAAGCGCTCCCTCACGGTCGCCCTCGGACTGGGCGAGCCGCGCGAGAGTGAGGTCGGCGGTCGCCACCGCTCTGGGTACGCCAGCCGCGATCGCCCGAGCCTTACAGCGTTCGGCAAGCTCCCGCGCCTTCATCAGATCGCCCGACTCGAATGTCACGGCGGCAAGTGACTGCAGGGTCGAGAGCTCATACGCGACCGCGGAGAGCCGTTCGAAGAGCTCGAGCGCGCGCGCATAGTTGGCGATCGCGCCCTCGAGCTCCCCGCTGTCATACAGCGCGGCCCCGACCCCCATGAAGCTTTGGGCCGCGACGCGAAGCTGTTCGGACTGCGCCCCGAGAGCGAGCGCAGTCTCATATGTCGTGATCGCCTTCGCCGTCCGGTTCGTGCGACGGTACGCGGTCCCGAGCGCCACGAGAAGGCGACCACGCGCTGCCGGATCGCGGACCTCCGCCCGTTCCATGATTTCGCGCCCTCGCTCGAGCTCCTGGACCGCCAGCTGGGTGTCTCCGGTAAGTCCATACACCAGACCGCGTGCGTGGTGGCCCTGCATGATCTCGAAGGCGTCCGCATCCGGGTCGGCCTCACGGAAGAGGCGATCGGTCAGGTCGAGGGCCGCCTCGAACCGTCCACCTTCGACCGCCGCCCAGCTCTGGAGACGCAGGAGCTTCATGCGCTGACCGTGCGGCGGATCCATTCGGAGCGCCGCCTTTGTCCGGCGTTCGACTTCGTCCCACTGGCTCTGTGTTGCGGCGGCCTCGGCGGCAAGAAGGTCCGCTGCCACACGCTTTTGCCGAACCTGCGGATCGGCTTCGTCGAGGAACTCATGGACGTCGCGACCGAGGCGGCGCGCGATGACATGAAGCGTTCGCAGTGATGGCCTCACCCTGCCGTGCTCGATGTGACTGATAAGGGCCTTTGTCATCTCGGCACCGGCGAGCTCGGCCTGGGTCAGGCCGGCCGCGAGGCGCGCCTGCCTGACGAGTCCGCCCACGGGCGCTGCATGCGCGCGTTCGCGCGCGACCGCCGGACGAGCACGTTTACTCACGGTTGCGATCCCTTTCGCCAAACGGGTCGAAAGTATACCTTGCGCCTTTTTCGGTATACCGGAATATCCTAGCGCGCGCGACGAGTCAACCGGTACGAACGGGGGCGTGAATGGTCCTGACCGAGCCACGCGAGGGCCAACGAATCACACGGAGACAGCACGCCGTCCTCGATCTTGTCGCGCGCGGTTATGCCAATAAGCAGATCGCGGGTGAGCTCGCGATCAGCGAGGGCGCGGTCAAGAAGCACGTGTCGCACCTCATGCTCGAGTTCCAAGCGCCGAATCGAACCGCCCTGGTGTACGTCGCCGTCGGTCGCGGGCTAGCTCCGGCGCGCATAGATCTCGTCGACTCGAACGGCAGAGGCGAGGCGCACGGCTCGCCGCTGTCCTTCAAAAACGGCGGCGACCCCAAGCGCGACGGGGACAAGAAGTACCGAGGCGAAATCGCTCGAGATGAAGCCGACCTGCGCGAGCATCGGGCCGGTGTTGGCCGCCGCATGAAGGCCGACCGCGGCTAGGTAGGCGCGGGTCGCGGCGCGCCGACCGCGCCAGAGCCCCACGGCAACGATGCTGGTCAGCGCGCCGTGTATGAACGCCGCGGCCATCCGTTCGCCGAGGAAGGGAAAGAACGCGTACCACGGCAACGCCGCGAGGTCGGTGCGGGAGCCGAGGGCAAATCCGACGTACGCGGCCTCGCCCAGACCGAAGCCGAGCCCGATCGCAGTGCCGATCAGCAGGGCGGACTCGCCATCTTTCATGAGTTGCCGCACGACGGGAAGGAAGAGCATCGCGAGCTTGATGCCCTCTTCGGTAACGGGCGGAAGCAGCCACGCCGCGACGATGAACCAGAGCGGGGAGGTCGGACCAACCGTGCTCGCCCCGGCGGGCGCTGCGAGCGCGAGGAAGATGGGGCGCTTGACGAGCAGATTCACGGCCGCGCTGAGCGGCAGCGGCAGTGCGAGAAGCCACAGCGGCACCGGTCGGCCGATGGCGCGGAGAAGGGTGACTGCGAAGCCACCGCCCGCCGCCAGCGTCAAGACTGTCATGACGTCGATGCCCGGCAAGGGCGTTACGGCGGCAGACGAGCCATGATCGCGTCGAGGAACGAGCGCTCGT
>VBGS01000081.1:0-4784 GCA_005889445.1 Chloroflexota bacterium
GGGCGACTCGCCGGTGCGCATCGTCGTCGACAGCCGGTTGCGCATCCCTCCGGACGCGAACGTGCTCAAGCCCGGTGCGCTCACGATCGTCGCGACCACGTCGCTGGCGACCGAGGCGCGCGCGGCGGCGATCCGCGCGCGGGGCGCCGAGGTGCTCTGCGTGAAGGCCAATGCCGAGGGTCAAGTGGACATGCGCGAGCTCTTCGCCCGCCTGCGCCGCGACGGCATCCGCAGCCTGCTCATCGAGGGCGGCCGCGGGATCATCACGTCGGCGCTGCGCGAGCACCTGGTCGATCGCCTCACGGTGTGCATCGCGCCGAAGGTGATCGGCGAGGGGATCGCCGCGGTCGGCGATCTCGGCATCGACCGGCTGCGCGACGCGATGACCTTCGAGCGCGCCGGCTTCACCGCGTACGGCGGCGACGTCATTTTCTACGGCGAGCCCGCGGTCCGGGCGTAAATGGCCGCGGCGGTCTGGTTCGCGCGCGCGCGATCGGTGGAGCTGCGGACCGAGGAGCTCGCCGATCCTGGTCCGGACGAGGTACGCGTTCGCGCGGCGCTCTCCGCGATCTCACACGGCACCGAGATGCTCGTGTACCGCGGCGAGGTCGATGCCGATCTGGCGCTCGATCTGCCGACGCTCGCCGGTGGGTATGGCTTTCCTCTGAAGTACGGGTACGCGAGCGTCGGCCACACGGTCGCGATCGGGCGCGATGTCCGCGGGCTGCGCGAGGGTGACCTCGTCTTCGCGCTGCATCCGCATCAGGACGAGTACGTCGTCCGCGAGTCGCTCGTGCGTCGGCTGCCGGATCGCACCGCGCCGGAGCAGGGTGTGTTCCTCGCCAATCTCGAGACCGCGGTCAACGTCGTGTTCGACGCCAAGCCCCGTCTCGGCGAGGTCGTTGCCGTGTTCGGGCAGGGCGTCGTCGGATTGCTTGTGACGCAGCTGCTCTGTCGCTCGGGGGCGCGCGTCATCGCGGTCGAGCCGACCGCCCTGCGGCGCTCGTTCGCCGAGCGCTGCGGCGCGGACGCCGCGATCGCCCCGGGCGATGAGAGCTTTCTGCGCACGTTCACGTCGGGACGCGGCGCCGACATCGCCATCGACGCGAGCGGCAGCCCATCCGCGCTCCAGCAGGCGATCGACTCCGTCGCGATCGAGGGCACCGTCGTCGTCTGCTCGTGGTACGGCGACAAGCCAGTACCGCTCGACCTCGGCGGCCGCTTCCACCGCGGCCGCGTGCGTCTGGTGAGCTCGCAGGTCGGCCGGATCGATCCCGCGCTCGCCCCCCGCTGGGACCGCGAGCGGCGGCTCGAGCTCGCGACCGACCTTCTACGAGAGCTCGTCCTCGCTGACCTCATCACGCACCGCATCCCGTTCGCGCAAGCCGCGGAGGCGTACGCGCTCCTCGACGGCGGGGCCGCCGAGACGGTCCAGGTGGTCCTCGACTACGCCTGACGTCGCGCTCGTCACCGCGGGAGATCCCGCGCGGCGCACCGGAGGCAATCTCTACAACCGGCACATGCTCGCGGCGCTACGGCGCGAGGGGATTCCCGTGACGACCGTCCTGCTCCGCGATCGTCGCGACACGGCGCGGCTCCGCGAGCTGCGCGCACCGCTCGTACTTGTCGACACGATCGCCGCGGCGTTCGCCGCGCCGCACCTGGCTCGACTGCGGGCTCGCGGATCCGAGGTCGTGGTGCTCGCGCACATGCGGCTTGGCGCCATGCGCCTCGGGCGTCGCGCCGATCGCGTGATCGCGGTGAGCCGCGCGCTCGCGGACGAGCTCGTCGCTGGCGGGATCCAGCGGCGACGGATCGCGGTGATCCCGCCCGGCCGCGACGCCGTCGCCATACGGCGGCACGTCAACGGCGACGGTCGCGTCCTTTGCGTGGCTAACTGGACACCCGCGAAGGGGATCCACACCCTCGTCGCGGCGCTTGCGCGCGTACCCGAGGCGTCGCTGGATCTGGTCGGCGATGCGCCCGACCGCGCGTATGCCGCCCGCGTGCGGCACGCGATCGCTGCGCGCGGGCTCGCCAAACGCGTCCGCGTGCACGGCTCGCTCGGGCAGAGCGCGCTCGCGCGCCGCTACGCGGCCGCGTCCGTCTTCGCGCTGCCGTCGGTCCGCGAGGGCTACCCGATCGTGTGCGTCGAAGCGCTCGCGCACGGCCTGCCGGTCGTGGGCTGCGACATTCCGAGCGTCCGCGAGGTCACCGACGGCGCGGCTGTTCTCGTCGCGCCCGGACGGGTCGCGCCGCTCGCGGCGGCGCTCAAGGAGCTCGTCACCGATGAGCGCTCGCGCCGCGCGCTCGCGCGTCGATCGCTGCTGCGCGCACGGCGCCTGCCGACGTGGTCCGAGAGCGAGGCCCGATTCGTCGCGTTGACCCGTAGCCGCCTCACGTAAGGGACGCGAGAGGCCCGAGTCTCAGTGCGCCATCAAGGCCGGCGTCGTACCTTTGCTCGACTCCGGGCGTGACCTAGGCTCGCCAGCCGATGAATCGTGGAGATCGGCGGGTGCTGCTGCTCGCCGCCGCGATCACCGTCGCCATCGGCCTCCTCGACTTCCTGACCCCGGCCGACGTGGACTTCACCGAGTTCTACATGGTCCCGGTCGTCCTCGTGGCCTGGTTCATTGGCTGGCGGTCCGCGGTGGTCTACGGGCTGTTCGCCGCCGTGACCGAGTTCGTCGTCGACGATCTGCTTCGCGATCTCGTTCTCGCGACGGCGCTGTGGAACGGCCTCTCGCGAATCGGCGTCTTCGTCGCGCTCGCCGTCGTGACCGATCGGCTCTATCGCGAGCGGACCGCTCGACAGGCCGCCTATGACCTCGAGCGACGTCACTGGGAGAGCGTCGATGCCGACCGCAACGCGCTGCTGAGGGTCCTCGGTCGCGAGTTTCCGCGGCCGCTGCACGCCCTGGACTGGTTCGTACGCACCTTCGAGGAGCCGCTCGTCCGGAACTCGTCCGAGGCGATGCGAGCGCAGTACCGCGCGCTGCGCCACCACATCCAGGAGGTGGCGTTCCTGGCGACGGACCTGATCGCGAACGGCAGGATGGATCCGTCGGCACTCCGGCTCGATCCGAAACAGGTGGAGCTCAAGCAGGTGGTCACCGAGGCGGCCGACGAGTCTCCCGCACGGGCGCGCGTGCTCCTCAGTCTCGCGAGCGAGCCGCTCATGGTCCATGCGGACGCCGACCTGCTCCGCCAGGCGTTCGCCGGCGTGATCGACCGCTGTCTCGAGCTCTCACCACACGACGACGTGACGGTCCTCGCACGCATATCCGGGCGCGAGGCGGCGCTCGAGATCAACTCCGAGACTCGCGCGCTCGAGCCCGCGGATATCGAGCTCGCTCAGCTCCTGGTCGCCGCGAACGGCGGCCGTCTCGTGCTGATCCCGCGAGGCGGGATGCGCGGGTCGCTCGTGACGGTGCACCTCCCGCTGGCGCCTCAGGTCGCGAACCACGACAACGAGCCCTCGAGGGAACGCGCCGCGACGGACTGACCGAACCCTTACGATCCTCACGGCGCTGACGATCACGGGGGGCACGGGGTGGACCTACGCGGCCGACAGGCTTCCTTCGGGCTGCTCAGTTTCCTGCTGGCGGTCACCGTCGCGGCGTGCTCGCCTGCACTGTCAGGCGAGGGATCGACGCCGTCATCCGAGCCGCCGCGCGGCGGGCACGGCGCCGCGCCCGGCGTCGGGTCGCCCTCCCCGACGGAGCTCGCGATCAAGGTGACGATGTCGGGCTACGGCACGCTGATCATCGAGACGTCACCCGGTGCGACCTGCCGAGCGAAAGCGGAGCTGCCCTCAGGCAACACCGTGCTCGCCAGCGATTTCCTGACCGACCAAAAGGTCGACAGCGCCGGTCGAGCGACGTGGCGGTATTCGACCCAGATCGCCGGCGCCGGCGCGGGCTACGGACGTTACTTCATCGATTGCGCGCGCGATGGGCGGAACGTCGATGCGACGGCGGAGTTCGCGGTTCGGTAGCGAGCCGCGACAGCGTCCGACCATGCGGACCCGGTCACAGGAAGAGCTTCGTATAGCCGCCGTCGACCTCCAGCACTTGGCCGTTGATCTGGCTCGCCCGATCTGAGCAGAGGAACGCGGCGAGCTCCGCGATGTCCTGAACGCTGGTCGGACGCCCCGATGGCGTGAGCTGGCGGGCCTTCTCGAAGAGCGACGACCCAAGCCGAAAGTATGCGAGCGCCTCGGTGTCGACGAGGCCGGGTGAGATCGCGTTGACGGAGATCCCGTGCGGCGCGAACTCTACGGCGAGGTACGCCGTCAGCGTGTTGATCGCGGCTTTCGATGCCGCCACGGTCCCGTAGAACGGGAACGCTCGATCGGTGGCGATCTTCGCCGTGATCGCGATGATGCGCCCACCGCCGCGGGCCTTGAGGATCGGGAACGCGGCCTGCGCGCACAGGAGATAGGAGCGGGCGTTCACGTTCATCGCGAGATCCCACGATTTCACCGTCGCCTCGAGCATGGTCCCCTGATGGCCAGCGGCCGCGTTGCAGACCAGGAAGTCGAGCGCGCCGGGCCCGTCGCGGACCGCCGCGAACAGGACTTCGATGTCGGCGGGGTCCGCCATGTTCGCCTGCACGACGGTCGCGCGCGAGCCCGCCTCTTCGACCGCCGCGGCGGTCACCCGAGCTTCCTCCTCGCGGGTGCGGTAGTTCACGATCACATCGGCGCCGCCGCGCGCGAGCCGCACCGCGATAGCACGTCCGATCCCACGCGAGCTCCCGGTGATCAAGGCGACCTTTCCTTC
>VBGS01000081.1:4793-9442 GCA_005889445.1 Chloroflexota bacterium
AGGACGCGCTCGCCGTCGCGCAGGCATCCGAGGCGATTGGCCTCGTCGAGGGCGACGGGAATCGACGCGGCCGAGGTGTTACCGACTCGCGCGAAGTTGATGAAGAACTTATGCAGCGGCATCCCCAGCTGGTTGGCCGTCTCGACGACGATGTTCTGCGAGGCCTGGTGCGGCACGACCCAGTCGATGTCCTCCGCGCTGACGTGCGCGCGCGCCAGCACGTCCTTCGTGGCGCAGACCATCTTCGAGACGCCAAACGGCGGGATCACCTTGAGAGCAAGCTCTATGTACTGCTCGCGCTTGGCGAGCACATCCTCGGTGATCGGTCGCTTCGTCCCGCCAGCAGGCACCGCGACCATGAAGCCATCCGCGCCGCTGGATCCGGTCGAATACGCCTTCACGCCGTGGCCGTTCTGCGCACCGTTCCGGATGACAACCGCGCCCGCGCCATCGCCGAAGATCGTCTGCGCCCGGAATTTCTGCGGATCCATGTAGTGCGACATCGCGTCGCTCCCGATCACGAGGGCGGTCTCTGCGCCGAGCCGATCGAGGAGACCGTCGGCGACCATCAGCGCATCGACGAACCCAGTGCAGGCCGAATCGAGCTGGATGAACCGGGCGGGCGTCCCGAGATCGCGCTGCACCAGGGCTGCGGACGGCGGGACGCGGTGGTCGCTGGTGATCGTGGCCAGCACGATCAGATCGATGTCCGTCGCGCTCATGCCGGCGTCCTTGAGCGCGCACAGCGACGCACGCGTGCCCATGTCCGAGGTTCCTTCGCCCGGCGCGACGCGACGCCGCTGCACCGCCCCCATCTGCTTCCGACACCACTCGTCGAGCGCGCAGCCCGCGCGCGCCCGATCGAAGTCGAGCGCCATCGCCTCGATGTCGTCGTTCGTCACGACGCGCTCGGGGAGATAACTGCCGGTGCCGACGATCACCTTGTCTGTCATTGCGCTCTCCTCCTCCAGCGCCCAGACGTTAGGCAGCGATGTCATAAGTCATCGTTCGCGAGTGATGAAGCGATCGCTAAACGTCGCGAGGGCTCGCTGTCCGGAACTCAAGACCCCTCATGGAGTCGCTAATCCGCGATCAATGTCCGCGCCCGCACGGTTACGCAAACGCCACACGACCGAATTCCCGGCGTTGCAATCGCCGCCCGTCAGGGAATCGCGTGTGCGTGTCTCTCGGGCGTACGAAGGAGGTCAGGCCATGCGACAGCTGAAGACGATCCTCATCGGCGCGATCCTTTCGCTTGCGATCGCGACGCCGGCGCTCGCGGACCCCGGGCTCACTTCATCCTTCGGCGGGGCGTTCCTCATGGCGTCGGCCGACGGGACGCTCGTCGCGTTCCAGATGCCGAGCGGTCGCGTCCGCTGGGAGCTCGACGGCATGCCCCTCTCGGACTGGGGCGTCAATGACACGGCGCGCGCGGCAAGCGTCGGTTACAGCGATCCGAGCGTGCTCGTCCTCGGTGGACAGATCCGCGGCATCTACGTCGCCGCCTCCGATGACGGCTCGTGGATGGCGTTCCTCATGCCCGACTTCTCGATCCGCTGGGAGCACAACGGGTTGCCCGCGACGATGCAGTAGCAGAAGACGGGAGCGGGCTCGTACGCGCGCGCGATTTCGCTACCGTCCGAGTGCAAGGTCGACGCCGGCGAGCACCAGCTCGAGCAGTCGCCGTGGCAGGTGTCCGACCCGCTTCGTGAGAACGGAACGGTCAACAGCGATGATCTGCGAGACGTTCGCCACCGAGTCCTTGCCCAGCCCGGTCGTGCGAGCCGAGAGGAGCACGTTTCCCGGTGCCTCCGCCCAGTGCAGGTTGCTTGTCATCGGCACGCAGATGACGGTCGCGATCCGGCTTCGATTGAAAGCGTCGCCTTGCACGATCACGACCGGCCTGCGAAACCCGGGCCCGGAGCCCTTGGGAACAGGTAGCTCGGCCCAGAAGATGTCGCCTTGAGCGACTACCAGTCCATTTGCTCCAGGATTCTCCGTGCGGCGGCCGAGACGAACTCATCGCCAGGTGTCTCAAGCTTGCCCACTACCTCGTCGAGTTTCGCGGCGACCACGTCCGGGTCATGGCGAGCCACATACTCTCTGATGGCTTCGCTGTAGACCCTGCTCCTGGGTTTCTTCAGGCGTCGAGCAATCCGTTCTGCCTCGGCAAAGAGGTCATCTGGGAGCGACACCGCGGTCTTCATACCGAAAGTATAACCTGAGTCTTTTGCGCTTCCAGCGCGCAGAGCAGCGACTCCAAGCCGATGATGAGAGCGAACACACACCTCAAGGCAGCCGCTGCCTCCGAACTAGGTTGCTATGCGCTCCCTCCGCCGCATGTCTACGGCGCCGTGAATGTCGCCGAACGCTCAGGCGACTCCGCCCCGGAGGTGCAGTCGACGACGTTCATTCCGGTGCCGGTCGTATTCGCGGGCTTGGTGTAGACCCAGGCAACATTTCCTTGCGGGTTCGTGATGCGCGTGCTGGTTCCGGCATCGTCGCTGAGGATCTGCCCGTTCGGCAGCTGCACCGTGAGCGAGCAGGCGATGCCCGGAAGCGTGTTGATCGTGACCGCGCCGAACTTCGACTCGGAGAACACCATCGCGAACGACGGGTCGAACACAATGATGTTGGCAGACTGCGTCTGGGTCCCGACAGTGACCGTCATCGTCCGCGAACCGGTGTTGAGCGCCCTGAACGGAACCAGCAGAGAGCCGTCAACTCCGACGATGTGGAACGTCGGCGACCCCGACCCAGCGGCTCCAGCGGGGTTGGACACGACGATGCTCGTGACAGTGGAACCGGGCGCGAAGCCATAGAAGGCACAGCTGAAGGTCGTGCCCGATGGCCCCGAGGCCGGTGTGCAGCCTGGGGTTCCGAACGGATTGGCGGCCGGTTGCTGCACGCCCTCATAGGTCATCCAGCCATCGCCGCCGGAGAGGTTCATCTCGGTGACGAGGCCGGTGATCCCGCCGTAGCCGCCGAGTCCCGCGGTCGCGACCACGGCGTACTGACTGTTGTCCGGAAGATCGGGGATCTGACGTGGATCGATGCGGAAGGTCTGCGCGTACTCGTTGAAGATGAGGGTCTGCGAGTAGGCGAGCGATCCGTCCGAGAAGCGGTACCACTTGAGCGTCGCGCTGTGCGCGCCGGTGCTCTGGATGGCGAGCGGCGTGGTCCAGCCGTTCGCGCCGCCGAGTGTCTTCGTGACGTTCGGGAAGTAGAGCTTCGCGGAGCGGACATCGGTGGATGTCGTTCCCGCGGCGCTGGTCGCGGAGAAGGTCGCGCCGACGACGGCCCACAGTCCGCCGGCGACGGTCACGCCGTATTCGCCGTCGGCGATCGTGGCGTTGGTCGCGGGGTCATACACCCACATCGCTCCGGGTGCGAGCTGCGGCCCGGTGACGACGATCGGGGTAGCGAACTGCGCGGCGAGACGGAAGCGCAGCTGCGGGGTCGTGGGGCCGCTGCCGGCATTCTGGACGGCCAGACGAGTTGTTCCGCCGTTCACATTCTTCTGCACGTACGGCATGAAGGCGTTGTCGCCGCTCGGCGCGGCCACGCCGTTGTAGCTGAAGCCCTTCGGCGCCACGGTGCCGGCGGCATCGTTGTGCGCGTTCA
Organism: Chloroflexota bacterium; assembly: GCA_005889445.1. Classification (GTDB taxonomy): domain Bacteria; phylum Chloroflexota; class Limnocylindria; order P2-11E; family P2-11E; genus 3-1-20CM-2-70-9. Next base: position 8,418 of record VBGS01000081.1, read on the forward strand.
CGACCACGCCGATCGGCTGATCCGACACCAGAGCGACCGAATACTCGACCCCAGCGGCGACCGATGGTTCGACGGTCGGGTCCACGAATTGGGAGCGGCCCGGGCCGATGACGCGCGACACCGACGGTGTCTGCGTGCCGTCGACGCTCCGGAACTGCGCGGTCACGTTGGCCGGCGCGACGCCGAGGTTCTGGATGATGAAGGTCGTGAGCCAGCCTCCTGCGTTCTTCGCGGCGTACGGCAGGAAGACCCGCGTCGAGCCCGAGCTGATCCCGAGGTACGAGAGCGCCTCCTGCCGGCTCGTGTTGGTGACGTTCTGATGTTCGTTGACCACCGAGACGATGGGCGAGCTCGATGACCTGACGACGACCGAGAACTGCCCGCCCTGGGGAAGCTCGGTGTCGCTGTTGGGATCGTGGAAGACCGAGGTCCCCGGCATGACCGCCGGGATCGTTCGCGTCTTCACGAGTCTGCCGTCGCTGAACGCGAAGAAGTCCATGGTGACGTCCGTGGCAACGGAGCCGACGTTCTGGACGATGAACGGCGTTTGCCAGCCGTCCGCTCCACCGAGCATTCGTGTGATGTTCGGGAGATAGATGGTCGAGCCGACCCCCGCGGCGTCGGCCTTGGCCGCCGGCCAGCTCCCGATCGAGGTGACCGCGAGGAGCGCGCTCAGCACGATGACGATCAAGGTCCGCGGCATGCTTCCCCTCCACCCGATTTATCGCGTGACGTGCGGATGGTGGCACGGGGGTGTATGCCCAACGTGGCCGCGCTTCCGCGGCGACTGTCGGCAGGCCGACACTAGGAGGCTCATCGAGGAGCTCACAGCCGAGTTCGTCGGTCGAGTCTCGCCAGCAGTTGCGCTGTGGTAATCGTCTCAAGGCCGGAGGCCTCGAAATCTCTGTCGTTCGTCCAGATCGCGACCCCCCGCGACTCCGCGAGGGCCCGCGCAAGCGCGACACTCGGCCAGTCGTCGACGTCGCGCCTCCGCGTACGTTCCTGGGCCGCTGAGCGGTGACGGA
>VBGS01000082.1 GCA_005889445.1 Chloroflexota bacterium
TGACTGTGAGGCTTACTCGCCGAGCAGGGACGAAAGTCGGGCTTAGTGACCTTCTGATCCCGAGTGGAAGGGTCAGGAATCATCGGATAAAAGCTACCCCGGGGATAACAGGCTTATCACGCCCAAGCGTTCACAGCGACGGCGTGGTTTGGCACCTCAACAACATGGGGTGAGATGGCGGAAACGCCATTCACGCACCGGCTTATAACGGTGGACTCCTATCGTGTCGCGCAAGTGGCGACCGAGGACAACACCGTGGGAAGTCTGTCCAAGGAACAGCGATCACTCATCATCGGATCGCTGCTGGGCGATGGCGCAATGCGCTGCAAGGCCAACGCGCTGATCGAGTTCAACCATGGAGCCCACCAGCGCTCGTATGTTGACTGGAAGTACCAGCAACTGAGTGCTTTGGTGGGAACGCCACCGAAGCTCCATTTTGGAAACGGTGGGCGTATAGTTTACCGGTTCACGACATTGAGTCTTCCCGAGTTGACGCCCTTCTATTGGTCGTTCTACTCGGATCGACGAAAGTCGGTTCCAGAAGTCGAGCTCACGCCGCTCTCTCTAGCGGTGTGGTTCATGGATGACGGATCAAAGAGCTACCGGGCTCTTTATCTGAACACCCAGCAGTTTGATCTCGAGAGTCAGCATCGCCTTCTAGCGATGTTGGCGAAACAGTGGTCGATCCGAGCAACTTTGAATCGCGACAAGACCTACTATCGGATTCGTATTGCGGTAGAGAGCGTCGCGCGATTCATTGAAATCGTCCAGCCTCACATGCTGGAAGAAATGCTCTACAAGTTCCCTGGACATGACCCTGTAACGACTGATCCACTGAAGAGTGGTGAGATGTCGCTCCGCTTCGAACGAAGCAATCTATGAGCGTCATCAAACGCCGGCCCCTCGCTCTTACGAGCAGGGTGGAGAGATAGTCTGCACCGTCGGTAACGACGGAGATTGCGCGATGTCGGCTCGTCGCATCCTGGGGGGGCAGTACCTCCCAAGGGTTGGGCTGTTCGCCCATTAAAGCGGTACGCGAGCTGGGTTCAGAACGTTGTGAAACAGTTCGAGATTGAGCTGTTGTCTCTCACGCAATGTTCGTAGTGCCTGTTAATGAATGAGAGCTCGGCAACGCAAGCCGAGAACAAATCTGGCTAAATGCTGGAAACTCCGTGAATCCTCCGCTACTGCGTAAGCAGTGAAAACGCGAGAGGTGCGGACAATCAGCAGGAAAGACCGATCGAACGATCGGAATCCTCACAGGCCATACGCCGGACTCGACGTGAGTCGAGAAGATATGGTCGGATCCCTGCGGCGACGCAGGGTGCCAGCGAAAACTAGAAATCAGCTGGCCTAGTAACAAGAAGTCGGTCTCTATCCAGTGTGCGCGCAGGTGAGTTGAGAGGAGTTGCCCCCAGTACGAGAGGACCGGGGTGAGCGGACCGATGGTGTACGAGTTGTCCTGCCAAGGGCACCGCTCGGTAGCTATGTCCGTTCCGGATAACCGCTGAAAGCATCTAAGTGGGAAGCCGACCTCGAGATGAGCTCACCCTCTGGGTAACCATTGACCTAATTTCCAGCATTCAGCCGGGCCGATGAGGTCCCGGCGCGGTACGAACATCTTGTTTCGTCTTCCTCTTGTCGGTGATCCGTGGACTCGATTAGGCCTCCGCTTTTTGTGGAGGCCTTTTTCTTTGCGCCGGCGCCAAACTAGTGCGGCGCGGAGGTGAATGAGATGACGCTTGGTATCCAGCTCGGTGAGATCAAGCACGTCCTGCTCGGCGACCGGTGGCACGAGGTGGAGCCCGAGTCCTTCGCGCTCGACACCTACGAATTCCTGGACGGGGACCAAGCGATCGCACGCGGCGACGGTCAGCTCATCACGACCGTGGGGTTCATGTTCCGCGAGCCCGGTGGTCAGATCGTGGCCGGTCCGCTTTCCTCGATCCTCGCGGTGCAGATACCGCGAAAGACGCGCTAGCGCCCGAGCATCCGGCCCGACCGGCTTGCCGTCTCCTGAGTGGATTCGCTAAAATTGAGTCCTCGGTCCTTGGAGCGGTGGGGTCATACCTGTTCCCATCCCGAACACAGCAGTCAAGCCCACCAGCGCCGAAGATACTCGAGACGTCGGTCTCCGGGAAAATAGGTCAGGGCCGGGATCTAAAGACTTCGACGCGCAAGCGCCGGGGTCTTTTCATTTCCGCCGGACGTGAGACGCGCGCACCGCGCAACGCTCTTACGCGCTCGCTGGCCTGAGTCCGGACGCGCGCCGGCCGAGCGGTCCTCACACCCCCGTGGCGTTGAACAGGCGACCGACCACAAATCCGAGAGCGGCCGCGCCGAGGCCGATGGTCACCATCTTCAGGCCGTTCGTCCACAAGTTGCCCACCAGCGTCAGCGCGGAGTAGACCCCGACCGCGAAGAGTGACAGCGCGCTGAGCGCGATCGCGGCGACCAGCGCGGGCGTCCGTGACAGGACGACGAATGGAAGGAGCGGGATCAGGTGGCCGATGAGCGTCGTGACCGTGATGACGACCGCCGTGCGGATGATGTCGCCGGTGACCTTCGGCTGCAGGTGCAGCTCCTCGTCCATCATCGTCTTGAGCCAGATATCCCTGTCCGCCGTGATCGTGGCGACGACGCTCTCGAGCAGCTCTCCGGAGAACCCCTTGGCCGCATAGATCTGGCGGATCTCCTGCCGTTCGACGTCCGGAATCGCGGTCTCCCTCGCCTCGCGCTCCATCTCGGCCTCGCAGTAGTCGCGCTCGGACATTGCGGAGGTGTATCCGACCGCCCCCATTGAGATGGACTCGGTGATCGCGGCGGCGAAACCGGTGGCGAGGAGAACGGTGTCGGAGCCACCTCCCGCTATGACGCCGAGGATGATCCCGAGGATGTTCACGAGTCCGTCCTGGCCGCCGAGGATCACGTCACGGAGCCAGTTGGTCTGGCGGTGGGTTTCGCGACCGCGTGCGCGGCCGGCGGGGCGCGCCGCCGTCGGCGGTTCGGCTCGGCCTGGCTGCGGGTCGGACGTTGGCCTCGCAGCCGGTTCCACGGCGGCAAGCCTAGCGGGCTGAACGCTCGCGAACGCCACGGGCGTATCGAGCAAGTGCCCGCCGATCACTATCGCGGTGTCAGGAACACACCCGCACGTCGCGCTTCGCCGCGTTGCGCCCGACCCAGTGCAGTTCCAGGTGATCCTCGGTTCGCTCCTCGGCGACGCGCGGCTGGTCGGTAGACCGCACCTGCGGCGGATGCGTATCGCGCACCGCGCGACCCGACGCGATTACGTGTGGTGGAAGTACGACCGTCTCGCCATGTTCGTCATGGACCCACCGATGGAACACGACGGGCTCATGGCATTCGAGACGGTCCCGCATCCGATCTTCGACGACCTCGCTCGGCTGTTCCGTGGTGCGGGCGGTATGGGCCACGCCAGGCGCGACGCGATCGCGAAGCTGGTCCGTCCGCTCGGGCTCGCGGTCTGGCTCGCCGACGTCGAACGCTTGGAGCTCCGCGCGCGCGAGTTTTCGCCGGAGCAGCGGGAGGTCGCGCTCGCGAGCTGAGGGCTACGCCGCTGCGGGGACGTTCGTGCGCATCGCCGGCGGCGTGACGTGCACGACCACCGAGAGCGTTCGCCGAAGGTTCTGGATCGCCCGGCCGTGCAGCTGGCACGCGCGAGCCTCGCTGATGCCCATCCGGAGTCCTGCCTCGCGCAGCGTGAGTGAATCTCCGTAATAGCGCTCGAGCACCTCGCGCTGACGAGGGGGAAGGCAGGCCATCGCGGAGCGCACACGCATGCGGAGATCCTCCGCCTCGTAGCGCTCCGCGACCTCGTCCTGCTGCTCCTCACCGCCATACCCACGCTCGATCAGGTCATCAAGCGAAACGGTGGCGATGCGGGAGCCCTCCACACCCTGCGCCTGCGCCTCGCGCTGGCGCCGCCGGTCGGCACGACCAAGGTCGTCCACCCGGCGGACTTCGTCGAGAACGGCACCCCGAATACGAAGGGTCGCGTAGCCCTCAAATGGGACGCCGCGGTCCGGGTCGAACCGGTCCACCGCGTCGATCAGCCCGACGAGAGCTGCGGACTCGAGATCGTCCTCGCCGGCGACCGCGCCGACCGGGACGTTCATGCCTCGTGCGATGCGGGTCGCGAGCGCCGCGTAGCGCTCGATCAGCGCACACCGGGCTGCGGTGTCGCCGGAACGGTACCGTGCCCAAAGCAGGGTCGAGTCGCTCAAGTCCCCCTCCGCCCCGTCGCGCGTCCACCGGAGAGCTTCTCCAGATCGCCCCCGCGCGACGGCGGCCGAAGAATGCGCGTGAGCCGTGTAGCGGTTAATCCCCGATCGGGTCCATTTGCGATACCCACATAGAAACCGCCGATCCGGCCTGCCTATGGGCATTCAAGCGACCATCACCACGCCCGGTACCCGGACGGACCGGCTGTTGATCGCCAGGTCCCCTCAGGAAAGGCCTACCAAAGAGAACGGCCTGAAATGAGCCGGCGTCACCGCCGAGACCGGGTACGGATTGGCTAGGGCTATTCGATGAGGTGGCGCCGTAACGCCAACACCACCGCGTGGGTCCGGTCGGTCGCGCCGAGCTTCGCGATCAGGGTCTGCACACCCTTCTTGACGGTGTCCTCGGCGAGCACCATCGCCCGGGCGATCTCCTTGTTGGTGTAGCCCTCGGCCAGGTAACGAAGGAGCTCGAGCTCGCGTGGCGTGAGCGGCTCGCGGACCGGGACCGGCGCGCCTGGCTCGATCGCGGTTGCTCGGCCACGCGGCTCAGCGCCCGGGCCTCGGCCGCTCCGAGAGCGGTGAGACCCTGCATCGCGGCCGCGAGCGCGCCGATCACCTGGCTGGTCGGCGAGTCCTTCGAGACGTAGCCATTTGCCCCCGCGCGAAGCACGGCACGGATGAGCTCCGCGGACCGTTCAACGCTGAACGCGATGATCGGCAGCTGTGGCGCGACCTCTCGGAGGCGCTCGATCGCCTGGGTGCCCGTTGCGTCGGGAAGCCCAAGATCGAGCAGGACGACGTCGGGCGGATCTTCACGGACGGCGTCCACAGCCTCCATGGATGTCGCGGCTATCCCCGCGACGTGAAGACCCTCCCGCTCGAGAAGCGCGCGCACGCCCATCCGCATCACCGGGTGGTCCTCGACGGCCAACACCCGGATCTTCGTTATCCGCGGTGTGTCGCCCTCGCGCTCCCCGGCGTGGCCCAAGAGTCCGAGGGCGTCGGCGGCCTTCCCGGCGACCTCGGCGTCCGCGCCATCGATCGGTGCGCCATGCCGAGCGATCCCTACTCGGACGACGCCCCCCGCCGCGGGCTCGACCCGGGCGCTCGCACGGATGGCCGCGTCGCGACACTCCGAGTCCTCCGCGTGGACCGCGAGCAGCCGTCCATCCAGGGAGCGCACCGCGACGGCGTGATACCCGAACGCGCTCGCCGCGGTCCGCGCGGCCGCCTGGGCGTCGTCCGCGGCGGCATGCCGCATCACGTCCCCGAGTGCGGTCGCGGTCCTGCGCTCACGCTCCAGCTCGTCTATCCGGTTCACGGCCGACAGCGCCCGCGCCACGTCGTCCGCGATGGCATCCAGTGACTCGAGCTTCTCGTCGAATCCCGCGCCGGTCGGCCGCTTCACGTTGAGGACGCCGATGACTTCGTCCCCGGATCGGAGCGGCACGACGACCGCCTCACCCGCCAGTGGATCACTGCCCCGAAATCGTGCGTCGTCGATGGGTCCACGCAGCACGATCCGCTCGCCCCGACTGGCGACCCACCCCGCGATGCCCTCGTCCATCCGTTGGCCGTGCCCAATGGGCACCTCGAGGCCGACCGATGCGCGGACTCGAAGCTCGTTTCCCTCGACGAGCATGATCGACGTGCCCGCCGCCCCGATCCGCATGGCTATTTCCTCGGCCGCGCGCGCCAGCAGCGCCGAGGCGCCGCGGGTCTCGTGGAGGCCCGCGATGAGGCGCTCGAGAAGTCCTGCTCGGTCGAGCTGCTGGGCCGCCTCGCGACGGGCGTGAGCGATCGCCCGGCCGTCGGCGACGCTCAATGAGAGGAGCTCGGCGGCGGCGCTCGCCGTCGACAGCTCCACGGCGTCGAAGGGGATCCCGTGCCGGAGGGCGCAAAGGAGAGCCTCGCTCTCGGGGAGATCGAGTCGGGTCACCAGTCCAAACGCGGCCTGCTCGTCCCACCGACCGGCGGCGATCGCGGTACCGGTTGGGGTACCGCCCAGCGCCCGAACGACGGCGTCGGCATCGAAGAGCTCCCGCCAGTCCGTTTCGGGAGAGATCTCATGCGAGAAGATGGTGGAGAGCCTGTCACCGGAGGTGGCGAGAACAGCCGCTCCCTCGGCGCGAAGAAGAGCGGTGATATGGGAAAGTCGCTCGGGCCAGTGCGCCGCCGAGTTGACGGTTTCCCCTCCCTCGCCCCCGTTCGGCGGATTGTATGGCCGCTTGGCGGGTGGCACGTTGTTTGCCCGCCCGCCCGGTATGGCCGTCGATCCGGAGGTGGGCGCCGCCGACCACGAAGCCGAAACGATGGAGGAATTGCTCGCCGGCGCCGAGGCGGACGAGCGCGCGCTCCGGCCCCTGCGCTCGGGCGAGGTCGTCGAAGGAACGGTCGCGGCCGTGAGCGGCGACGAAGTGCTTGTTGATCTCGGCGGTCGTTCCGCGGGTGTCCTCTCGGCGCGAGAAGCCACCGCGGAAGGACTGAGCATCTCGGTCGGCGACGTGGTATTCGCCGCGGTCGTGCAGCCCGAGGGTCCGGACGGCCGCGTCGTCCTGTCGCTGCGTCGCGCGCGCAATCGACGGCAGTGGGCGCACATGGCCGAGCTCGCCAAGAGCGGAGAGGTCATCGAGGCGGCGGTCGTCGAGGCGAATCGCGGCGGATTGGTGGTCGACGTCGGGCTTCGCGGCTTCGTGCCGTTATCTCAGGTCTCGACGATCGGGAGTCTCGCGCCTGCCGCCGCCGAAGATCGGTCCGCCGTCCCCGAAGCGCTGCGTGCCTACGTCGGCAAGCGGTTGCCGCTCAAGGTCATCGAGGCCGATCCCCGCCGCGATCGGCTGATCCTGTCCGAGAAAGCGGCTGCTCAGGCCGTGCGCCGAAAACGCAAAGAAGAGGCGGCGCACCACCTGAGCGAAGGGGACGAGCTCGATGGCACCGTCTCGAGCGTGACGACGTTCGGTCTCTTCGTCGACGTCGGGGTGGCCGATGGCCTCGTCCACCGGTCTGAGATCACCTGGCAAAAAGGTGTCGAGCCAACGGCGCTCTACAAGCCCGGCGACCGAGTGGGCGTCGTCGTGTGCGGTATCGACCGAGACGGGGGCCGTATCTCGCTGTCGATCAAGCGCCGGGAGGAGGACCCGTGGGCGCGAGCGGTCCGCGAGCTGCGCGTCGGCGGTGAAACCGATGCGACCGTGACCAGAGTGATGCCCTACGGGGCGTTCGCCCGTCTGTCGAGCGGGGTCGAAGGACTCATACATGTGAGTGAGATCGCCTCCCGACGGATCGGATCGCCGGCGGAAATCCTCCGTCCGGGTGACGGGGTCCGTGTCCGTGTGGTGGCGATTGAGCCGGAGCGGCGACGACTGTCACTGTCCATTCGTCAAGCCACAGGAAATGTCGTGTACGAAACGCGGTCAGATGAAAATGCGTCCGTATAATCGGAACTACATGTCGCCTGACCCGAGATACCTTTAGAAGACGCGCGAAATGGGACCGTTCGACCGCTTCAACGACCGCGCCAAGCGAGTACTCGCGCTTGCCCAGGACGAGGCGATCCGTTTCAACCATAACTACATAGGGACGGAGCACCTCCTCCTCGGTCTTGTCCGCGAGGGCGAAGGGGTCGCCGCCCGCGTGCTCGACTCGCTCGGCGTCGAGCTTTCGAAGGTCCGGACGGCCGTCGAATTCATCATCGGCCGCGGGGACTCGACCACCTCGCCGAGCGAGATCACCCTCTCGCCGCGCACCAAGAAGGTCATCGAGCTTGCCATCGACGAGGCGCGCAAGCTCGGCCATAGCCACGTTGGCACCGAGCATCTGCTCCTTGGACTCGTCCGCGAAGGTGAGGGCATCGCCTGGCTGGTGGCAAGTCCACCAGCTCCAAGACCCCGACCCTCGACCAGCTCGGCGTGAACCTCACGGCGATGGCGAAGGCGCAGCAGCTCGATCCGGTCATCGGTCGCGAGAAGGAGATCGAGCGGGTCATCCAGATCCTGAGCCGGCGCACCAAGAACAACCCGGCGCTCATCGGCGAGCCCGGTGTCGGCAAGACGGCGATCGCCGAAGGCCTCGCTCACCGGATCGTCAAGGGCGACGTGCCCGAGACGCTCCAGGGGAAGCGCGTTCTGACGCTCGACATCGGCTCGCTCGTCGCGGGCACGAAGTACCGCGGCGAGTTCGAGGAGCGCCTCAAGAAGATCATCGAGGAGCTGCGGCACGCGCACGACGTCATCCTCTTCATCGACGAGCTGCACACGCTCGTCGGCGCGGGTGCCGCCGAGGGCGCGGTCGACGCGGCGAACATCCTGAAGCCGTCCCTCGCGCGGGGCGAGCTGCAGTGCATCGGCGCAACGACGCTCGACGAGTTCCGCAAGTACATCGAGCGCGACGCGGCCCTCGAGCGGCGCTTCCAGCCGGTCATGGTGGAGGAGCCCTCGATCGAGGAGACGGTCGCGATCCTTCTCGGGATCCGCTCGCGGTATGAGGACCACCACAAGGTGTCCATCACCGACGACGCCGTGAAAGCCTCGGCCGAGCTGTCAGCGCGCTACATCACCGATCGTTTTCTGCCTGACAAGGCCATCGACCTCATGGACGAGGCCGCCAGCCGGGTCCGCCTGCGCTACTCGACGGTTCCGACCGACGTGAAGGAAGCGCAGAAGGAGCTCGACCGAGTCGTCACCGAAAAGGAGCAGGCCATGGAGGCGCAGCAGTACGAGCTCGCCTCGACGCTCCGGCAGCAGGAGCGGGCCCAGCAGGACAAGCTCCAGCAGGCCAAGGCCGACTGGCTCCTGGCCCAGTCCCAGAAGCGCCCCGAGGTGACCGACGAGGACATCGCCGAGGTCGTCTCGATGTGGACCGGCATCCCGGTGCGCCGCCTCGCCGAGGAGGAGACCCAGAAGCTCCTCAAGATGGAAGAGGCGCTCCACAACCGCGTGATCGGTCAGGACCCCGCGGTGACGACCATCGCACGCGCGGTGCGGCGCGCTCGTGCCGGCCTGAAGGACCCGCGCCGCCCGATCGGGGTCTTCTTCTTCGTCGGCCCGACCGGTACCGGCAAGACCCACCTGGCGCGGGTGCTCGCCGAATTCATGTTCGGCAGCGAAGAGAACATGGTGAAGATCGACATGTCCGACTACATGGAGCGGCACAACGTGTCGCGTCTGGTCGGATCACCGCCTGGCTACGTTGGCTACGAAGAGGGCGGCCAGCTCACGGAGACCGTGCGGCGCAAGTCGTATTGCGTGATCCTCCTCGACGAGATCGAGAAGGCCCACCCCGAGGTCTTCAACATGCTGCTGCAGATCTTCGACGAAGGCCGACTCGCTGACGCGAAGGGCCGCAGCGTCGATTTCCGCAACACGATCATCATCATGACCAGCAACCTCGCGCAGAAGATGCTCAAGAGCGAGGCGGCGCTGGGCTTCCGCGGCAAGACCGCCGGCGGAGACGATCCCGACATCACCGCCGCGTACGAGCGCATGAAGGAACGCGTGACCGAGGAGATGAAGCGCTTCTTCCGTCCCGAGTTCATCAACCGGATCGATGCGACCGTCGTGTTCCAGCCGCTCAACAGGGAAGAGATCCGCCGGATCGTCGACCTCGAGCTCGTGGGCGTGCGCAAGCAGCTCGCGTCTCAGGAGATCACGCTCGTCGTGACGGACGAGACGAAAGACCACATCGCCTCCGTCGGCTACGACTCCAACTTCGGCGCCCGGCCGCTCGCGCGTTCGATCCAGAACGAGATCGCCGACCCGCTCGCCGAGATGCTCCTCCAGGGCAAGTTCCACGCGGGCGACACGGTCCGGATCCACCCCGCCGAGGGCAAGCTCGTCATCGAGAAGACCGAGGCCGAAGAGCGCAAGCCGGAGCCCGTCGCCCCGTAGCTCTCTAAGGCACGACGGTTGCATCCCCGTCGGGGATGCGATCAGTCGCCATCGCGGTCTTCCTTCTTCTCATCGCCTCCTGTGGTGGCAGCGCGCCCTCGCCCGGGCTTCCTGGACCCGCGTCCCCGGCGATCTGGCCTCTTCGGGGCACGCAGGCCGACGGCGCCAGCTCGCATCGGCGGCCGGTGGTGATCAAGGTCGCGAACGACGCGGCGGCCCGGCCGCAGTCGGGGCTCGCGCAGGCGGACGTGATACTCGAGATCCCGGTCGAGGGCGGGCTCACGCGCTACGCCCTCGTCTTCCATTCGCAGGAGGCCGCCCGTGTGGGACCGGTGCGGAGCGCGCGGCAGTCGGATCTGAACTACCTGTCGACGCTGCGCGCGATCCTGGCCCACGTCGGCGCGTCCGAGTCGGTGACCAAGATGGTGCGGGACGCGGCGGCGAGCGGCGCGTTCATCGACGTCGATGAGTTCCAGCATCCCGAGGCGTTCGAGCGGGTGAGCGGCAAGGTGGCGCCGTACAACGCGTACACGTCGGTCGCGAAGATCCGCGAGGCCGCGGGAAAGGCCGCGAGCGAGCGTGTGGATGTTCCCGCGTTCGAGTTTGCTGCCGACGCCGGTAAGACCGCGGGCACCGCCGGGACATCGCTCGCGATCCCGTATACCGCCGCCGGCCGCGTCACGTACACGTTCGATCAGGCGTCCGGTGCGTACAAGCGGACGCAGGAGGGCAAAGCGACGATCGACGCCGACGGTAATCTCGAGGTCATGCCGACAACGGTCGTCGTCATCAAGACCGAGGTGAAGGAGATCGCCGGGACGGCCGACGCCGCCGGCGCTCCGTCCGTGGACTACCGCGGAACCGGGACCGGGACCGCGGTCGTGCTCCGCGACGGAAAGCGCTTCGACGGCAAGTGGTCGCGTCAGGGCAACGACCTCTACCGGTTCGCGGACGCATCTGGCAGTGCGATCGCGCTCAAACCCGGTCTGACCTGGATGCACATCGTCCCGGACGACATGGACCTCGGGAGCTGATCCGCTCCGCCCGAAGTCAAGTTCGGGCCGATACTTGCGTGAATGCCCCCTCGGCCGAAGACCTCGTTCGTCTGCCAGCAATGTGGCTTCCAGTCCCCCAAGTGGACCGGCCGCTGCCCCTCCTGCGAAGGGTGGAACACCTTCGTCGAGGAGCGGGTCGTGGCGCCACCCAAGGGTCGAAGCGGTCTCGGGCGCGCGCCTCGGGCGCCGATCGCGCTCGGCGACGTGCCGGCGGATGCGGAGGAGCGCCTCGCGACAGGCATCGCGGAGTTCGATCGCGTGCTCGGCGGTGGGATCGTTCAGGGCTCATGCGTGCTCCTGGGTGGCGACCCGGGCATCGGCAAGAGCTCTCTGCTGATGCAGGCCTCGGCGGCGCTCGCCGAGAAGGGAACGGTCCTCTATGTCTCGGGTGAGGAATCCGCCGCGCAGGTGAAGCTGCGCGCGCGACGATTCGGCATCGGCGGCGACGGGATCCTCCTCTTAGCGGAAACCGACCTTGGATCGATCATCGAAGCCATCCGCCGCGTGCGTCCGATCTTCGTGGTCATCGATTCGATCCAGACGATGAACTCCGACGCGATCGCGTCGGCGGCCGGCGGCGTCTCGCAGCTTCGCGAGTGCGCCGCGCGCCTTCTCGAGCTCGCGAAAGGCGACGATGTCCCGATCTTCCTCGTCGGACATGTGACCAAGGAGGGCGCGGTCGCGGGCCCGCGCGTTCTGGAGCACATCGTCGACGCGGTCCTCTATCTCGAGGGCGAGCGCTTCCACGCCTTCCGGATCCTGCGGGCCACGAAGAACCGCTTCGGATCGACGGACGAAGTGGGCGTGTTCGAGATGGGGGATAACGGTCTGCGCGAGGTGCAGAACCCCTCGGAGGTCTTCCTCGAGGAGCGCGGTCGCGGGGTCGCAGGGAGCGTCGTCGTCCCGACGGTCGAGGGCACCCGTCCGCTGCTCGTTGAGGTCCAGGCGCTCGTGACGCCGACGAGCTTCGGCCTGCCCCGGCGCACCGTCACCGGGACCGACCCGCAGCGGCTCCTGCTGCTTCTCGCCGTTCTCGCGAAACGAGCGGGTCTGAACTCGGGGAGCCATGACGTCTATGTGAACCTCGTCGGCGGTCTACGCATCCGCGAGCCGGCCGCTGACCTCGGTCTCGCGGTGGCGGTCGCGTCCGCGCTGCGCGACCGGCCGGCGGATCCGCGGACCGTATTCGTCGGCGAGCTCGGTCTCGGCGGTGAGCTGCGCCGGGTGCAGCGGCTGGCCGTGCGCCTGAAAGAGGCCGAGCGCCTGGGCTTCGAGCGTGCGGTGGTTCCGGCCGCGAGCCTGGCTGACCTGAACGGGACGGGCCTGGAGGTCCAGGGCGCGGCCTCGCTGCGCGAGGCGCTCGAGCGGGCAGGGGTCGCGGACCGTTAGACCCCGCGTCACCGACCGAACGGAACGAGCGCCGGGACACGCGCCGCGTACGCCGACCACTTCTCGCCGAAGCCCTCGCGCAGGACCTTCTCCTCGGCTGCGATCCGCATCAGCGTGAACGGCACGACGTAGACCAGCGTGACGACGAGGAGCAGCAGGCTTTCCAGCGCGAGCGTCGCCCCCGCATGGAAGGCGACGATGCCGAGATACATCGGATGTCTCACGAACCGATACGGTCC
>VBGS01000083.1 GCA_005889445.1 Chloroflexota bacterium
CCCATCATGATCAACACGCTCCGCGGTCTCACGCTCGTCGATCAGGCGTCGCTCGAGCTCATGCGCTCGTACGCAGCGAGTGAGCTTGCGATCTTCGCGAAGGTCCGCGTTCCGAATGCGCTCCCCTATATCTTCACGGCATTCAGGGTGAGCGCGACGCTTTCGTTGATCGGGGCGATCGTCGCGGAGTATTTCGGGGGGTCGCGCTCCGTGCTCGGTCAGTTCATCATCACCGAGGCCGCGTTCTTTCGATTCGCGAACGCCTGGGCGGCGATCGTGGTCGCCTCGGCCGTGAGCATTGCGTTCTTCCTTATCATCGTCGCGATCGAGCGCGTCGCGATCCCGTGGCACGCCTCGTCCCGGGGTGCTGACTCGTCGTAACGCGCGCGCTCACGCGCGAGGGAGGTTGCCATGCGAGGCGCACACATTCGTTCTCTGTCATTCGCGCTCGTCGCGATCGTGCTCGCGGTCTCGTGCGGTGGGGGCACCGGCGGCACGGGTGGTGGCGGTGGCGGGACGCTCACGAAGGTCCGGCTGCAGCTGCAGTGGGTTGCCCAGTCGCAGTTCGCTGGCTACTACGCGGCGCTGGACAGGGGGTACTTCAAGGACGTCGGTCTCGACGTCGAGATCAAGCTTGGCGGCCCCGACATCGTTCCGCAGCAGGTCGTCGCATCCGACGCTGCGGAATTCGGCATCGCGTGGGTTCCGAAGGTGCTCGCGTCACGCGAGGCTGGTGCTGATCTGGTCAACATCGCGCAGGTCTTCCAGCGGTCGGGCACCCTCGAGGTCTCCTTCAAGGACAAGAACATCACGAAGCCTGAGGACTGGAAGGGCAAGAAGGTCGGGACGTGGGGGTTCGGGAACGAGCCCGAGCTCTACGCCGCGATGCGCAAGGTCGGCATCGATCCCACCAAGGCGAGCGACGTCAACATCGTGGCCCAGCCATTCGACATGTCGCTCCTTCTCAACGGCCAGGTCGATGCGGCCCAGGCCATGATCTACAACGAGTACGCGCAGGTGCTCGAGCAGAAGAACCCGAAGACCGGCCAGCTCTACACCCCGGCCGAGCTGAACGTCATCGATTTCAACCAGGTCGGCACGGCGATGCTCCAGGACCACGTCTTCGTGCGGCAGTCATGGCTCTCGAAGTCCGGGAACGAGGACATCGCGGCCAAATTCCTTCAGGCTTCGTTCAAAGGCTGGATCTTCTGTCGTGACAACCAGAGCCAGTGCGTCGACATCGTGCTGAAGGCCGGGACGACGCTCGGCAAGGGTCACATGACCTGGCAGCTGAACGAGATCAACGCGCTCATCTGGCCGTCGCCGAACGGCATCGGCATGCTCGACAAGGCGGCGTGGGACCAGACCGTCAACATCTCGACGACGTACCAGGTCCTGAAGAGCAAGCCCGCAGACGCGGCATTCCGCACCGACCTCGCCAAGAAGGCAGCGGACGCCCTCAAGTCGGCGGGCGCGGACATCAACGGCAGCGGCTTCAAGAAAGCGACGGTGCAGGTCACTCCAGGGGGCAACTGAGCGAACAGCCGCGTGCGCGACGACCGCCGCAGATACACCGGCGGTCGTCGTTTTCGCGGGCTAGACTCGCTGCGTGGCCGTCGCCACCAAACGCACCGCTGACCCCGCGACGATCGCCCAGGACACCGTCGACCACGTACTGATCTCGTGGTCTGCCCAGGGCGGGCTGAAGCCGCTCGTCATCACCCGGGCCGAGGGGTCCTGGCTCTACGCGGGTGACCGCCGGATCCTCGACTTCTCATCCGGCCTGATCAACGTCAACCTCGGCCACGGGCATCCGAGGGTCGTGCGCGCCATCCAGGAGCAGGCAGAGCGGGTCTGCTACGTGACGCCGTCGTTCGGCGAGGAGAGCCGCGCGACGCTCGCGAGGCTGCTTGCCGAGGTCACGCCGGGCGACCTCTCGAAGACGATCTTCACGACGGGCGGCAGCGAGGCGAACGAGCACGCGATCAAGATCGCCCGGCTCTTCACCAAGCGCCACAAGATCCTGACCCAGTGGCGATCGTTCCACGGCCAGTCCCAGGGAGCGATGACCCTCGGCGGGGACAACCGCCGCTGGGCGGCCGAGCCAGGGATCACCGGTGTCGTGCACTTCCTGAACCCGGATCCGTACCGTTCCGTCTTCGGATCGGACGTTCAGAAAGCGCTCGCGCACGTCGAGGAGGTCATCTGGTACGAAGGCCCCGAATACATCGCGGCGATCCTCGTCGAGCCGATCCCCGGGACGTCCGGCGTGCTCGTGCCGCCCGATGGCTATCTTCGCGGGCTGCGCGCCCTCTGCGACCGGTACGGGATCCTGCTGATCCTCGACGAGGTCATGACCGGCTTCGGCCGGACCGGCCGCTGGTTCGGCGCGGACCACGAGGGCATCGTCCCTGACATCCTCACCTTCGCCAAGGGCGTGACGTCGGGGTACGTCCCGCTCGGGGGCGCGATCGTCGGCGACCGGATCGCGCGTCACTTCGACGCGAACGTGCTCTGGGTCGGATCCACGTATAGCGGTCATCCGCTCGCGTGCGCCGCGGGCGCGGCGACCATCGAGGCCTACCGCGAGGATGGACTGGTCGATCGGTCGGCGCGGATGGGGAACAAGCTCCTGGAGGAGCTTCGGAGGGTCGCCGAACGGCATCCGTCGGTCGGCGACGTTCGCGGGCGCGGACTCTTCGCGGGGATCGAGCTGGTCAAGGATCGCGGCACGAAAGAGATGCTCGAGCGCTGGAACGGGCCCACCAGCCCGCTCGCGAACGCGCTCAAGAGCGCGCTCTTGCAGCGCGACGTGTACGTCTTCTGCCGCTGGAACATGCTCTTCGTCGCGCCCCCGCTGTCGGTAAGCGATGAGGAGCTCGCGATCGGTGTTCGCGCGATCGACGAGGCGCTCGAGATCGCCGACCGATACGCCGCGACGGGAAAGATCTAAGACCTTCGGCGCGTGGGCAAGAAGATCAGCCTGCGCGACGCGCTTGCCTCGGATCCGACGCCGCTGCGAGCACCGCCCGCCTGGACGAACACGGAGCTCGGCACGGTCAACGGGGTCTCCGTGCTTCACGCCGGATCGGGGAAGCTCGACGGCAGCTGGCATCGGCAGACGAGCGACGAGTTCCTGCTCGTGGTCGACGGCGAGCTCACGGTCGAATTCGATGCGGGACCGCTGTCGGCCGGCCCTGGCGAGGCGATCCTTATCGCGGCGGGCGAGCGTCACCGCGCATCGGTCCGTAGTGGTTGTTTGCTGCTCTCCGTCGAAGCAGTCGGGATGGAGCGGCTCGAAGCCTGATTACCGGTGGTAATGTGCCAACAGCGGCGAGGGGGAGGTCATTGATGCGGCACACACTGACTGCGGCGGTCCTGGTCTTCGCGACGGTCCTGGCGGCTTGCGCCCCGACGACCTCGAGCGGGCCGTCGCCGACGACGAGTCAGCCCAACCAGCCGAAAAAGGGCGGGACCCTGGTCCTCGCCCGTGCCGGTGAGGCCACCAACCTCGACCCCCACAAGGTGCCGGCGTTCACGTCGGCCCGCGTCTTCGAGCTTGTCTACAGCTATCTCATGCGCCTCGACGAGAACCTCGGCGTGCAGCCCGACCTGGCCGCCTCCATGCCGAGGACATCGCCGGACGGGAAGAGGGTCACGGTAGAGCTCCGGACTGGCGTGAAGTTCCAGA
Organism: Chloroflexota bacterium; assembly: GCA_005889445.1. Classification (GTDB taxonomy): domain Bacteria; phylum Chloroflexota; class Limnocylindria; order P2-11E; family P2-11E; genus 3-1-20CM-2-70-9. The sequence continues at coordinate 3,692 of VBGS01000083.1, forward strand.
ACGGCGATCCGCTGACGAGCGCCGACGTGAAGTACACGTTCGACCGCATCCTGGACCCGAAGACCGCCGCGGTGGCGCGGTCCTTCTTCAGCGACGTCGACACGATCACCGCGCCAGATCCGGCGACCGTCGTCTTCAACCTGAAGAACCCGAACGCCGCGCTCATCGCCTACATGGCTCACCCCAACACCGGGATCGTCTCGAAGAAGATCGGCGAGGCGAACGCCGACCTCACCAAGAAGGAGACGGCCATCGGAAGCGGGCCGTTCAAGCTCGCCGAATGGGTCCCGGACAACTTCATGCGCTTTGAAGCCAACAAGGATTACTACGTCTCTGGCCAACCCTACCTCGATGGCATCCGGATCAACGTGGTGCCGGACGAGTCGGGGCTCGAGCCGAGCCTCAGCTACAACCTCCTGTTCGTGAACACCAAGCGCAAGCCCTTCGACAACCTCAAAGTGCGGCAGGCCATCGCCTACGCGATCGATCGCAAGGCCATCATCGACGCGGTCGCGTTCGGCGAAGGCGAGGTCACCGGCCCGATCGCGCCCGCCCTCGCCAACTATGCGTTGCCGACGTCGCAGTACCCGCTCTACACGCGCGACGTGGCGAAGGCCAAGCAGCTGCTTGGGGAAGCGAACGTGGGACCGGTCTCCTTCACGATCCTGACGTCAACCACCGAGCCCGCGTACGGCAAGGACATCGCCCAGCTGGTGCAGGCGCAGCTGGCCGAGGCCGGCATCACACTGAAGATCGAGACGACCGAGCTCACCCAGTACGTTGACCGCTGGCTCAAGGCCGACTTCGACATGGCGACCGGGCTGAACGGCGGCGGTCCCGACCCGGACTTCTACGTCTACCGCTACTTCACCGATGACGGGAACCTCAACTTCGTCACGAGCTACAAGAATCCGGTCTCGAGCGACGCGATCAAGACGGCGCGCGCGACGACGGACCCGGCCAAGCGCAAGGATCTGTACACGACGGCGCAGAAGGAGCTCGTGAACGGCGTCCCGTTCATCTGGCTTTTCGTAGGTCGGGACTACAACGCGACGCTCCCGACGACCAAGGGATTCACGCACCTTCCGAACGGTTCGATCATCTACCTGCGGCAGACCTGGCTCGACAAATAACTAAGGAGCGGTCGCTGCGCGAGGCGTGAGCCGATATCTCGCGCAGCGACTGCTCGGCGCCATACCGACGCTCGTCGGCATCTCGCTCCTCACCTTCCTGTTCATCCGCCTCATTCCCGGCGATGCCATCGCGGCCCGGCTCGGCACCTCGACGGCGCTGACTCCCGAGCAGCTCGCCAGCCTC
>VBGS01000020.1 GCA_005889445.1 Chloroflexota bacterium
CGCCGGGCCGAACCCGCACCCGACGCTTCACGTCGTCCGCCAGCCCGATCGCGCGCGCGATCACAAAGTCAGTGGAGTTATCCGCGCGTAGAAGAAGGGACGCGCGCTCGCCCCTCACCAGCTCGGTGGCGACCTTGAAGATTGAGTCGAGCAGATCTTCTGCTCGCCTCTGGCTTTCGTTGTCCACGTTCCCCCAACTCCTGCGTCCGCCGAAACCGCCCCTGCACAGCCGCCCCTCGGTCGCTTGCTCGCTTTTCGGCTTCGCCGGAGTCTCCTGCTGGCGCGATGCCGGAACAAGCATGCGGAGGTATCGAAGGCCGGTCAAAGAGGTCCGCACCGAATTGTCGAGCGCGAGTGTTAAGTCCTGCCGACCGACCAGGCTCCGACGGCCACGATCTCGTCATCGCGCGCGACCTCTGTCGAGTGCGCCAACGTGAGCTGGCCAGCGCGCGGGAGCGCGAGTTGTCGGCGCTACGTGCTACCAGCGAGCACAGGATCCGATGTCGGGGCGCTCGAACCCGCAGATGGCTCGAGCGTGACCGCGACGACATCGCCGGCGTCCAGGGGCGCGCTGAGAACGATGGTGAAGATCCCACCCGAGCCACTCAGGCCCGCGGCGATGGGGCGCTGTCCCTTGATGACCCAGGCCTCCCACGTCTTCCCCGTGGGCGGACCCGATAGCTTCAGCACCAGATAGGGATCCCCGGTGCGCGGGATCACGAGGGCGCCCCGCGCCTCGGCCGGCGCGTTCTTCTGGGGAGCGAGCGCGACGATCCGCCCGTCGGCGACCCCTGCCAGGGCCTGAGCGTAGGTATCCGCTTCGCGCCGCGCCGTGCCGACAGCGGCGAACGAGATGACGAGGAGCGCCGCGAGCGCGACGGGTATCGCGAGCGGCACCGGTCGCGCGACCCACTCGCGGAGGCGAGCGCTCCAGTCGGTCGCGCGCACTGCGCGCGCGCCACGATGCCGCAGCACTATTCGCCTGCGCAGGTCGCGCGGGGTCTCCGCGCGGGCCGCTCCCACCACGGCCGCCTCGTACAGCGCATCCTCGAACTGCGCGAGATCGCGCGCACATCGGTCACACGTTTCGAGATGGGACGCGACCGCGGTTGCCTCTGATTCGTCGAGCGCGCCGAGCGCGTACGCGGCGAGGTCTTCCGTTGGGTGACGCTCTTCGGTCATGCTCATCGCTCGTCCACCAGGCGCTGGCGAAGCTTGGTCATGCCTAGGCGCACGCGGCTCTTCACCGTTCCGAGGGGAGTGTTCGTGCGCGCGGCGATCTCGCTCTGGGAGTACCCGCCCCAGAACGCGAGGGAGAGGACGTCACGCTGCTCGGCGGGAAGCTCCGCCACCGCCTTGCGCACGCGCTCCGCAGCGAGCGCATCGAGCACCCGCTCGTCAACCTTTCCTTCCGCGAGGAGCTCGCCCGCACTGTCCATGCTCACCTCGCGCTCGTTCCGCTTGCCGCGAGTGCGGCGCCAGTCGATGGCGGCGTTGCGGCAGATCGCGAGGAGCCAGGTGCGGACCGCGCCGCGCTCTGGCCGGAAGGATCCGGCCCGCCGCCACACCGCGTGGAAAGCATCCTGCGCCACCTCTTCTGCGGCCTCGGGGCCCGGAAGCATGCGGTAGAGCATCCCGAACGCGACGCGACCGTACCGGTCGTAGAGCTCGCCAAGAGCTTCTGCGTCGCCACGCGCGATGCGTTCGACCAGCATCACATCTTCCTTATCGGCCGATACGACGCGTGGCGGAGGACCAGATGACCCCACGGTGTCGGCGAGGACTCTACCCGTGGGGGCGGCTGCCGCGCGCAGCCGTGATGGCCACGCGCGGCAGCACCGATGACATCAGTCGTGCGAGTGCTCGTAACCCTCGTTCGGGTGCTGGAGGTATGGGAACGTCGCGAGGTAGCCCTCGGCGTTCGAGGTGCCGTCGGTCAGTAGGGCGGCGGCCCCGTCCGCGGTGTAGGTCGGACGCACCAGTGGGAGCGTTACGCCGGCGATCGCGCGGAGCTCGATCGCGACGACGTTGTCGGCCACGCGCCGACCGTTCGGGAAGCCCGCGGCATCGCCGCCGATGAGCCCGAAGCTGTTCGGGCTCGCGGATGGGGCGATGGCCATGTTGAGACGGAGCATGTCGGCCACGCGGGGCCCGGTGAAGTTCTGGAATCCGCCGACCACGCCCTGCGGAATTCCCGTGCCGAGGATCGCGACGAGATCGTCGCGCGTGCGGGTGGCAGCGGGGGTTGCGACCAGCGCCGCGAGGTTCGGGAACACGCCCGGATAGAGGACGGGCAAGAGGTTCTGCAGCTCCGGGTCCTGGTATTGGGCCAGGAAGTCCGCGTCGCGGTACGGCTCGCGGGCGTTCCAGCCGTCCTTCTTGCCGAGCGGGATGACGACCTCGTTGATCAGCGGGTTGCCGAGACGGGAGACCTGCACCCATCCGCCGGCCGACTCGCTGGGGCCCTCCTCGCGGAGCATGCGGCCGCGCTGCCGGCTTGCGGTCGCCCAGATGCCGACCACCGAGCGCGCATCCATGACATCGCTGGGCGCGCTGCCGTCGCGGGTGAGGTCGGTCTTCGGAAGCTGGAGCGCGATCGTGTGGACGTTGTAGCCCTTCGTGCCGTCCTTCCCGCCCGTCGCCGGCAGGGGCAGTAGATGGAGGTTGCCGAAGGGCCGAAGCGCGCCGAGATCGAAGATCGAGCCGAGGTCGACGTAGAAGCCCTCATCGCGCTGTCCAGCGAAGACCTTGCGTTCACCGGGCAGCGTCTGGATCGCCGCGTTTGCGAGCGCCGAGTATCCGGGCGTGGAGCGCGGGCCGATGCGCACCGGTGGCGAGACCAGATCGGTACCGAGGACGGTCTTCGATCGGCCATTGCCGCCCTTGGCCACGCGCGTCACCGAGTAGAGCTGCCGCATGTTCCACGATGGGCTCGTCAGCGACGTGATCGGACCGGTGTTGTAGAGGAACGTGTTCGGGTTGCCAAGGATGGTGCGGAAGCGGAACTGGTACGTGATGTCCTCGATCGCGTCACCGTCGTTGTCGATCTTGATCTCGTAGAGAACGTCGTCGCCGAACTGAAAGAAGTTCGGGCCGCCGGCCGGCTCCTCCAGCGGAATGTAGTTCGCGATGATCGTCACTTTCGACGTGTCGTTCGGATCGACGAACGCGTACAGGTCGGTGTTGTCCGCGACCGGGTCCTTGGAGATCTCCGGGGCTTCACGATGTGACGACATCGACAGCCTCCTTCGCGATGGCGCTGAGACGAGCGACGAGGGCCGCGTCTCGACGGACCACCTCGCTGTCGCCGACCATCACGACGACCTCACCGCTCGCGGGATCGGTCACGTAGGCGACGATCGGGGCTCCGAGATCTTGCGCAGCCTCGCGGAGCCGTTCGACCTTTTGAGTGGAGATCGCGGTCGCGGCGAGGCCAATCGCTGCAGTGCCCGCCGCGGCCCTGGTGAGAAGCGCGCGCCGTTTCATGTCTCTTCCTCCCGGGAGTGATCTGGCCGGGAGGTACGTGATCGCGCATGCGACTGGATCACTGATCCGAACGGCCGTCAACATTCGTACACGGCGTCGGCGCCTCGCTATTGCCACTCCCTGGCGGCGATCTTCGCGAACAGCGTGAGCGCGTCGAGCCGCTGGGCTTGCACTGAGATCACGCCGTCCACGATCTGCAGCGCCCCGCCGACGACGACCGCGGCATCGCTGTCGAGGACGCGCTTGTACTTTCGATAGGTCGCCGGGCGGATGATGATGTTCGCCATGCCGGTCTCGTCCTCGATCGAAAGGAAGACGTAGCCCTTCGCGGTCTCGGGATGCTGCTTCACCACGACCGCGCCGGCCACGGTCACGAACGAGCCGTGACGGCCATCTGCCAAGTCACAGGCGCGGAGCACCCCGCGTCGCGCGAGGTCCTCTCGATAGAACGTCATGATCTGCGCGCCGGTCGGAATCCCGGTGATGCGGTAGTCGAGGGCGGTGCGCTCCTGCTCGTCAAGCGGCGGCAGCGACGGCGCCTGGGTCGTCGGCAGCGAGAGCGCCCGCCGCACGAATGACGGCGACGTGCGGTGCGCGTCGCGGGCGCGCCACAGGAGCGCGCGCCTCGGCTCGCCGAACGAATCGAATGCGCCGACCAGGGCAAGGTTGCGCAGCGGCTCCTCCTTGAGCCCGACGCGTGTCGCGAACTCGTCGAACGACCGATAGGGGCCGTTCGTGCGCTCGCCAACGATCGCCTTGGCCTCGTCCTCGCCGAGACCTTTCACCTTCTCGAACCCGATGCGCACGTCGTGCGTGCGACAGGTGCGCTTCGCCGCGATCGTCTTGGACGAATCCGCGAACCTCCGCGGCGCGTCGGCCTGCTCCTCGCAGACGGCCTGCGCGTACGAGGCGTTGACGTCGACCGGAAGGATCGCCACGCCGTGCCGCTTGGCGTCGCCGGCGATAACCGCGGGTGAGTAGAAGCCCATCGGCTGGTTGTTGAGCAGCGCGACGTAGAACTCGGCCGGGTAGTA
>VBGS01000021.1 GCA_005889445.1 Chloroflexota bacterium
GACGTAGATATCGCGGGGGCGCCCGATATGTACGTCTATCTCTCGGACCGGACTGATGGAAAGCCCGGCGCGTTCACTGACCTCGGAAAGCTCAAGGCGACGAATGGCTCGTTCAACTACCAGATCCCATCAAGCGTCGACCTCGGGAGCGTGCGGAGCCTCGTGGTCTGGTGCCGGCAGTTCAACGTCACCGTCACGTACGCGGCGTTGAAGCCGGTCTAGGCTGAGAACGGTGCCTCAGCCTTTCATCACGCGCGGTTTCGTGGGCAAACGGCAGGACGCTGGCGGCGCGGCGGGCCGGATCCCGCCGGGCCAGCACCTCGTCAAGGACTTCCCGGTGCTGTCCGCCGGGCCGACCCCACGCGCGGATCTGCGCACCTGGACGTTTCGTATCGAAGGCCTCGTGAAGGAGCCGGCGCAGTGGTCGTGGGACGAGTTCCGAGAGCTTCCCGCGCAGGACTTCACCAAAGACATCAGCTGTGTGACGAAGTGGACCAAGCTCGACACACACTGGCGCGGTGTCTCCGTTGACGTCCTGCTCGAGCACGTCGATCTCGATCGGAGCGCGGCGTTCGTCACCGCGTTCTCGGATGGCGGCTACACCACGAACATTCCCTTGCCCGAGCTCTTGAACGGCCAAGCGTTCGTCGCGTACGAGTACGACGGAAAGCCGCTTGCCCCCGAGCACGGCGGCCCGGCGCGACTCGTCGTGCCACAGCTCTATTTCTGGAAGAGCGCCAAGTGGGTCCGCGGCCTGCGGTTGATGGAGCGCGATCAGCCCGGCTTCTGGGAATCCCTCGGCTACAACAACCACGGCGACCCCTGGAAAGAAGAGCGCTATTCGGGCGACTGAGTGAAAGGCACGATCGAGTGGCAGATCGCGACGGTCACCGCTCTCCGGGACGAGACCTCGGAGGTGAAGACGCTCACGCTGTCGCTCCCGAACTGGACCGCTCACCGACCCGGCCAGCATTACGACGTCCGCCTCACGGCGACGGACGGGTATTCGGCGCAGCGCAGCTACTCGGTCGCGTCGGAGCCGGAGCGGACCGGGGAGATCGATCTCACGGTCGAGCGCATCGGCGACGGCGAGGTCTCTCCGTATCTCGACGACACGGTGGTGGTCGGGGACCGCTTCGAGGTGCGCGGCCCCATCGGCGGGTATTTCGTATGGGATAGGAGCATCGACGGGTCGCTCCTCCTCGTCGCCGGTGGCTCCGGTGTCGTCCCGTTGATGGCGATGCTTCGCCATCGCGCCTCGGCCGGCGTCGGCACGCCAGCCGCGCTCCTCTACAGCGCGCGCACCTACGACCAGATCATCTACGGAGCGGAGCTCGACATGCTCAGGCGGAGCGACGGACTCCGGCTGACGTACACGTTGACGCGGGCGCAGCCACCCGGCTGGAAGGGGTACGCGCGGCGGATCGATGACGCGATGCTGAGAGAGGTGAGCGCGAACCTCGGCGGCGAGGTGCTCGCCTATGTCTGCGGGCCCACCGCCCTCGTCGAGGTCGTGGCTGACGGTCTCGAGCGGATCGGCCTTCCCGCGGAGCGCATCCGTACCGAGCGTTTTGGCCCGAGCGGCACGTGAGCGATCCGATGGACGAGCTCGTGCTCGATGGCAACGCGGCCGCCGGGGCGCTCGCCGAGATCTACGGCGACGATATGACGACCGTCCTCGCCGAGTGCGCGAGCTGCGGAAGAGTCGATCCGATCGGCGGCCTCGTGGCCTTCGTTCATGCGCCGGGGATCGTGCTCCGCTGCACGGCGTGCGCGACGGTCATGATCCGCATCGTCCAGACGCCGTCGCGGACGCGCATCGACGTGCGCGCCAAACGAATCCCTCCACCGCCGGAGACCGCCCGCTGATCTTCTGGAGGGGTGGCCCGGCCGGTCCACCGGCCGAACGGCGGCAGCTGCGCAGAGTGCCGCGCGTGCTCGGGTCGTCGTTCCGGCTGGTCTGGGCGGCCGCCCCGAGGCGGTTCTTGATCTCGCTGGCTCCGCAGGCCATCACAGCAGTGACGACCGGCGCGCAGCTGGTCATCACACGCGACCTGATCGCCGCGGTGCTGGCCACGGGGAGCGGCGGCGATCTCAGCCGCGTCGGCACGCTGCTTGGGGAGATGATCGGGCTCAGCGTCATCTCGAGCGCGGCCGGGCTCGTGCAGCAGCAACAGCAGTCGCTGCTCTCGGCCGAGGTCGAGCGTTATCAGAACTCGGTCCTGCTCGACCGGATCATCGCGATCGACCTCAAGCAATTCGAGACGCCCGAGTTCCAGGACCTGCTGCGCCGGGCGATGAACGCGATGGGCCGGATGATGGGCGTGACCGGTTCGGCGATCGGTCTCGCACGGAGCATCTTCCTCATCATCGGCGTCGCGGCCGCGCTCTACGTGCTGCAACCCATCCTGCTGGTCCTCGCGACCGTTGGGTTCGTGCCGATGTGGCTCGCGAGCGCGGCGAGCAGCCGCCAGACGTACCACTTCTGGAGATCGATGACCCCCAACGAGCGGATGCGCTCGTACGTGCTCGGGCTCTTCACCAGCCGCGAGTACGCGAAGGAGGTCCGTTCGTTCGCGCTGACGCCGTACCTGCGCGCGCTCTACGAGCGGCTCTCGAACGAGCGGCTTCGCGAGCTCGCCGCGAACCTGCGCAAGCGCGCCCGCTACTCCATCCTCAGCACCGGCGCGTCGTCGCTCGTCACGGCGCTCACCTACGGCGCGCTCGCGTATCTGGTGATCGAACGGCGCATCGGCGTCGCCGAGGCCGGCGCGGCGGTCGCCGCGAGCCAACAGCTTTCGGGACAGCTCGGCAGCCTTGTCGGCAACATGACCCAGCTCTACGAATCGAGCCTGTTCCTCGAGGACTGGGAGACCTTCTCGGCGCTCGCGCCGGCTGGTCCGCCGCGGGCGCTCGAGCCGGCGACGCCGTTCCGCCGGATCGAGCTGGACCACGTCTCATTCCGTTATCCCGCTTCGAACGCGCAGGATGGGGCTGCGCCACAGCAGGAGCGACTCGCGCTCGACGACGTCTCGCTCGAGATCGACGCCGGGGAGGTCATCGCCCTGGTCGGCGAGAACGGCTCGGGAAAGACGACGCTCGCGAAGATCCTCTCGGGGCTCTACCGCCCCGATGCGGGCAGCGTCCGGTGGGACGGCGTCGATGTCTCGACCCTCGAGCCGGCCTGGATCTACGAGCGGGTCGCGGTGCTCTTCCAGGATTTCGCCCGCTTCATGCTGAGCGCCCGCGAGAACATCGGCCTCGGGCGGATCGCGCGGCTCGCGGACATGGACGGGATCATCCAGGCAGCTGAGCGCGCTGGTGCGCACAGCTTCATCGACGCGTGGGAGAAGCGCTACGAGACGATCCTGGGGCCGTATTTCATGGGCGGGAAGGACGTCTCGATCGGGCAGTGGCAACGCGTCGCGCTGGCGCGCGCGTTCTTCCGTGACGCGCCGCTCGTGATCCTCGATGAGCCGACGGCGGCGCTCGATGCGCGCGCCGAACACGACCTGTTCACACGCATGGGCGATCTGTTCGCGGGTCGCTCGGTCGTGTTGATCTCGCACCGCTTCTCGAGCGTTCGCTCAGCGGATCGGATCTACGTCCTTCACGAGGGTCGGGTCGTCGAGCATGGCACCCACGAGGAGCTCATGGCGCTTCGCGGCCGCTACGCCGAGCTCTTCACGATGCAGGCTTCCGCCTACCTCGCGCCGGCGCGGGAGCCGGTCGGCGCCGGGAGTCGCCTCGGAACCTAGTCCGCAGCGGCGACGATCACCGCTTCGGAGACCGCGCGAGGGCGCCGCACCGTCGCGATGAAGACGCAGCTGGCCGCGGCGACGAGCAGCACGACGATCGCGACGACCGCGGTCGGGCGCATCGCGTCGATGAAGCCGAGCTCGAAGACCTGGCGCGCGATGGCTTGGATCTGCACGAGCACCTGCGCCGGCAGGTTCGGCGGAAGCTGCGCGCCGCCCGTTTGGCCGACTCCCACCTGGAAGCCGGCACGCGCAGCCTGCGCGAACCCGCTCACGAATTGATCGCGGAACGGTGCGGGAAGCTGCGCGGCCGCGGTGGACGCCTGAGCCGGCAGATCGACCGCGAGCTGCGCTTGCAGGACCGCGCCGATGATGGCGCTGCCCACCACCGCGCCGAGCTGTCGCATCGTGTTGAACACACCCGACGCCGCGCCCGTATCGCGCGGGGCGACGTCGCGCATCGCGACGGTCGTCATCGGGGCGAAGACGCAGCCCATCCCCAGACCGGCGACCATGAGGGCAGGCACGAAGGTCTGCCACGTCGAGTCGAGCGACGCGCGCCAGAACAGCAGGCCGGTCCCGGCCGCGAACAGCGTGAGACCCGCCATCAGGAGATATTTGCCGCCGATGCGGTCCACCAGCCGGCCGGAGAACGGCGCGACGACCATCGACACGAGCGACAGCGGTGCCATCGCGAGGCCCGACGCCAGCGCGGACATCCCAAGGACCGACTGGAGATAGATCGTGAACGGCAGGAAGA
>VBGS01000140.1 GCA_005889445.1 Chloroflexota bacterium
GACTAGAGCGCGGACTCGAAGTCGTCCTTCGCCCGATCGAAATACCAGAAGCCGGCGATGAACAGCACCACCGCGACGACCGTGGAGTACGCGAGGGCATCCCACTGCGGAGGCAGGCCGTCGAGCAGCGCGCGCTGGTACCCGACGATCACCGCGGTCATCGGGTTGAGATAGAGAAGGAAGAGCTGCTGCGGGCGGTCGTCGAGGATCGAGACGGAGAACAGGACCGGCGTGAGGAAGTACCACGCGAGCAGGAGGATCCCGAGGATGTGCTGGACGTCGCGATAGAAGACGGCGAGCGCGCTCAGCAGATACGCGAATCCGAGATTCATCACGATCTGGAGCGCGATCAGCACTGGAAGCCAGATGACTCCCTCGGGGTGGCGCGGGCCGAACACGATGAGCACCGCGAAGAGCACGATGAGACTGAGCAGGAAGTTCGCGAGCGCTGAGAGCACGCTCGCGGCGGGCAGGACCTGCACCGGCATGCGCACCTTCTTCACCAGCGACGCGTTCGCGAGGATCGCGGACGCGCCCGACTGCAGCGAGGTCGCGAAGAACGTCCAGGGCAGCAGGCCAACGAACAGGAACACCGCATACGGCTGCTCGCCGGTCGCGGTCTGCGGCCGCGTGCGCAGGACGACGCCGAAGAGCAGCCAGAACACGACCAGCTGCAGCAGCGGCGTGACGAAGTTCCACGCGAACCCAAGGACTGAACCCTTGTAGCGCGCTCGCAACTCGCGCCACGCGAAGTCGGCGAGCAGCTGGCGCCGGTCGGCCAGCGCGCGCAGATCGGCGATCACAGTGGAAGAGTATTCGGCGATGCCGACACGCCGGACAGTCACCCGTGCCGATGTCGAGCTCGTCCACTGGACCTGGCCAGGGGCGGAGCCGACGGCCCTGCTGCTCCACGGGATCGGCAACTACGGGCGGTACTGGGATCTCTTCGCGGACGCCGTTGATGGGCGCCTCGCGCTCATCGCGCCGGATGCCCGCGGTCACGGGGAGAGCGGCCGTCCGGCATCGGCATACGCGCCTGAGGATTTCGTCGCCGACGCGATGGCCGTGCTGGACGCGCGCGGCATCGAGCGGGCCGTGGTGGTCGGCCACTCGATGGGCGGCCTGCATTCGATCCATCTCGCCTCGCGGCATCCCGAGCGCGTGCGCGCTCTCGTCATCGTCGACGCCGGGCCCGAGCCCCTGCCTGAAGGGAGCGAGCGCGCGAGGCGTCTGCTCACCGAGCGGCCGGCGCGGTTCGCGTCGCGCGCCCAGGCCCGCGCGTATTTCGAGCGGACGTCCCCGGGATACGTCGACGCGGTCTATCGCAACCGCCTGGAGTGGGCGCTCCGCGAAGAGGACGACGGCCTCGTGTGGCGATCGGATCAGCGTGCGCTCGAGCAGATCATGAGCGGGCGAGCCGCGCCCTCAGATCGCTGGGCTGCTCTGGCGAGGATCTCCTGCCCGACGCTCGTCGTTCGCGGCACGCGCTCGAATGTGCTCTCGGCCGAGGTCGCGCGGCGAATGGTCGCGAGTCTGCCGCGCGGATCGCTCCTCGAGCTCGATGCCGGTCACAATGTCGCGCTTGATCAGCCGGCGAGGCTCGCCGAAGCTGTCATCGGGATGGCATCAACAGCGGACGAACACTTCTGATACACCAATTCTCAACATGCCAACGAAGAATCGCCGCGTCACCATGGGCTCGAGCCCTGAAGATGTCGCTTTGACCAAGATCGCGCGCTCCCGCGAAACGACCTACGACCGGTCGAGCGCGCTCCGACACGAAGCGATCTGGCGAACCCGCCGGCGTCGACGCGAGCCAGGATCAGGCGGAGGAACAAACTCGCGGTCCTAGCGTCATCACCCACATGACTTCCGGTGGCCGTCTGGCGACGGTCATGGTCACGAACAAGGATCACAACCAGATCGTCACCGCGCACGTCGGCGATCACATCCAGATCGCGCTCGGCGACGCCGTGAATTGGCAGCTCGACCCGCCTGACGGGGTCGTGCTCACCCATCCCGTGCAGAACTACATGCTGGTGCGAGGAACGCAGGCGATCTGGCTCGCGAGCGCCGTCGGCCACACGAAGATCCACGCGCAGGGCGGACCCAGCTGTCCGAGCGGTCAGCCCTGCCCGCTCATCCTCGCGATCTTCGACGCGACGGTCGAGGTGCTGCCTTAGCCCACGCGTCCCGCGAAGATCTTCGCGAGCTCGCCCTGGAGCGCGGCGATCGCGAAGAGGATCGCGAGGACGACGACCACGATGCGCAGTGCCTCGCCGCCGATGTTGTCGTTCCCCATACCGGTAGGAAAACTCCGCCAGACATCGACCGGTATCACCTATCCGGGGGGAAGGCTCTCCTTTGCGATCATGGTCCCGCCGGTCCCTTGCAGCTGAGGCCGGGTTTCGCCCCGACGATCGCGGTCTGCTGAGAGGTCACGCAGCCGGAGGTGATCCAGGTCGGCCCGTGGAGCACCTGACCCTGGTCGGTCCACACCAGCGTCGCGCTTCCGCCGCGGTCGATGGCGATCGAGATCGAGTCGGCAAGGTCCCGGTTTCCTCCGCTGATCGAGCAGAAGATGCCGTTGGTGCAGATGCCGCCGACGTGCATCACGCTGCTCGACGCCGACGTCTGGTTGAACTTCGGGCTCGCAGCCGTGCCGTTTGTCGTCTGCGCGAACGTCACGTACCAGGGCGACTGCTCGGCGTCCGTCGGCGTGTAGTCGGGCGAGTTGAGCCAGATGAAGTCGACCCGGCCAGTCGATCCAGCGGCGATCCACGGGAAGAAGTGCGTGCCCTTGTCGCTGTTCACCTTGACCGGCAGGCTCCACATGGATCCTCGGTTACTCGAGTGGCTGAACCAGATGTCGAAGACGCTCGCCCCGTTCAGGTTGTCGGCAAAGACCGAGTACACGTTGCCGCTGACGCCGGCGGCGCCCGAGTCATCGACGGCGAGCGTCGCGAAGATGTCATCGGTGTTGGTGCCTGCACCTCCGTCGAACACCGGGTGCGCATCCCAGGTCACGCCATTGTTCGCCGAGTGCGCGACCCATACCTGGTGGAAGTTCTCGATCTGGGTGATGTTGCAGCCCTGCGTCGTGTTGGCCGCGGGATCCGCCGTGATCCATTGCACGTAAACCTCGCCCGTCTGGGGATCGACTTCGATACCGCTAGGGACGGTGTTGCAGAACGACTGGATCTCGGCGTTGGGGTCGTTCGCGAACACGTTTGTCTGGACGAAGGTCTGGCCGCCGTCACTCGAAGAGGCGACCCAGATCTGGCTAGCGGTGAAGTCGTGGTAACTGATGTAGACGTGATCGGCGCTCGCGTTCGTCTTGCTCGGGTAGACCGCCAACCACGGCCGGTCAATAAACGACGGATTGAATGCGGCGACGTTGTTGATCGTCCAGTTCGCGCCACGGTCGTCGCTGTACGCAAGATGTGTCTGCAGCAAGAAGGGGAGGCGCTCGAGCGATGTGACGTAGACGCGGTGCGTTCCCGGCAGACATCCCGTGTTCGCCGTCATGCACGGAGTCGGTCCGCCGACACGCACGTCGACGTCACCGATGTCGTTCCCGAACGGGTTCATGATCGGCGTCTGGACGAAGGTGCGACCGCCATCGTCTGAGCGGGCGACGTGCGTGCCGCTCGCCTGCCACGCGACGTAGATCGTCCCATCGGCACGGTCGATCGCGACCGACGGTTCGGTCGCGTTCGTCTCCGAATCCGGCGATACCTTCTCGGTGAAGCCCGAGATGATGTCGGCAAGAGCGCTCATCGCGAAGAACGACACCGACAGTGCCAGCGCGAGCCCGATCGTGACGAGCGGACGACGCATCGTTACCTCCAGGTGATCTGTGAATCAGCGAGCTTCGGTCAGCATCTCCCACGCGGTGAACGCGACGTCACCGCCGCTTGAGTTGTGAACGACGAGTGCGTATGTGCCGACCCCGTCGGGCAGCGCCTGGAGATTCAGGACGCCGCCCTTGTCGATGGTCGCGGTCGCGATCGCCTTGCCGGACGGATCGCGGAGCGTCACGGTCGTACCCGATACGGCCTCCACGACGACGTCGAGAAGCTGGGTGGCGGGATCGATAACGAGCTGGTTGACCGCGTCGAGTCCGGCGAGGGCGGTGCCGAGAACTGTTCCGCCGGTCTCCTGCAGGGTGTGGCCGGCCGGCGTCAGCACGGTGCCGCCGCTGACGATGATGCTGTCGACGTAGACCATGTCGCGGAACGAGTCGGTCGACAGGTTCGTGATGCGGACGGCGTGCGTGCCCGGCGCGACATCGAAGTGGGCCATGACGCCGAACGTGAGGTCCTTGCGGCCGCTGTTGTCCGGGTGCGCCGGATCCGTTGCGGGGCGGAACTCGTTGACCGGCCCGCGCTGGACGCCGTCGATCGAAACGCCGAGCAGGCCGCCGCGCGGCCCGTTGATCAGGCGGAGATCGAGGGCGTTGCCCGAGAAGCTGAACGCGAGCGTGTCGTTGGCATTGCTGTTCCCAACGTCGCGGCAGTACGAGCCATCCTCGGCTCGGACGTCCGAGATCTCGTGCCAGCCGGCCTGGCTCTGGATGTTCGGATCGGTGCAGCCGACCGTCGTCGACGTGAGCGTCTGTGTAACGAGCGTCGAGTCGAACGCGGGCGACGCGTCGATCGTCCGCATCGGGTTCGTGATGAGCTTCTCGATCGCTTCGGCGGGTCCGGCCATCGAGAACGCGTTCGCGCCGGTGATCCGCGAGCCGACGGCGAGGCCGAACGCCGAAAGCGGAGCCCGGAGCGTGAGCGCGCCACCTTCAAAGCTGCCGACGACGGGGTAGCCGGCGTCGGTGTGGTAGCCGGCTCCGAGGACCGACGTGCCGTTGGTCAGGCCATCATTCGCACCTAGCTTTCCGCCGAAGAAACGGAACGTGCCGTCGGAGTTGTATTCGGCCGAGAGGTGGAAGACGTCCTCGTCGGTCGCGAACCGGAAGACGTACTGGAGCCGATCCGCGAGTGTCGTCCCGACCTGAGTGAACCGGTTGTACGCAGCCAGGTCGGCGGCCATGCCCGCCGCGCTCGCGTCGGCGAGCGGGATGCGCGCGACGAGATCGCCGTTGTTCGCGAAGACCGAAGCGCCGAGCAGGTCGAGCGACGGCAGATTGTGACCTGCCGCGGTGTTCGGCCAGGTCGCATCGCCGCTCGCGTCCGCGCGGCCGGAGTCCGGGATCGAGACCGAGATCGTCGACGGCGTCGTGCCGGTCGGCGCGAGAAGCGACGGTCCGGCGACCTCCTTCGCGAATTCGACGAAGGGTCCCGCCTTCGTCGGATTCGTACGCGGCTCGGCGGCGAGACCGTTGTTGTTGTCCATGAACACGACCCCGACGCGACCGCCTTGGTCGAAGCCGACGTCGATCATGTCGAGGAGCGAGCGGTCCCCGGTGCACGTCGTGCCCGAGGTGCAGACCTGACCGCGGTGGTCGATGCGGTGGTTCACCTTTCCCGTGACCACGGTCGTCGTCGCGCCGGCCCGGGCGAGCGCGAGCGCGTCGGTGATGACGGCCGCGTAGGTGTTCCAGTGGGCCGGGTTCGGGCAGTTGTCAGACACGCCGGTGCAGTCCTCGCTGCCCATGTAGGTGATCGCGATGCGGCCGCTGTCGCCGGCGGTGACCGCCGGAAAGACCGCGCTGCCCACCGCGGGGAGGCTCACGCGCACCTTCGGGGTCCAGAACGTGCCTGGCCGTGCGCCGGCGACCGCGGGATTGTTGCGCGCGTCGTCGATCGGCGAGACCGCGAGGTAGACGACACCGCTCGTCACCCAGACCGCGTAGGCGTTGCCGTGGGCGTCGAGGTTGAGCCACGGGAAGATCGCCGGCGTGTCCGAGGTGACGTTGCTCGAGACCCAATCTCCGAGAAGCTGGTACTGGGAGGCCTTGGCGGTCCCGACAAAGTACCCGCCGCCCTTGCGGTACGGCAGGTATATCCAGCCGCGCCCGGGACCGTTGCTGTTGTCGACGCGGAGGTTGCCCGATTGGCTCACCTCGAGGAGCTGCGGCGCAGCCTGCGGGACCGGCGTGCCCATGGTCGTCACGCCCTGCACGTACACGCCAACGAGCGGCACGTGATACGAGAGGAACGCTTCGATCGGAAGGCCACCGACCGACGACAGCGACGGATCTGCCCACCCGACCCACTGACGGTCGACGCCGCTCGCGGCGTTCGATACCGCGAACTCGCGCCCCGCCGGCCAGGTGTCGCCGTGATCGGTCGACGAGGCGAGCGCCTCGTTCGCGACCGCCTCCTGGTCGGCGAACAGGAGGTCACCGTTCACGAGGTTCACCTCGTCCTCGGTGTCGCCGCCGCCGCCGGTGTGACAGTTCGGCCGGCTCCGAGCCGCGCACATGAAGTCATACAGAAGGCGGAACGAGTCGCCGCCGTCGAGCGAGCGCGCCAGCTGGCCGATCTCGGTCCGTGTCGAGAGCGGCCAGTCGACGAAGATACGGTTGGT
>VBGS01000084.1 GCA_005889445.1 Chloroflexota bacterium
CCGCGATCTCCTTGACCGGGTTGACCGTGCCAAGCCCATTCGAGGTGTGCGTGATCGCGAGCAGCTTCGCGCCCTTGCGCAGCTCCGCGGAAAGCTGGTCCCGCCGCAGGCGACCCTCATCGTCGATGTCGACGACGGCGATCTCCGCGCCGATCTCCGCCGCGAGCTGCTGCCATGGGACGAAATCGGAGTGATGCTCGAGCACCGTGGTCACGATGCGATCGCCGCGCTTCAGGTTGTCGCGGCCCCAGGCGTACGCCACCAGGTTCACGCCCTCGGTCGCGTTGCGCACGAAGATCACCTCGCGCTCGCTCGGCGCGTTGATCAGGCGCGCGACCTTCGCGCGCGCTTCTTCGAACACCGCGGTGGTGCGCTCGCTGAGCTCGTAGACGCCGCGGTGGATGTTGGCGTTGTGCTCTTCGAAGACGCGCGACATGGCATCGATGACCTGCCGCGGCTTCTGGCTCGTCGCCGCGTTATCCAGGTACACGAGGTTCTTTCCACGGACCTTCTGCGAGAGGATCGGAAAGTCCGCGCGGATCCGCTCGACCGCGAGCGGCGAAGCCGGCGCGCTCTTGACGCTGACGGCCATCAGGCGCGCCCCGCGTAGAGAGCTTCGCGCACGAACTCGTAGCCCTTGGACTCGAGCTCGGCCGCGAGCTCGGGTCCGCCGGTGCGGACGATGCGCCCGTCGACGAGCACGTGAACGAAGTCGGGGTGCACGTAGCGAAGGATGCGCTCGTAGTGCGTGATCAGCAGGATGCCGACCTCGGGGCCGCGAAGCGCCTCGATCCCCTCGGCCACCACTTTCAACGCGTCGATATCCAACCCCGAGTCGGTCTCGTCGAGGATCGCGAAGCGCGGCTGGAACATGTGCATCTGCAGGATCTCGAGGCGCTTCTTCTCGCCGCCGGAGAATCCGTCGTTCACCGAGCGCGTGATGAACGAGTCGTCGACCTCGAGGAGCTTCATCTTCTCCCCAAGAAGCTTGCGGAACTGCGGGATCGGCATGTCGTTCTTCTTCAGCTCACCGGTGCCATCCGGCGAAGGCGCCGCGCGCCGCGCGTTGATCGCCGTTCGCAGGAAGTTCGCCACCGAGACGCCCGGGATCGCCGATGGGTACTGGAACGCGAGGAAGACCCCGGCCCGGGCCCGGGCGTCGACCGGCAACGCGAGCAGATTGACGCCGTCGAGCAGGACCGAGCCTCGCTCGATCTTGTACCTCGGGTGTCCCATGATCGCCAGCGACAGCGTGCTCTTGCCCGAGCCGTTCGGCCCCATGATCGCGTGGGCTTCGCCGCTGCGGACGACCAGGTCGATCCCGTTGAGGATCTTCTTGCCCTCCACGCTGACGTGAAGGTCGCGGATCTCGAGATCAGCCACTGCGTGCACCCTCGCGCCGAGTTGGGCGCGCGAGCTCGGCCAGGTTCATGCCGTCGAGCGCGCTCGCGATGCTCGTCTGCAGCCGCAGCCAGACCGCGCGGGTCCCGCAGTCCTGCTCGCGAACGCAGTTCAGGACCGGATCGCCCTCGGCCGTGCAGATCTGGGGCTCGATCGGTCCCTCCAGCGCGCGCACAACGTCGCCCGCGGTGATCGCGCGCGGCTCGCGCGCCAGGATGTAGCCGCCGCCCGCGCCGCGCTTCCCGTTCACCAGTCCGGCCTTGCGCAGCGCCGCGACGAGCTGCTCGAGGTACGCCTCGGGAAGGTCCTCGCGCTCGGCGACGGCGTGAAGCGACACGGTCCCCTGACCCCAGTGGCGAGCGAGATCGACCATGAGCCGCATCCCGTATTCGCCGCGGGTGGAGACGTGGAAAGCCGTAGGCGGACTTGGATTTCCGAGCACTTCACTCGGAATTCTATTCCCCTTCGCCCTTCGAGAGAAGGGCCGTCGGATGGTTCCTGTCATCGTCGCTCCGTGCCTCTTCCGTTCCGTCGCGCCGCGGTCGGCTCGACCAACCCCGCCAAGGTCGAGGCGGTGAGGCGCTCGCTGGCTCGCCTTGCGCCCGAGTGTGCCCTCGAGCCGGTGGACGCGCCCAGCGGCGTTGCGGCGATGCCGCTGTCCGACGAGGAGCTTCGCGCAGGAGCGCTCGGCCGCGCCCACGCGGCTTTGGAGCGGACCGACGCGGAGATCGCCTTCGGGCTCGAGGGTGGGGCGATCCTCGACGGCGGACGTGCCTGGCTCACCGGACACGTCGTGGCGCTGACGCGTGACGGTCGCATCGGCGAGGCTGCCTGGGGTCGGATGCTGCTGCCGCCGGGGGTTGTCCCGCGCCTTCGCGCCGGCGAGGAGCTCGGCGACGTGATCGACGATCTCTTCGGCAGGAAGGAGTCGAAGCGTCAGACGGGCGCGATCGGCCTGCTCACCGAGAACGCGGTCACACGGACGGATGCCTTCGCCGACCTCGTCGCGATGGCGTGCGCGCCGTTCGTGCATCCGCATCTGTACGGCGACGGGTCTTGAGCGACCGTTAGATCAGGACAACGGCACGGGCGCCGGCACTGGGATGGCGACCCGCTGAGCTCCGGGGATCGCTTCGTGGTACCCGAGCCTGCCCCGCGTGATCAGCAGGACCGCTATGGCCACGATCGCCAGGCCGAAGTAGAGAAGGCGTCCGTCCACGTCTGGATAGAAGCCCGTAAGGATCGCGGCCGACGCGGTCGTATCGAGCGAAGCGTGCGCGAGCGCCACCACTGGGAGAGACCCGCCCGTCGAGTTGAAGATCCACGTGACGATGAGCCGCACCGGAACCGAGAAGAGCAGCAGCAGATAGAAGACGTATTCCGGCACTTCCGATGGAGCGAGGCGACCCGAGTCGGTTATCCCGCCGCTGATGAAGAGCAGCGGAATGTGTCCGAGCCCGAAGAGCGGCGCGACCATCAGGCTTGCGAATACCGGCCCAAAGCGTTTCTGCCAGCGTGCGGTCAGGAACGCCATCCAACCGGTCTCCTCCCAGATCGAGATGAGAACGGCGATGAGAACGAGATTGATCAGGTAGGTCGGAAGGAACTGCGGAAGCTTCGCCGCAAAGGCGCTCAGGGTAGCCGGGCCCTGGACCACGGCAGCCCCGACGAGCAGGAGCAGCGGAGCCCCGAACAGCGCCAGGAGGTACCACTGAGGACCGGTGCGCCACGTGAAGTACCGCCGGCGAAGATCGCGAACTGCGTCCTTGCCGTCGGCGATCCGCGTGATCAGGAACGCCCCACCGGCGAGGGCGATGAGCGACAAAAGCAGGATCGACGGCTGCGCGGGGATCTCGACCGGTATGAGCCCGAAACCGAGCGTCCCCAGCAGGGCGGGCAGAAAGAGGATCCAGCTCACCACGTAGAAGAACGCGAGGAATGCGCCGCCTGGATGTTTGGCGATCACGGAGGGCCCCTCTCTCACGGCCGACCCCGTCGGCCTCCAACTGACAGTACGCCGAGCGCGAAGGACACAGGCGCGACTAGCCGGGACCGAACCGCCGTACGCGCACATTGCCCGCGAGCTCGGGCTGGAGCTCGGGCGGCGCCGGCTCGATCGTCGCCTGATCGACGAACTTCCGCGTGTACAGACGGTGATACAGGCCGCTCTTGAGCAGCAGCTCGCTGTGCGTCCCCTCCTCGACGATCCGGCCGCGGTCGAGCACCAGGATGCGGTCGGCGCGCTCCACGGTCGAAAGGCGGTGCGCGATCACGATCGTCGTGCGGCCACGCATCAGCCGGTCGAGGGCCTGCTGCACCAGGAACTCGCTTTCGTTGTCGAGCGAGCTGGTCGCCTCGTCGAGCAGGAGGATGCGGGCGTCGCGGAGGATCGCGCGCGCGATCGCGACACGCTGTCGCTGCCCCACCGAGAGGCGCACGCCGCGCTCGCCGACGATGGTCTCCAGCCCGTTCGGCATCCTCGCGATGAACTCCGTCGCGTTCGCGGCCTGCGCCGCGGCCTCGATCTCCGCGGCGGTGGCGTCCAGCCGCCCGTAGCGGATGTTCTCGCGGATCGTGTCACCGAACAGGATCGGCTCCTGCGGCACGAACGCGATCTGCTCCCGGAGGGACCGGATCGTGACGTCCCGGATGTCCCGTCCATCGACGGCGATGCGACCGGCGGTCGGATCGTAGAAACGGCCGACCAGGTTCACCATGGTCGTCTTGCCCGCGCCCGATGGCCCCACCAGAGCGGTGGTCTGCGCCTCCGCGAACCGGGTCGAAAGACCATCGAAGACGGCGGCTCCTTCGCCGTACCGGAACGAGACGTCCTCGAACGCGATCTCGCCGCGGACCGGACCGAGCGCCGTCGCGCCGGGAAGGTCCTTCACCTCGGGGTCCGTGTCGAGCAGCGCGAAGATCCGATCCGCCGCGCCGAACGCCTGCTGGATCTGCGTCCACTGGCCGGCGAGCCCGCCGATCGGTCCGGCGACCATGCCCATGTAGAGGAGGAACGCGACGAGCTCCCCGGCGGTGATCTCCCCTGCCGCGACCTGATGGCCGCCATACCAGAGCACCACGATCGACGACGCGAATCCGAGGAAGCCGATCGCCGGGAACATGATCGAGCCGATACGCGAGCGTTCGATGCTCTTTTGGAACATGACCATGAGCTTCTCGTGGAAACGCTTGGCCTCGTACTCCTCGCGCGTGAAGGCCTGGACCACGCGGACCTCGGCGATGGCCTCCTGCAGCACGCCGACCGCCTCGCCCTGCGCGTCCTGCGCGGCGCGGGACACGTCGCGGATGCGGCGGCCGAGGTACTGGCCGATGAGGCCGATGGGCGGCGCCACGACCAACGTGAGCAGCGCGAGGCGCCAGTTCATGACGAAGATGACCGCGACGCCGCCTACCAGCGTCAGCACCTGTCCGAGGACCTGGATGATCGTTTGCGTGACGATCCCGTGCACCAGCGTGGCGTCGCTGGTCACGTGGGACATGAGGTCGCCCGTCTTGCGCTGATTGAAGAAGGAGAGCGAGAGCGACTGCAGGTGCATGACGATCGCCATCCGCAGATCGAAGATGACCTTCTCTCCGGTCCATGCCATGACGAACGAGCGCACGCCGTCCAGCGCCGCCCGCACCAGGAGCACCACGATCAGAACGACGACGAGCGAGTCGAGGAGGCCCGGCTCCTTCAGACCGAGATCGAGGACCTGCCGGACGACCTGCGGCCAGACCAGTCCGAGCGCGGTCGAGATCACGAGCAGCACAGCGGCCAGCGCGAGATTCCAGCGGTACGGCCGGACGAAGCGCAGCAGGCGCCGATACACGGCGATCGACGGACGCTTCTTGTCGCCGTTCCCGCGCGACCCCCACATGAACATGTGAGCGCCGCCCCCGCCCATGCCGATCATCATTCCTAGAACGCTAAGCCATCGGCGCCCGACCCCTCAGGGTTTGAACCAGAGCGTGATGAACGACGCATTCGGCTGCGCCGTGTAGCCAGAGATCCGGGCCGAGACCGCGCTCGCGCGATCGACGTAGAGCAGCGGGATCCGGCTCACCTCGGTGCGGGTGAGCTTCGAGACCTGCTTGTAGAGCTCGGCCCGTTTGGAGGGATCGGCTTCAGCGCGTGCCCTGCGGAGCAGCCCGCTCACCAGCGATGGGTCCTGTGCGCTCTCCGCACCGTAGAGCGGCCAGAAGATGTCATCGGGATCGAGTCCCACCGCCGTGGTCTCGAGGGTGAGCGCCGCTTTCGAGGAACGCAGCGTCGCGGGATCCGCCGCGCGCAGCCGCGCGATCACGCCAATCTTTCCCAGATCCGCGGCCAGCGATTGCGCGACCCGCTGCGGGTCCGGGTACGCGGGAGTCGCGAACGCGGGATAGGCGAGATCGACCGAGAAGGGGACCACGATGTGGGCATCGCTCAGCAGGCGCTTCGCCGCGGTGACGTCGAACGGCGCGAACTCGACCACGCTGTCGTCGTAGCCGAGCGTGCCGGCAGGCAGCAGTTGCGCCGCGCTCCGCGAAAAGCCGAAGTACATCGCCGACAGCGCGCTCCGGTCTATCGCCATCGCGACCGCCCGGCGGGCGTCGATCCGGTCGAGCGGTGACGCCGCTGTGTCGATCCCCAGCGATGCGACCGCGGCGCCGAGCGGCGCGACGACGAGGTTGGGGTCACTTCGGGCGGTCGTCGCCTGCGCCACAGGCAGATCGAGCGCTAGGTCGGCGCGGCCGGCCCGCACCTCGGCAAGTCGCGCGGCGGCGTCCCGCACCGGCCGCAATACCACGGCGTCGAGGTAGGGCAGCGTGCGGCCTGTCGGGGTGCGCTGCCAGTAGGCCTCGTTGCGGCGCAGCGAGAGCGAACCGTCGGGTGCGATCGCGGTCGGCCCGGCGACGAACGGTCCGGTCCCGGAGTCCCCATGCGCGATCGCGGCGGCGGGCGCGGCCAGGTGCGCAAGGAACGGTCCGAACGGGGTCCGGAGCTCGAAGCGCACGGTCGATTCGTCCAGGGCGACGACGCGCGCGATCAGCGAAGGCTCGTCGAACATCGCGCGGTACGCGCGAGTGCCGACACCCCGCTGGAAGCTGGCGACGACCGTCGCGGCGTCGAGCGGAGTGCCGTCGGTAAAGCGGATCCCCCCGCGGATCGCGAACGACCAGCCCTGCCCATCGTTCGCCATCTGCCAGGACGAAGCCAGGCCAGGCCCGAACGTGCCGCTCGCCGGATCGATGCTCACGAGCGTCTCGAACATCTGGCGGGTCGCGACGCTGGACGCAGCGTCCGCGTCCCACGGATCGAGGCTGGTCACCTCGGCCGGAATGGCCACCCGCAGCGTGCCACCGGCGGCGACGACGCTTGGCGCTGGCGTCGCGGCAGTCGGTGCGGCGACACACGACACCATCAGAAGCGCAAGGAGCAGCGCGGGCGTGACCCGCATCGCGGCTAGTGCGTCTTCAGGCGCGGGTCGAGCGCGTCGCGAAGACCGTCCCCGATGAGGTACAGACAGAGCACCGTCAGAAAGATCATCACGCCCGGTGAGACGACGAGCCACCACGCCCGCACGAAATACGACGCGCCGTTGGTGAGCATGTTCCCCCACGACGGCGTGGGCGGCAGGATGCCGAATCCGAGGAAGCTCAGGGCCGATTCCAGCAAGATGATCGCCCCCACGTCGATCGCGGCGAGGACGAAGATGAGCGGCAGCACGTTCGGGAGGATGTGCCGAAACATGATGCGACGGTCGCGCGCGCCGATCGTGTGCGCCGCGGTGATGAACTCCCGCTCGCGGAGCGAGAACGTCTGGCCCCGGACATAGAGCGTGATCCCGGTCCAGTTCAGCAGGCCGATGATCGCGATGAGCACGTAGGGTCCCGGCTGCCAGAGCGCGGCGATGATGAGGAACAGATAGATCTGCGGGATCCCGTTGAGGGTCGTGATGACGAACGTGACACCGTCGTCGATGACGCCGCGGAAGTAGCCGGCCGTGAGGCCCACCGCGATCCCCACCGTCAGATTCACCAGCGCGGCGACAAAGCCGACCCCGAGCGAGACCTGTCCGCCGTACAGGAGCCGCACCACCTGGCTCCGGCCGATCTCATCGGTGCCCAGGAGATACGCGAGATTGTCGAATTGCGGTTTCTCGTACGTGTGCAGCAGATCCTGCTGCGCGAACCGGTAGTGGAAGACGTACTCCGAGAGGAGCGGCGCTGCCGCGGCGAGAAGCGCGAAGATGGTCAGCAGGATGAAGGCGCCGATGGTGAGCCGGTCGCGGCGCAGCTTCCACCACGCGTTGCTCCACAGGCTGCGCGACGCGCGCGCGGCCCCCGGTGTCGCCGCGATGCGGCCCGCCGTGGCGGCGGTGGTGGCCACGTTTATTTCACCTTGATCCGCGGGTCGACGAACGCGTACGTCAGATCGCGCAGCAGGTAGCTCAGCACGAGGAGCGTGCTCGTGAACATCACCCCCGCCTGCACGATCGGATAGTCCTTCGCGATCGCCGCCTGGAACGTGAACTGCCCGACACCGGGCCATGAGAAGACCTGCTCGATGACCAGCGCGCCACCCACGAGGGTCGCGAGGATGCCGCCCAGCGCGGTGACGACCGGGATGAGCGCGTTGCGCAGCGCATGACCATAGACGACCGTCCGCTCCCGGAGTCCCTTGGCGTGCGCCGTACGGATGAAGTCCTGCGAGAGCACGTCGAGCGTCTCCGTCCGCAGGATCCGCGAGTAGATCGCGATGCCCGTCAGCGCGAGCACGAACGCGGGCAGCAGGAGATGCCTCGCGTAGTCGAGGACGTCCGTCTGGCTCTTCCCCACCCCGAGAAGACCCTGGCTGGGAAGCCAGCGCAGGTTGATCGCGAAGACGATGATCAGGATCTGGCCGAGCCAGAACGCCGGCACGGCGTGACCCGCGACGCCGAGGACCCGGATGACGTTGTCGACCCAGCTCCCACGGCGCAGCGCGGCGAGCACGCCGAGGGTCACGCCGATGAGGATCTGGAGGATCAGCGCGGCGATCGCGAGCTCGAGCGTCGCGCCCAGGCGCTCGGTGAGCATCGTGAAGGCCTCGCGGTGGTAGATGAACGAATCGCCGAAGTTGCCTTGAAGGGCCTTGGTGACCCAGTCCACGTACTGGAGCGGGAGCGGCTTGTCGAGCCCGTAGGCGTGGACCAGGCGGTTGTAGTCGTCCTGGGTGAAGTTCTGGACCCCGAAGGTGAAGAGGCGGATCGGGTCACCCGGGGAAAGACGAGCGATCGCGAACGTGATGATCGAGATGCCGATGAGCGTGGGGATCGCGTATAGGAGCCTGCGAATGACGAATTCGCGCAAACGCTCCTCCACCCGACCGAGAGGAGCGCCGGCGGCCGGCGCTCCTCAGGGTCGTCAGTCGGCTAGGGCTTGATCCACCATTCGTGCACGTTGTAGATCGTGGCGTACGGCGCGGGAGCGAACTGCTGCAACGACTTCTGCGAGACCGCGAGGACGTTGTTCTCGTAGCCGAAGTTGTACGGCTGGTTCTCGTTGAGGATCTTGTTGAACGTCTCGTACTGCTTCTTCCGCGCGGCGGTCGAGCAGTCGCCGTTCGACGGGTTGCGACCCTCTTCAATGGCCTTGTCCATCGCGCCGTCCTTGAAGAACGTGAAGCCGAAGCCGGTCACGCCCTTCGCCGGGTCGGGGATGTTGCTCGAATGCCAGATGGAGTACGGGTCGACGTCGCCACCGAGAGACCAGCCGATGATCGTCGCTTCGAGTGACTGGTCGCCGGTCGTGAGCTTGGTCACCAGGCCCTGGAACGCCTCGGGGGCTGCCTTGGCGTTGATGCCGAGCCCCTTGTACTGCTCGGCCGCGACCTGGGCGAGCGTCTCGCGCTCCTGGTTGCCTGAATTGGTGGAGATGGTGAGGTTGAACTTCTTGCCGGCGCTGTTCTGGAGGATGCCGTCGGATCCCGGCGTCCAGCCGGCGTCCCTCAGGAGCTGCTGCGCCTTGGCCTTGTCGAACTTGTACGGCTCCAGATTCGCGCCCGCCGGATATGCCCACTGGACCTGGACGTGGTGCGAGACGTTCTTGGTCGCCTCACCGAAGACGACCGCCTTGATGACGGCGTCCATGTCGATGCCGTAGGCGAGCGCCTGACGGACGCGCTTGTCCGCGAGGGCGGTCGCGCTCGGGCTCGCGGTGTTCCAGCCGATGAACGTGTACCCCAGCGACGGGTACTTCTGGATCTTCACCGAGTCAACGGTCTGCATGTCGGCGAGGTCCTTCGCCTGGATCGTTCCGAAGGTGATCTCGCCGGTCTTGAGGCCGTTCGCGATCGCGGTCTGGTTGGCGACCACCTTGTAGACGTACTGATCGACATTGGGGACGCCCTGCCAGTAGGTCTCGTTCTTGTTCATGATGATCTGATCGCCCTTGCGCCACTCGGCGAACTTGAAGGGTCCGCTGAAGACGGTCGGAGCGGCGTTCTCCGGCGCCGTGTCGATCTCGTCCTTCGAGGCGTCGGTCACGTACTTGCCGAAGACCTGTGTCGGCAGCGGCTGGATCGTGTTGAGGTCGAGGATCGCCGGGCAGGAGACTTTCGTCATCGTGACTGCGACCTTCTTGGGGTTCGCGCTGTCGACCTTGACGCCAGGGATCGTGTTCGCCTTGCCGTCGGAGTAATCCTTGAAGCCCTGGACGTCCTGGTAGTTCGACTTGCGGACGGTCTTCTTGCTCTTGCCGACCGCCTTTATCGCCGTGACGACGTCCTCACCGATCACCTGCTTCCCGTCCGACCAGTTGGCCTTCGCGTTCAGCTCGAAGGTATAGGTGAGGCCGTCGCTCGACTGCGTGAAGGTGGCCATCCGCGGCTTCGGCTCGCCGTTCTGCGGATCCTGGATCAGCAGCGCGTCGTAGATCAGGTTGATCACCCGCGCCGACGAGGTGTCGTTGGAGAGGACCGGCTGCATCGTCGCGATGTCCGTGATCGTGGCTTCGATGATTCGTCCACCCTGCTGCGGCTTCTCCGATGCCGCCGGCGTCGGGCTCGACGCGGCCGGACCTGGTGAGCAGGCCGTCGCGACGAGCAAGGCGCCCGCGGCGAGCGCGAACAGGATGCGGCTGGTGCGGTGCTGCTTCATGCCCCTCTGTGCTCCTTTCCCATGGCGGGAAACTTCGCGAGTCTAGGCAAAGACCGCCTGTGTGGCCGTCCCCCGCCCTGCTATACCGACCTACGGCCCGGCGCGTTCGGACGATCAGTCCACTCGACGAGCGGTCGCTACGCTCCCGGGAAGTGGCAGGCCGCCCAGTGGCGCGGCTCGTGCTCGATGAACTCCGGATCCACCTCGGAACAGATCTGCTGGGCCTTCCAGCAGCGCGTGTGGAACCGGCATCCGGAGGGCGGGTTCACCGGTGACGGGACGTCACCGGTCAGGATGATCCGCTTGCGCTTTGACTCGACCGCCGGATCCGGGATCGGCACCGCCGAGAGCAGCGCCTGGCTATATGGGTGCAGCGGCCGCTCGTAGAGGTCCACGCGGTCGGCGAGCTCGACGATCTTGCCGAGGTACATGACCGCGACGCGATCGCTGATGTGGCGCACGACCGAGAGATCGTGGGCGATGAAGAGGTACGTGAGCTTGAACCGGTCCTGCAGCTCCTCGAGCAGATTGATCACCTGTGCCTGGATCGAGACGTCGAGCGCCGAGATCGGCTCGTCGCAGACGATGAACTCGGGCTCGACCGCGAGCGCGCGCGCGATCCCGATCCGCTGCCGCTGGCCGCCTGAGAATTCGTGCGGGTAGCGGTTGGTGAAGTACGGATTGAGACCGACCACCCGAAGGAGCTCCTGGACTCGCTGGGTCTTCTCGCCGCCACGGGCGAGGTTATGGACCTCGAGCGGCTCACCGATGATGTTGCCCACCGTCATCCGCGGATTCAGCGACGCATACGGATCCTGGAAGATCATCTGCATGCGCCGGCGCATCTTGCGCATCTGCTCGCCGCCCAGCGTCGTCAGCTCGGTGCCATCGAAGTTGACCGTCCCGGCGGTGGGCTTGTAGAGCTGGAGGATCGCGCGGCCCGTCGTGGACTTGCCGCAACCGGACTCGCCGACGAGACCGAGCGTCTCGCCCTTCTCGACGAAGAAGTCGATCCCGTCGACCGCGCGGACGGCACCGACCTGCCGCTGGAAGATGATCCCCTGCGTGAGCGGGAAGTGCATCTTCAAAGCCTTGACGTCGAGGAGGTTCTTGCCGCTGCCCGCGGTCGCGGTGCTGCGAGCTCTGGTGTATTCGCCCGTGCCTGGAGTTACGGCCATCTCGCTCCCCCTAGTTGACCGGCGACGGCGGAGGCGGCGGCGTCCCCGCACCGGGCGCGGTGCCCTCGAGGGTCACCTGCGCGACCTCCTGCTTGATCTCTTCGATCACGCGGGTGTCGCCGATCTCGCGGTGCCAATCGGTGTCGACGAGCCAGCCGCCCTCCTGCGTCCCCCAGCAGCGCGCCTCGTGGTCGGGCTTGGCATTGGGGATGTGCCGCAGCTCCGGCTCCTTCTCCTTGCAGACGTCTCGCCGGTACTGGCAGCGCGGCTCGAAGCGGCATCCCGGCGGCGGCGCGATGAGGTCCGGCGGCAGGCCTTCGATGGGGAGCAGCTTCCCCTTGCGCTTCTCGTCAAGACGGGGGATCGAGCGCAGCAGGCCCCACGTGTACGGCATCTTCGGATTCGCGAAGAGCTCGGTCGTGTCGGCCTTCTCGACGATCTTGCCGCCGTACATCACGTGGATCCGCTGGGTCATCCCGGCGACGACGCCGAGGTCGTGGGTGATGAGGATGAACGCGGTGCGGAACTCGCGCGCGAGATTCTTCAGCAGGTCCAGGATCTGGGCCTGGATCGTGACGTCCAGCGCGGTCGTCGGCTCGTCGGCGAGGATGAGCTTGGGGTTGCAGGACAGCGCCATCGCGATCATCACGCGCTGACGCATGCCGCCTGAGAACTGGTGTGGATAGCCGTCGAGCCGCTTCTTCGCGCCCGGGATGCCGACCAGGTCGAGGAGCTCGACGGTGCGCTTGCGCGCCTCGCTCTTGTCCATCTTGAGATGCAGCTCCAGCGCTTCGGAGATCTGCCGGCTGATGGTGAGGACCGGGTTGAGGCTGGTCATGGGGTCCTGGAAGATCATCGCGATGTTGTTCCCGCGGATCCCGCGGACCTCGTCGTCGTCCATCTTGAGCACGTCCTGACCGTCGAAGATGATCGAGCCCTGGACGATGCGGCCGGGGGGCTGCGGAATGAGACGCATCAGCGAGAGCGCGGTGACCGATTTCCCGCATCCGGACTCGCCGACGAGCCCCAGGGTCTCGCCGGCCTCGAGCTCGAATGACACGCCGTCGACCGCGCGAACGACGCCGTCGCGCGTGAAGAACTGCGTCTTGAGGTCCTTGACCTCGAGAAGCTGCTGAGCCACTAG
Organism: Chloroflexota bacterium; assembly: GCA_005889445.1. Lineage (GTDB taxonomy): Bacteria > Chloroflexota > Limnocylindria > P2-11E > P2-11E > 3-1-20CM-2-70-9. The sequence goes on from VBGS01000084.1 coordinate 12,849, forward strand.
TCCCCCTCACCGCCCCGCGGGATTGCCGCGCAGTCTAGCAATGGACGACCTAGATCTTCATCCGCGGATCGAGGGCGTCCCGGAGCCCGTCGCCGACGAAGGTGCAGGCGAGCAGGACGATCGAGATGCAGAAGGCCGGAAGGAGCACCGGCCACGGTGTTGTCGAGAAGACGACGAATCCCTCGTTGATCATGGCCCCCCACGTCGGCGTCGGCGGCCTGACCCCGATCCCCAGGAACGACAGCGTCGCCTCGGTGAGCATGGCTCCCGGCACCGCGAAGGCGATCGACACGATCACCGGCGCGAGGATGTTCGGGAAGAGGTGCTTCAGCATGATCCTCACCGGACTCGCACCCATGGCGCGCGCCGCCTCGATGAACTCCCGATGCTTGAGCGAGAGGACCTGACCGCGGATGAGCCGCGCGAGACCGACCCAGCTCACGATCGCAAGCGCGACGAAGATCAGTAACAGCCCGTCCATGACGAGGCCGAGGTCGGTGTTGCGAAGCGTGGCCACGATGATGATCACGAAGAGCAGGTCCGGGAACGCGTAGACGACGTCGGTGAAACGCATCAGCACGTTGTCGACCCAGCCACCGACGTAGCCCGAGAGCATCCCGATCGTCGCGCCGATGATGAAGACCATCGCCACTGGCACGATGCCGACGACGAGACTCACTCGCGAGCCGTACATGAGTCGGGTGAGGATGTCTCTGCCAAGCTCATCGGACCCGAGGAGGTATGCGGAGTCGGTGAACCTGCTCCCGAAGAACCGTGTCCAGATCGGCTCCATCAGCTGCTTCGGAGTGTTCTGCTGGACGGGATCGTACGGCGCCACTACCTGCGCGGTGATGGCGACAAAGGCCGCGAGCGCGATCACCACCATGCCCATCACCGCCGCGCGATTCCGGAAGAGACGCCAGAGCGCGTCGCGCCAGAGCGAGCGCTGCTTGCGGGCGAAGACTGTCGAGTCAGCCGGCTGCATTCCGGCCCGCACCGCGGTCGCCATCAGGCGACCTTGATCCGCGGATCGAGGATCCCGTACACGATGTCCACGGTGATGTTGGCGACCATGATGATGAACGCGTACAGAAGCGTCGTCGCCATGATCGTCGGGTAGTCGCGCTGATTGATGCTGATGACGTAGAGCCGTCCGATGCCCGGCACGCTGAAGAGCTGCTCGATGATGAACGAGCCGGTCACGAGGCCCGCGGTGGCCGGGCCGACGATCGTCGCCACCGGGATGAGCGCGTTCTTCAGCGCGTGCCCGACGATCACCGAGCGCTCGCGAAGCCCCTTGCTGCGCGCGGTGCGGACATAGTCCTGCCTGATCGCCTCGAGCATGCTCGCGCGGGTGATCCGCGTCAGGATCGCCCCGGGTCCGAGCCCGAGCACGACCATGGGCAGGATCATGTGCTGCCAGGATCCCCAGCCGACGAACGGCAAAAGGTGCAGCGTCACTCCGAAGACGTAGATCAACAGGATCGCGGTGACGAATCCTGGGATCGTCGTCCCGACCGTGGCGACGAGCAGGCTGAGGTAGTCCACCGGGGTGTTCTGTTTGAGCGCGCTCAAGATGCCGAGTGGGATCGAGAACGCCATCGCGAACACCAGCGCGCCGATGCCAAGCTGCGCGGTCGTCCCGATGCCCTGGCCGATGATGTCGGCGACCGGCCGACGAACTGGACGGGGATCGGCTGGTCGATGCCGTAGTAGCGGTTGATCTTGTCGAGCGTCGCCTGCGGAAGCGAGCGGTTCTCGTTGCGATCGAATGGGCTTCCGGGGGCCAGGTGCGCGAGCGAGAACGTGATGAGCGCGACGAAGAACATCGTCGGGATGATCAAAAGGAGTCGGCGGATGACGTACCTGAGCACAGATCTGGTACCGAGTGTATAGCCAGATTCGTTCAAAACGCGTCGTGTGAAACAGAAGGGGCCGGCTCGCGCCGGCCCCTTTTATCGCATGGGAGGTATCCCCTGCGACCCCTCTTCGCTCGCCGCGTTAGCGGCGAGCTATGAATCAGCTAGGTCTTCTTCGTCACGTACACGTCGGTGAATCGCGCGATCTCGAATCCGAGAGCGGTGATGTAGTAGTTCTTGACCCATGACTTCTGGAGGATCTTCGTCGCGCCGTAGTAGATCCATCCGGCGGCCGCGTCCTGCGAGAGGAGCCGTGACGCGTCCTGATACATCTTGTCGCGCTTCGCCTGGTCAGGCTCCTTGTCGGCGGCGAAGACGAGATCGTCGAACGCCTTGCTGTTGTAGCCGACGCGACCGGATGAGGCCTTCGACGAGAACACCGTCGTGAGCCAGTCCTGCTGGTCGTAGTAGTCCGGGCACCAGCCGAGCAGGAACATGGCCGGCAAGGTCTCGGGCTTCTTCACCAGCTGCGTGTAGGTCGTGGAGTCGACCGGGTCGAGCGTCACGTTGACGTTGAGGTTGTTCTTCCACTGCTGCTGGAACCACTCGAGCCGTGTCTTCGTGCGGGCGCTCGAGGAATACGTGATCTTGAGCGCGCCGAGCGCCGCGGTCGCGTCGGGCGTCGCCTGAGCGAGCGCGGCCTTCGCCGCCGTGGCGTCGAACTTCTGGAAGGTGTCACCCGAGTCGTAGCCCGGGAGACCCGGCGAGATGAACGATGTCGACGGCTTGCCGATCTTCTGCACGTCGTTGATGTACGCGTCGCGATCGAATGACTTGGAGAACGCGACGCGGACATTCTTGTCGTTGAACGGCGCCTTGCGATTGTTGTAGCCGATGTAGTAGCTGCAACCGTCAGGCCCGTCGACGACCTGGTTCTTGAGATCCGCGTCAGCGTCGATCGTGCGGAGGTCTTCCGCGGCGACGCCGTAGAGGTCGAGCTCGTTGTTGCGGTACGCGGCGAAGGCCACCGCGCCTTCGTTGATCATGACTTGCGTCCACTTGGCGAGCTTCGTCTGGTTGCGATAGTTCGGGTTGCGAGTGAAGACCATCTTCTCGTTGTGCTTCCACTCGCTGAGGATGAAGGGACCATTGCCGATGAACGTCGCTGGCTCGGTCCACTTGTCGCCACCCTTGGTGACCTGGTCCTCGCGAGCCGGAGCGCCGACCCAAATGCTGGCGATGGCGTTGAAGTAGGGAGCCGGGTCGGTCAGCTTGAAGGTGATGTCGCTGCCGCTGACGGTGATGCTGTCGGTGAACTTCTGCTTGGCGGCCTGCAGCTTGGCCGGGTCATCCTTCTTCGGGTCCATGTTGTTCCAGTCTTCGCAGCCAACAACGATGTATCCGGTGAAGGCGTACTCACCCGCGGTCGCGGGGTCGCAGAGACGGGTCCATCCGTACTTGAAATCGTTGGCCGTGACGGCCTTGCCATCCGAGTACTTGAGACCGTCGCGGAGCGTGTAGGTGTAGGTCTTGCCGTCGCTGGAGACCTTCGGCTGATCCTTCGCGGCCGCGGGGATGACCTTGCCGGTCTTGACGTCGGCGGTCATCAGCGCTTCGTAGACGCGCATGGTGACGCCGATCTCGTTGACGAACGATTCCTTCTGCGGGTCGATTGTGTCCGGCTCGGCACCCATGTTGCTGACGAGCTCGCCGTTCGGGTCCGCCTGATCCGCTCCGCCCGTTGTGGGACCACCGCCCTGCTGAGTACAGGCGCTGACGAGAAGTCCCACAAGGGTGAGGAGGGACAGGAGCGGAAAGATGCGAGTACGACGTACGGTCAAATCCGCCTCCCTCTCCTATGTTGTTGGGGTTCGCGCGAATTCTGGGCCATTGTCAGTACCGCTGCCACCCCGCTCGGGTTCATCGACTCGGGGTGAAGCTCCACCGGTAGGCGTTCCAAGAGAGGGCCGAACCCGATGGCGAGGGCTGAACGTTGGCGAGCGCTTGCGGCGCGACGTCGACGCGCAGCTCCTGGTAGAGCCCGAGGGCGGGTAACGAGGCTTCCCAGAGTCGCTCCATCTCGGCATAGATCGAGCGCTTCTCGTTCCGGTCGTCGGCCGCCATCGCGGCCGCGGACAGGACCTCGAACCACGGATCGGTAAGACCGGCCCAGTGCTCCGACGCGATCTGTGGGTCGGACGCGTCTTCGGGTGTGATCGCGAGATCGAACCTGCCGGCCCCGACGTCCGCAGCCAGGTCCGCGAGCGGTCGCTCGCGGACATCCGCGGCGATGCCGATGGCGGCGAGATCCCCGGCGACGCGGCGGGCCACGTCGGTGCGTGCCGGTGAACCCGATGCCACCAGGATCGTGGCGGTCATGCGCTCGCCTGCCCGCTCGACGATCCCGAACTGACCCGGGGCGAACCCGGCGGCGGCGATCAGCGCGCGGGCGCGACCCCGGTCCGGGACGACGATCGGAACGGTCTCCTCCGACGCGGCCCAGAGCGGTGGCAGCAGATACGTCCGGGGGACGCGCGCTCGCCCGACGAACACGTCGTTGACGATCGATTGCCGATCGACCGCAAGCTCGATGGCCCGTCGCACGCTCGGATCCCCAAACCGCCTCGGGTCCGGTCCGAACCGCAGGACCTCCAGGGCTTCGGCCGGCTTGTAGTACGCCTGGAGACGGGTCCCGTCGGCGAAGCGGTCGAGCGTCCTCGCGAGGTCGGCCTCGAGCACGGGCCACGGTGCGATGTCGACGTCGCCGCGCAGAAGCGCCTGCAGGATCGCGGCGCGGCTCGCGAAGAAGCGGACCTCGAGACGCCCGAGCCCCGGCGGGCCGAGCACGTACGACTTGAACGCCGACAGCGTGACATTCCCAGGAAGCCATGCGGCGATCGCGAATGGCCCGGCATGTACCGGCTCGCGCGCGTAGTCGGCCAGCTGCTGCGGCGTGGCGCTGGCGAGGCGATGGCGCGGGAGCACACGTGGGGCGAGCGCGTAGTCGTCCCAGCGCTCGCCGTCGCGATACAGGATCCGTAGGTCGCGCGCTCCGAGGACCTCCACGCGCGCGATGCGGTCGGCGTTCCAGCGGATCGCGCTTCCCAGCGGCGCCGTGGAGTCCTGCTCCCACGCGAAGCGGACGTCGGACGCCGTGATCGGCTCGCCGTCCTGCCACGTCGCATCGCGGAGGCGGAGCGTCGCCACCAACCTTCCGTTCGGGGCGTCCGGATCGTCGGTGACAAGACGAAGGCCGCCGTTCTCGAGAGTAGGTACGGACTCGACAAGCCGCGGCACGAGCTCGTCGTGATCGTCGCGACGGACGAGCGTCTCGGTGACCGCTGCCGCGAGGAAACGCGCGGAAGGATCGTCGTCGAAGACCGTGCGGGGTTCGCCGACGAGTCCGACGACCACGTCTCGTCGGGATGGAGGAGCGCTGGCGCACGCGGCGGCCACCCAGCTCAGAACGACCGCGAGGCCAAGGGCGACCGCGGCGCGCGTGGGGATCAGCGCGGCGTCGAGGTCGGGTTGATCACGGTCTCGACTTGCTCGACATCGAAGCGGCCACCGACCGGGAGCCGGACGAGATCCACGGCGGCTCCCGCGCGCTCCGCGGGCTGCAGGCGCAGCCAGCGGAAGTAGTCGATGTCCTCGGTCGGCGGCTGACTGCGGAAATACTCCCGGATCACCGAATGTGGCTGCGGGGCGACGGCCCCGGAGGGCGCCTCGACCGACGTGCTCACCGCGAAGAGCACGACGCCGAGCGCGACCGAGACCTCGGCAAGGCGCGCGAACACCGCCGGCGCGCGGAGCCATCTGGACGATCGCTCTTCGGGCGCGGGACCGAGCGCCACGCGCACCCGGCCGGGCGCGAGCATCGTCCGACGCGAGCGGAGCGGCGCGAACGCCCGGGTCAGCGCGACGTCGATCGCGACGGCGTCACGCAGGGCGTCCGCGCACTCGGCGCACGCGCTCGCGTGCTTCTCGACGTCAGACCGCTCCCATGACGAGAGCCCGCCGGCGACGGCGGTGGTCGTCCGTTCGACGAAAGAGCATCCGCGACCAAAGAGCCTCATTGATCCTCGACGGGCAGATGCGCCGTGATCGGCTGTACTGCTCGAAGACCTGTAGCGAGAAGAGGTCGGCTTGGTTCGATGCCAAGCTCCGGATGTGCCGCAAGATGCGTTCGCAAGCGCCGCAGCGCGTAGTGCAGCCGGGATTTCACCGTGCCGACAGGGCAGTCCACCACCTGTGCGATCTCCGCGAGGTTGAGGCCGTTCATGTAGTGGAGAACGACCACCAGCCGATGCTTTGGGCTGAGCGCGTCGACCGTTTCGAGGATGATCCGACGAAGCTCCGCCTGTTCGGCGAGCAGCGACGGGGAGGCCTCGTCATTCGCGAAGGTGTCGCCCGCGGCATCGTCGAGGGAGGAAAGGACCACGTTCTTGCGCGGGCGGCGGTTGTACGACAGGTTGACCGCGACCCGATAGAGCCACGGCCGGAGCGA
>VBGS01000141.1 GCA_005889445.1 Chloroflexota bacterium
ACATGTCCCAGATCTCTTCGATGTGCGCGTTGAAGGTCCGCTCGATGGTGATCTTCCGCGGCGCTTCTTTGGCCACCCCAGAGTCCATCATTGCCGATACGCCCGCTCGAGCGTGGCGATGTCGAGCTTGCCCATCTTGAGCACGGCTTCCATGACCCTCGCTGGGTTGCCCGCCTTCGGGTCGCCCATCATCTTGCCGAGAACGGTCGGCACGACCTGCCACGAGACGCCGAAGCGGTCCTTCAGCCAACCGCACGGACCCGGCTCGCCGCCGTCCTGCGTGAGCTTGCTCCAGATGGTGTCGATCTCCTCCTGGGTGTCGCAGGTCGCGACGAACGAGAACGCCTCGGTGAACGAGAACGAGGGACCGCCGTCGAAGGCCGTGTACTCCTGGCCATCGAGCGTGAAGGTCGCATGCAGCACGCTCCCCTTCGTCCCCTCTTTGAACGTCAGGCACGGTCGGACGCGCTGCATGTTTCTGCTCCTCCCCGGTCGCCTATTTGCTCGGCTCGCGGTGGCTCTTGTCTCTCTCCCGATCGCGCTTGCGGCGGGCCAGCACAGCCCCCAAACGGTCGAGGCGCGCCGCCCAGAGATCGCGGTATCCACGCGTCCATTCATCCAGCTCGCGGAATCGCTCGGGACGCAGCGAGTACAGCCGCCGGCGCCCGTCGGGGCGGACCCGGACGAAGCGGGCCTCTTCGAGAATGGCGAGCTGCCGCGAGACGCCAGGCTGGCCGATGTCCGCGACCTCGACGAGCTCGCCGACCGAGCGTTCTCCCGCCCGCAGCGCCTCGACGAGTCGGCGCCGGGTGGGATCGGCGAGGATCTCGAAGATATCGGCCATGCCGGACACATTACTCGTGCGATATATGTCTTGTCAACAATGTATTCGCGCCTACGCGCATGTGATCAGGCCGCGCGATGCCTTGGCGCGAAGGACCCGCAGCACGGCGTCGTTCACGCGGGCGCCGAAGGACGCATCGGCCACCGCAGCGCCGTGATCGCGGACGCCATGGCGACCGCCGGAGGGATCGTTTTTGATCTGGCCATCACCACAGGCGACGCCATCTTCATCCTCTATGCGACGCGCGTTCTCGGCCTCGACGGCGCGCTCGTCGGCGCCGTGTACACGATCGGCGGCCGCTTCCGTATTCGGAGCGTCGATGGTGCGTCGCGTGACGACACAGTTCGGCATCGGCCCGTCGATGAGCGCGTCGATCTTCCTTGTCCCGGCCGGCTGGGCGCTCGTGCTTGTTGCGGGAGGACCACCGATCCTCGCGGCGGGATGGCTGGCGGGGCGGACCGCGCTCGCGGGGTTGGCGCCGCCGTCTTCAACGTCACGTCATCCTCTGTCTTTCAGGCCGCGATCCCCGACCGGCTGCAGGGCCGGGTCGGCGGCGCCGGGCAGGTGCTCGGCCTCGGCCTCATCCCCGTGGCCGCCCTTGCCGGCGGCTGGCTCGGCGGGCACGTCGGTCTCTGGAATACGCTCGCGATCTCCGTTGGCGGCCAGATCCTCGGCCTCGTCTACGTCGTCAGCTCGCCGCTGCGACGCATTCGCACGACCGAGGATCTCGGGCTGCTCCCCAGCGCTGAGGTCAGCGGCTCTTCGGAGGCCAGAACAGTGGCTGGTCCTTTTCGTAGATCGTGATCCGGTAACCGTCGGGGTCCGCCATGGTGAAAGTCCTCCCGAACGGTCCATCGAACGGCTCGGTGAGGATGCGAACCTTGGCCTCGACGACCCTCTCGTACAGAGCCTGCGCGTCGCTCGCTCTCCACCACAGCTGGATCGACGTCGTCTCGGGAGAGGGTCCGGGCTGTCCCGGACGGCGAGCGGCCGAGAGCGCGAAGGTCGGCCAGCCGACGAAAGCCACCGCGTCAGGTCCGAAGTCGAACGTGTCGCGCACTCCGCCGAGGTGCCGCTCGTAGAACGCAGCCGATCGGCTCACATCGCTGACGGCGATCGAGATGAATCCAGGGCTCGTGGTGACCGCTGTCTGACGCATTGCACACCTCCTATCCCTTATGACTTCCGAGCGGACCCAAACTCATCGGTCGACCTCGCGGGCCATGACCAACGAAAGCCCGAACGAGGGGAAGAGACTCGAGTCGACGAAGTTCGTCACGGCGGCGACGCCCTCGTCGTCGAGGACGAGTGCCTGGATTGCGAACGCGCGCCACTCGACGCTGTCACGTTCGGAGCGGTAGTAACCGAACGCGGGACGGGCGTTCGCCGCGGTCGGCGCGAGCCGCTGGCGCCGGCCGCTTTCCGGCCGCCACGCCCACGTCACGAACTCCTTGATGGTCGCGCGTCCGACGTACCACTGAGGCCACGGCGGCATGCTCCAGACCGCGTCCTCCTTCAGCACCGCTACGAAGCCGTCGACGTCGGAGCGTTCCCATGCCGCGACGTATCGCTCGAGAAGTTCTCGCTGCCGGTCGTCGGAGACCGAGCTCGTCTCGGGCCCGCCGCTCGGAAACCGTCGCCGCAACGTCGTCCTCGACCGCTGGAGCGCGCTGTTCACCGACGCCACGGACGACTCGAGAAGCTCCGACGTCTCCGCGGCCGACCACCCGAGCACGTCGCGGAGCAGCAGGACGGCCCGCTGGCGCGGCGGCAGCTCCTGGATCGCCGCGATGAACGCGAGCTGGATCGCCTCGCGTGTCTGGTAGATGGTCTCTGGGCCGGGGGCGGGATCGGTGATCCGCTCGAGCGCGGCATCCGGATACGGCTCAAGCCAGGCGACAGCGGTCTGGGGCTCGCGAAGCGGTGCGAACTCTTCGGGTCGCCCCTGCAACTCGGGGAGCAGACGGCGAGTGGTCGCGCGGCGGGCGAGCGCAGTCAGGCACGCGTTCGTCGCGATCCGATAGAGCCACGAGCGAACCGGTGCGCGTCCGTCGAACCCGCTGAAGCCGCGCCACGCGCGAACGAGCGTTTCCTGAACGAGGTCCTCTGCGTCGTGCAGGGATCCAAGCATCCGGTAGCAGTGGAGCTGGAGCTCGTCGCGGTATGTCTCGGCGACGCGCCCGAACGCGTCTGGGTCGGACGGTGCAAGGCTGCGGCGGCTCAACGCACGAAGTCTCGCTCAACGACTCGTCGCCGGTCATGACTGGCTGCACGCGACGCGGAGTCATAGCCTGTAAAGCGGCCAGTGACCGATTCGTTCGTCGCGCAGGTGTTGCTAACGGTCGCATTCGTGATCTCAGCCGCCTGTTCTTCCGCCTCAACCGAGCCTGCGTCGCTCTTCGAGGCAACGCCCGACTATCCGGGCTATGCCTGGACCCGCGACGGGCACACGGTCTCTCCGGAGGAGCTCGGGACGATCGCCGGTCCGCGTCACTGCGGCTGGCAATCCGCAACATTCCTGAACATCGGTTGGCCTCCTGGAACCCATTCGAGCGCCGCGGCGCAGGCGCGTCAGTACATCCGCGATCCGAAGGGCGTCACACCGACGAAGCTTCGCGACTCCCTCGAACTGCACGCAACTCTGCCGAGCGATGCTCGTGCAACGGGGTACATCTTCGAAGGCATCTCGATCTATCTGAGCCCGTCGGATCAAGACAGCGCGGCCTACGTCGTGGGCACACGATCTGTCGAGCGCTGGCCGCGGAGCGACCCGATGACCCTCTGCGCATAGCCGCCGCCGCGCTGGCCGTGACGACAGAGAACACCGTCCCGAGCTCTGCCTAGTGGTGGTGAGCGGTCTCGGCCCGTGTCGTGGCGTCTTTCGGGTTCATCATGCCGAGCATCGCGAACCCTCCGGTGCGCCACGCGCGAAAGAGGAGCACGCCCGCGAGCGCGAGGAATAGAAAGTTCAGCACGGTCGTGTAATTCCACGAGAGAGACGGCTCGATGACGAGCGCGTTGCGCTCGTGCGGGATAAGGCCGAGCGCCCCGAACAGCAGCTCGACGAGCAGGCCCGCGAGGGCCATCGCCGCGTAGAACGTGGCGAACAGGAAGACCGTCACCCCGGTGCCGTAGTACTTCCGCTTTATCGAGAGGATCGGCAGGATGATCAGGTCGGCGAAGATGAAGCTGATCACTCCGCCGAAGCTGATCCCGTTGTTCCAGAGGACCGCGGCGAGAGGGACGTTTCCAATCGAGCAAACAAAGCTCACGACCGAGACGATCGGTCCGACGAGCGGGCCCCAGAAAAACGCCAACCGCGGCTCATCGCTGAGGAAGAAGACCTTCCAGAATGTCTCGGGCACCCACGCCGCGAGCGCTCCCGCGATGAGGAGCCCGCCCACGACGTCGCGGATGACCGAGGCCCAGTCCATCACGAAAAGGTGGCTGACAGCGGTGAAGCCTCTGGCCGAGAAGATCTTCTGCCAGAGGCTGCCCTCGCTCACTGACATGTCCATCTCCGCG
>VBGS01000142.1 GCA_005889445.1 Chloroflexota bacterium
TGGGCGCTGGTGCTCGCGCGAACGAGATGGACCGACCGACCGCAGTACTTCGGGCTGCTGCTCTTCACGATGCTCTTCGACGTGTTGCTGATCGCGCGCTCGGGCCGACCGCGAGCCCTTTTCCTCGTGCCGCCGATCCTCGCGCTCTGGGCGAACCTGCACGGCTCGTATCCGCTGGGGCTCGGGCTCGTTGGCGCGTTCGCCGCGGAAGCCCTCCTCCTGCGGCGTGCGGCCCGACCCTTCGTGCTCGCCGCCGGCGCGGCGGTGCTGGCGACGCAGCTCACGCCATTCGGGATCGACCTCGGAGCCGCCGCGTCGCACGGCTTCGCGCCGCCACGCTTCATCAGCGAGGAGGCGCCGCCGGACGTACGCGAGCCGGCCGGTTTCATTTTTTCGATCTTCGTGATCGCCGTGATCGCGGCCGCCGCCGTGCGGCGCCCCGGCCTGCTGGATGTCCTGCTGCTGGGACCTCTCCTCTGGCTCGCGCTTTCGGCGCAGCGTCACATGGCGTTCTTCGCATTCGCGGCGACGCCGTACCTCGCGGCGGCCGCGGCCGACGCGTGGCGCCGGCTTCCTTTGCTCCAAGGCCCGCTCCGGCCGATCCCGCCGCGCGCGGTCAACGGGCTGGTCGCCGTCCTCGGCGTGCTCGCCATCGCGAGCGTCGCGGTCGCGCCACGCGCTCCGGACGAGCGCGGGTTCCCCGTCGGCGCGTTGCCGACCCTGCGCGCGGGGCAAGGCGTCCTGCTCAACGAATACGACTGGGGTGGGTTCATCGAGTGGTACGCCCCCGGCCGGCCGACGTTCGTCGATGGCCGGCTCTTCCCATTTCTCCCGACCGTGCTCGCCGACTACGCCGCGCTCATCGACACGAGCCCCGGCTGGAAGGACGTCTTGGAGCGACGTGGGATCCGCGACGTCCTGATCCGCCCGGAGCGCTCGCTCGCAGGCGCGCTGGTAGAAGCGGGGTGGCGCGTGCAGGCCAGCGGTCCGACGTTCCTCTATCTCGTTCGGCCGTGATTGGAGCGGAATGAAGATCGATCTGCATACGCACTACTACCCGCCCGCGTACTTCGAGCGCATCGAGCGCAGCGGCGGCGACTTCAGCTTCGGCACGAGCCCGACCGGCCAGCGGATCATCCGCTATCGCGGCGCGCGCTTCTTCGGGATCACGTCGCCGATGACCGATGTCGAGCAGCGACTTGACGACATGGACCGCGTGGGGATCGACACCGAGGTCCTCTCGCTCTCGACGCCGAACGTCTACTTCGTCGAAGGGAGAGCGCAGGCCGACGTCGCGCGCATGGTGAACGACGCCTACGCCGATCTCGCGCGGCGCCACCCGGGACGCTTCCTCGGCTTCGCGTCGATCCCGATGGACGATCCCGATGCCGCGCCGCGCGAGCTCGAGCGCGCGCTCGATGAGCTGCGGATGCAGGGCGTCGTCGTGCTGTCGAACATCCGCGGCCGCGAGCTGAGCGATCCCGCCTACCGACCGTTCTTCGAGGAAGCCGACCGGCGGAAGGCGTGCGTCTTCATCCATCCGATGATCCCGGTGGCGTCCGAGCGGTTCACCGAATACGTGCTCGGGCCCATCGTGGGGTTCCCGTTCGACACGACGGTGGCGGTCGCGAAGCTGTGCTACTCGGGCGTCTTCAAGCGGCTGCCCAACATCCGGTGGATCGTCGCGCACGCCGGCGGCGCGGTCCCCTATCTCATGGAGCGCTTGGACTCAGGCTGGCGCGACTTCGCGGAGTGCCGAGCGCACATCGACGAGCCGCCGTCCACGTATCTCCGGCGTCTCTACTACGACACCGTGACGTTCAGCGCGCTCAACCTGCGGCTGCTCCGCGATGCGGTCGGGGCAGATCACATGGTCATGGGCAGCGACTACCCGCATCTGCTCGGCTCGATCGATAAGGCGGTGAGCTCCATCACGCAGACTGACTTCAGCGACGACGAAAAGCAGGACGTCTTCAGCGGCACGGCGCTGCGCATCCTCGCGAGCGTGCCCGCGGGTGTCGGCCGCTGATGGGCATCTTCGACCGGCTCTTCGGACCCAAGGAGCCGGATGACCCGGCGCTCATCCTGCCCGGCACGGACGCGACGTTCCCACCAGCTGGCGAGCAGCGCGTCTTCCGCGAGCTACGCACCCTCCCTGCGGCCGACCCCGCGACGGGAAAGCGGGTCTTCCGATCCGGCGTCGGGGTGTCGACGTCTTCGCACGCCGAGGCGCGAGCTCAAGCTGAGGAACAGGCGCGCCGCGCGCTGGACGATCTCGTAGCCGGCCGCCGCGAGGCCATGGGTGGTTACGCGTACCTGGTGGACAGGCGGATCGAGCCGGTCGTAGAGGTCCTGCGGGATCAGGCCGGCGAGGCCGCGCGGATGACCGTCAACGGCTACGGAGCCATCGTGATGAACGCGCGACAGGCGCTCTTCGCCGACATCGACGTTCTCGACGATCAGGGCAAGAACCCGCGCAAGGAAGACCCGCCCGCGCAGCTGCTTCGCGGCCTCGCCAGCCGGTCTGGCCTTGGTTGGCGGACGTATCGCACATACGGCGGCTGGCGGTGCCTCTGCACCAACGCGGTGTTCGATCCAGCGAGCGACGAAGCGCTTTCGCTCCTACGCGACCTCGGCGCCGATCCCAAGTACGTCCTGCTCTGCCGCGCGCAACGGACCTTCAGAGCACGTCTCACCCCGAAGGCGTGGCGCGCCGGCGAGCGCCCGATCGAGGTACCGCCCGGACGTCCCATTCCGCGCAAGGATCTGCAGCGCTACGTCGACCACACCTGGCAATACGCGACCGCGCGCTTCGTCACGACGGTGGGTCCGAGCGAGTCGATCCCGGAGCTCTCCGAGATCGTCGCGTACCACGACCGGTGGACACAGGCGACGACGTCGAAGCCGCTGGCCTAGCGCCTAGGCAGGACCGGCGAACGCGCGGATGATCCCGAGCGACGACAGTGCGCTGAGCGCGGTCGCGAGGATCCCCGCCGCCGACCCAGGGTCGACCAATACGCCGAGGTTCGTGAGCACGGCCGCGAGCAGGAAAGCGACATAGCCGGGAGCGAACATGAGCGTGCGTACGACGCCGACCGGGTCCAGCGCCGGCGGACGCTCGACCATGAGAATCAAGTCGACGCTCCCGAAGGTCCACACAAATAGCACCGCTGAAAACGCGAAAGCCACGAGGAGGGCGGTCCCGCGCATTCCCGACCTATGCGTTACGACTCGCTGACGTGCGCGCTCTCGAAGAGCTGGTCGACCCGGCCGGTGTCGCCATCGAAGCGGATGACCGTCACGTTCGTGTTGGTGGCGCGCGACCGGTCGAGCCGCGGAAGGATCCCCTGAAAGTGCGAGACCAGGATCCGGGTGACCCCGCCGTGCCCGACGACGAGGATCGTGCGCCCCGGCTTCTCCTTCGCGAGTCGGCGCATCGCACCGATCGCGCGCTCGAGCACCTGTGCGAGTGTCTCGCCGCCTGGCCAGGCGACGAACGCGTCCTCGCGCCATCCCGGCAGGCCCGCGATCTCGTCCCAGGCCGCGCCGGTGCGCTCGCCCACGTCGATCTCGGTGAGGTCGGGAACGATCTCGACGGGCATCCCGCGGCGCTCGGCGATGACCTTTGCGGTGTCGAGGGACCGCGAGAGCGGCGTGGCGACGATCTTGTCGAAGGCGACCTGGTCGAGCGCGGCGGCGACCGCTTCAGACTGCCGGCGACCGCGTTCGGTGAGCGGCGAATCCGACCGACCGGCGAAGCGACGGGCCGCGTTCGCCTCGCTCTCGCCGTGCCGTACGAAATAGAAGGTGGTCGCCTCGCTCATACGCCCAGGCGCTCGGCGAGGTCGGACCACCCGTTCACACGGGTGATGCGCTCGCCGGAGACCTCGCGGTTCCAGGGCTGATCGAAGATGAACACGCGGACGCCCTCTCTCGCGAGACGATCCGCGATGACGACGTCGTCCTCACAGAACGCCTCGAGGCCGAGCTCCTTCGCGAGACGCGCCTTGTACTCGGCGGATCCCGATGCGTCGTACCGGCCGCGCGGGTATTCGGGGTTGAACTCGCCGGTCGGCTTGAGGTGCACGGCCTTCGCGTGATCGAGCACCCCCTTCTGG
>VBGS01000075.1 GCA_005889445.1 Chloroflexota bacterium
CGCCGGCCACGTGTTCAAAGGTAAGCGCGATGCCCGCCTGGTGCAGATCCGCGCGGAGTACGCCGACGCGACGCGGACACTGACGCTCACGTTTCCAAGCGGCGAGCGGGTCCAGGGGGTTGCCGAGGACGGGCCGCCGCTCGCGCACCTGGTGCACGGTCAGCCGGCCGAAGCGGCCACCGTCGTGGGGCCATGGAGCGAGGCGGTTTCGTCATTCGTCGGAGAGCAGCTGACGCTCGTTCGGCCCGCTCGCGGCGCCGTGGATCGCGGCTCCGCCGGAGCGTTCAGCCTGGTGTCCCGCGCTTCACTGGACGAGCTCGCCCGCGCGGCCGGGCTCGACACGCATATTGACGGCCGTCGGTTTCGCATGCTGTTCGAAGTCGACGGCCTGCGCGCGCATGAGGAGGACAGCTTCGTCGGCCGTACCGTCCGCATCGGTGGCGCGGTCGTGCGCGCTTCCGGGAACGTCGGGCGATGCGTCGTCACGACACGCGATCCCGAGTCGGGCGTGTCAGATCTGCAGACGCTGCACGTGCTCGGCCGCTACCGGGCGGAGGTCGCATCGACCGAGCCGCTGCCGTTCGGCGTCTACGGCGAAGTGATCACGGCCGGTCGCGTGCGCACTGGCGACGAGATCACCGCGATCTAGACCGGCGGGCCGTGCCCGCTCAGGCGGGTCGTTCGATGACGCCGAGCACGAGGCCGCTTGCGACCAGGAGCGCGAGCGCGATGACGACGACGACGGCGATCCGCCTGAAGTCACGGACGACGTACGAGCGCTCGGACGCCGCGGCGCGTTCGAGCGCCCCCGACGGCGCCCCGATGGCGCGCGCCGTCCCGGTGCGCGTGCCGTAGCGCGGCCGCGGACCTCCCGCTCGCGCGGGCTCGCCTTCGACCGCGGTCGTCGTGACGCGCGTCGCGGATGCCCGGCGCGCGGCCTCGAGGGATCGCCGCGAGCGCGAGCGGATGCGGTGCTTCTTTGCCATCGGGATATCGAGGATAGCCGACTCGATATGCTCCGCGCGATGCTGCTGGACGAACGCACGCTCTCGTTCGCGGTGATCGCGCTTGCCGCGGCGGTGCTCGTGCTCGCGCTGTGGGTGTTCCTGCTGCATCGTTCGGAGACGACGCTGCAGCGCCGGCTCCGCCGTCTGATCGGCGACGCCGAAGGAAGCGGGTTCGACGAGGTCCTGGACCGGCAGCTTCGACGGCTCGACGACGTCGCGGGCCGCGTCGACGCGCTCAACAAGCTCCACCACGATCTCGAAGGGCTCACGCAGCGAAGCCTTCAGAAGGTCGGGGTCGTGCGGTTCAATCCGTTCGCGGATACCGGAGGCGACCAGTCGTTCGCCATCGCGCTCCTGGACGCCGAAGGCAACGGCGTCGTCCTTTCGAGCCTCCACAGCCGGACCGATACGCGGATCTTCGCGAAGCAGGTCCAGGGCGGACGATCGCGTCACCAGCTCTCCGACGAAGAACAGGACGCGATCCGCCGGGCTCTCGCACCAGCAGGGGCGTGAGCGCAGCCAACTCGTTCGCGGACGATCGCGCGCTCGCGATCGTCAATCCCGCCGCCGGGGGCGGCGCCGGAGAACGGATCGCGCGACGGATGGCCGCTGACTTCAAGGCGCAGGGCGTCCGCATCGACATCGTGCGCACGCCGGCACGAGAGGAGGCGGCTCGCCTCGCGCGGGAGGCGGCCGCGGACGGATACCGCTTCATCGTCGCGGCCGGAGGCGATGGCACCGCGAACGAGGTCGCGAACGGCCTCGTCGGCAGCGAGGCGGTGCTCGCCCTGTACCCGCTGGGCTCGGGCAACGATTTCGCGCGCGCGCTCGGATACCCGCGGCGTCGACGCGATCTCGTGCGATTCCTGCGCACCGCGCAGCGCCGCTCGATCGATCTCGGCGAGCTGAACGGCCGCGTCTTCGTGAACGCCGCCGGCGTCGGCATCGACGCTCACGTCGCCGCGCGGGTCACCGCCACCACGCGGATCGTGGGGAGCACCTTCGGCTACCTCGCCGGCGCGCTCGTCGGCATCGCGACCTACCGGCCGCAGGCCATGCGCGTGCTCGTCGACGGAGAGCTCGCGAGCGGGCGCTTCCTCGCCGTCGTCGCGGCGAATGGGACGCACTTCGGCTCGGGCATGCACGTCGCGCCGCAGGCTTCGCTCGACGACGGCCAGCTCGATGTGATCCTCGCCGGCGACATGGGGATGTGGTCCTCGCTGATCGCCCTCGCCAAGATCTATCGAGGTACCCACATAGACGGCAAGAAGATCGTCCTCAAACGCGCGCGGGTCATCGAGATAGAGCTGGAGCGGCCGCTCCCCGCGGAGCTCGACGGTGAGGTCATGCGGGTGCAGCGGCTCTCGATCCGCGTCCGGCCGCACGCCCTGAGCGTGCTCGCGAGATGAAGCGCGCCGACCCACGGCGCAGGCTTCCCTCGGTCGACGCGGTCCTGCGCGCCGCTCGACCCGAGGATTGGGAGCGCGAGCGTTTCACGAAAGCGGCCCGCGAGGTCCTCGGGCGGGCTCGGACCGAACGGGAATCGGGGAACGCGGAGACGTTCGCCGCGCGGACGCGAGCCCTGATCGAGGACCGCGACCGGCCGACGCTCCTCCGCGTCATCAACGCGACCGGTGTCATTCTCCAGACCAACCTCGGCAGAGCCCCGCTGTCGTCCGGCGCGATCGCCGCCATCGCGGACGCGGCCGGCGCGGTGAGCGTCGAGTACGACCTCGTCGCCGGAAAGCGGGGGGAGCGACACGGTCACGCGGGCCGGCTCATCGCGGACCTGGCCGAGGCCGAGGACGGCTGCGTGGTGAACAACAACGCCGCCGCCGTCCTGCTTGCGCTCGCCGCGCTCGCGTCGCGCAAGGAGGTCATCGTCGCGCGCGGTGAGCTGGTCGAGATCGGTGGCGGATTCCGCATCCCCGACGTCCTGCGACGCTCGGGGGCGAAACTGGTCGAGGTCGGGACGACGAATCGCACCTATGCGCGCGACTACGCCGGCGCGATCACCGCGCGCACCGGCGCGATCCTTCGCGTCCACGCGAGCAACTTCAAGGTCACCGGTTTTGTCGCGCGCGCGGATGGTCGCGAGCTGGCCTCCCTCGCGCACGAGCACAACGTCGCGTTCATCCACGACCTCGGGAGCGGCACGCTCCTCGACACCGCCCGCTACGGACTGGCTCGAGAGCAGACCATCGGCGAGGCGGTCCGTGAGGGGGCCGATGTCGTGACCTTTAGCGGCGACAAGCTCCTCGGGGGACCGCAGGCCGGTCTCGCCGTCGGCCGCGCGGCCGCGCTCGGAACCGCTCGAGAGCTATCGACGAGGCCGTGCCGAGATCGAGCTTCCGGTCTGGCGCATGATCGCCGCCACGCCGCGCTCGCTCGCCGAGCGCGCGAGCGCTCTGGCGACGCGGCTCGCGACGGAAGGCATCGCGGCCGAGACGATCGCGACGAGCTCGACCGTTGGCGGTGGCGCCCTGCCCGAGGAGACGCAGCCCTCGTTCGCCGTCGCGTTGTCGGGACCGCACGTGACCAAGCTCGCCGCGTCGCTGCGCGCCGGCGACCCGCCGGTCATCGCGCGCATCGTCGACGAGCGCGTCGCGCTCGACCTGCGAAGCGTCTTGCCCGAGCATGATGAGGCGCTTGCGCGCGCCGTCGTCGGCGCGCTCGCGAAAGGGGGAGCAGATGGATCTTCGTGCAACTCGGACGGACAGAGCACCCGCGCCCGTCGGCCCATATAGCCAGGCGATCGTCGCCGGCGATTTCGTCTTCTGCGCGGGCCAGCTCGCACTGGATCCCGTGAGCGGTCAGCTCGTCGGGGGCGACGACGTGAAGGCGCAGACCCGGCGGGTCCTCGACAACCTTGCCGCGGTCCTCGTCGAATCGGGATCGGGCCTGGACCGGGTCACGAAGACGACGGTCTTCCTGACCGATCTTGCTGATTTCGCGGCGATGAACGAGATCTATGCCGAGCGCTTCGGATCGCACCGGCCGGCGCGGTCGACCGTTCCGGTCAGCGCGCTCGCGCGGGGCGGCAAGGTCGAGATCGAATGCATCGCGGTCCGACGCTGACGCGCGCGGCGTGACCCAGCGCGCGCCGGCCGAGGCGTCGGGGCGGACCGGGGTCATCGCCACGGCCGGCCACGTCGACCATGGGAAGTCGACGCTCATCACGGCGCTCACCGGTATCGATCCCGATCGGCTCCGCGAGGAGCGCGAGCGAGGGATGACGATCGACCTCGGTTTCGCCTGGTTGCGTCTGCCGGATGGACGGGACCTCGGCATCGTGGACGTCCCGGGCCACCAGGACTTCATCCGCAACATGCTGGCCGGGGTCGGTGCGGT
Source organism: Chloroflexota bacterium (assembly GCA_005889445.1). Lineage (GTDB taxonomy): Bacteria > Chloroflexota > Limnocylindria > P2-11E > P2-11E > 3-1-20CM-2-70-9. Next base: position 4,359 of record VBGS01000075.1, read on the forward strand.
CGATGCCGTGCTGCTCGTCGTGGCGCTCGACGAGGGCGTCATGCCCCAGACGCGCGAGCATCTGGCGATCCTTCGCATTCTCGGCGTCGAGCGCGGCATCGTCGCGCTGACGAAGCGCGATCTGGTCGACGATGAATGGGCGGCGCTCGCGCGCGCGGATGTGACCGCGGTCCTCCGCGATACCCCGCTCGCGGCCGCGCCGCTGGTCGAGGTCTCGGCGATGACGCGGCGCGGCCTTGACGATCTCGTTCAGCAGATCGCGGACGTCCTCGCCGGTGCGCCTCCCCGCCGGGACGTCGACCGGCCGCGCCTGCCCATCGATCGCGCGTTCACGCTCGCCGGTTTCGGCACGGTCGTGACCGGGACGCTCGTCGAAGGGACCTTCAGGGTCGGAGAAGAGATCGAGATCCTGCCGCGGCACGCGCGAGCACGTATCCGCGGGATCCAAACGCACAAGAAGGGCCTCGAGGTCGCGGCGGCCGGAAGCCGCGTCGCCCTCAACCTCTCCGGGATCGCGAAGGAAGAGCTCGCTCGCGGGATGGTGGTCGCACGGCCCGGCACGGTCGCACCGACCTCGGTCCTCGCCGCGCGCGTAAGCGTGCTCTCCTCGGGAGCCAGTCCTCTCGGGCATGACGATGACGTCAAGCTGCACACCGGCACGGCCGAGGTGATGGCGCGCATCGCGCTCCTCGAGGGCCATGAGATCGTCCCCGGTGAGACCGCCTGGGCCCAGCTCCGTCTGGCCGAGCCCATCGCCGCCTCGCTCGGTGATCGCTTCGTGCTGCGCCGCCCGTCGCCACCCCAGACCATCGGCGGCGGCGAGATCGCGGATACCTCAGGCGAGCGACTGCGCCGTCGACGGGACGCGGTCGAGGCGCTCGAGAAGCGGACCGCCCCGACGCCCCAGACGCGGCTGCTCGCGGCGCTGGATGTGCCGAGGACCCCGGACGAGGCCGGTGCCCGCAGCGGCCTCGGCTCGTCGGAGCGCGACGCCGCGCTAACGGCCTTGCTCGCCGATGGTCGCGCGGTGCGCCTCGGTGACGCGGTCGTCGGACGCGACGCCTACGAGGCGATGGCCACGCGGGTCGAACGCGCGCTCGCGGCCGCGCATCGCAGGGCACCGCTCCGCGCCGGCGCGCCCCGCGAGGAGCTGCGCTCCCTGCTCGGCCTCACCGCGAAACGCTTCAGCGCGCTGGTGGACCAGCTCGCGCGCGACGACCGACTCGTCGAACGGGTCGCCTCGCTCGCGCTCCCCGGTCACGTCCCGACGCTCTCGGCCGATCAGGAGGCGATGTGGACGCGCGCCCGGGCAGCGCTTGCTCATGATCCGCTTCAGCCCCCGTCGCCCCAGTCGCTCGAGGCCGACTACGGACTCGATCGCGAGCTTGTCGCGGCGCTCGCGGAACGAGGCGACCTCATCCGGATAGGCACGGAGGCGGTGTTCCTACCCGAGGCGGTAGCGCGCTTCGCCACGGCCGTCATCGACGACCTCGAAGCGAATGCGACCATCACCGTCTCGCGCGCTCGCGATCTCACGCAGTCCAGCCGAAAGCACGTGCTCCCGCTGCTTCAGCTCCTCGACGATCACGGGATCACCCGGCGTAGCGGCGATGACCGCGTCCTGGTGGTCGCGCCAGCGCACGCCCGTGAGCGCGTGATTACGCTCACCCGTCGGAAAGAGGTGGTGCGATGAAGTTCCGGGCTGTCCGTCCAACGCAGCTGGGGAGCGTCGACGCGATCGTTGTGCCGCTCTTCGCGGCCACGCCTCCTCCCACGTGGCTCTCTCGCGCGACGCGGGCCGCGATCGCCCGCCTCCAAAAGACGGAGCACGAGACGACGCGGCTCTACGCGATCAACACGCTGCACGGAGAGCCGCGCGTGGTGCTCGTCGGCGGCGGTAAGCCGACCGACGTCGACGCCGAACGCGCGCGGAATATCGCCAGCGCCGGGATCAGGGCGCTCTGGCGATCGTCTCTGCGCAAAGTCGCTTTCGGGCTGTCGGCCGGAACGATCAGCGACGAGCGCGCGGCGCAGGCTGTGGTCGAGGGGGTCCTCTACGGAATGTGGCGACCGGAGGTCTATCGGACTCGCGAGGACGAGCACCGCCTGCCGCAGATCGAGAGCGTGACGCTCGTGACCGATCGGCCTGTGGGCGACGCGATCGCGCGCGGCACCGCGATCGGCGACGCGACCAACAACGCCCGCCGCATGGCGAACGAGCCCGCGAACCGCATGACGCCGCGGCTCGTCGCCGACGCGGCGAGAGCCCTCGCCAAGGAAGCCGGCGTGAAGATCGAGGTCCTCGACCGCGAACGCTGCCGGGCGCTGGGCATGGAGAGCTACCTTTCCGTGGCCCAGGGCAGCCACGAGCCGCCGCAGTTCATCGTCATGCGGCACAAGGGCCGTGGCGGGAACGGGTACGACCTCGGGCTCGTCGGCAAGGGCATCACCTTCGACTCGGGCGGTATTTCGATCAAGCCCGCCGACAACATGCATCACATGAAAGCGGACATGACCGGCGCGGCGTCGGTGATCGCGGCGGTCGCCGCCATCGCGAAGCTCGGCATAAAGGCGAACGTCATTGCGGTCGCCCCGTGCACGGAAAACCTGCCCGGGGGTGGCGCGACCAAGCCGGGCGACGTCTTCAAGGCGATGAGCGGGCGGACCGTCGAGGTGATCAACACCGACGCCGAGGGCCGGCTTGTCCTGGTCGACGGCATCACGTATGCCCAGCGCGAGGGCGCGAAGCGCGTCGTCGACGTCGCGACCCTGACCGGCTCGATCGCGGTCGCCCTCGGGAACCACTTCAGTGGTCTCTTCGGAAAGCCCGGCTCGTTCGTCGACGCGATCCGCGCCACCGCGACCGAGGCGGGGGACCGGGTCTGGCCGATGCCGCTCACCGACGAGTACCGCGACGAGATAAAGGGTGAGGTCGCCGACATCCGCAACAGCGCCGGCCGTCTGGGAGGCGCGATCACGGCCGCGGCGTTCCTCGACTCGGCCGTGGAGGACGGAACGGAGTGGGCGCATCTCGACATCGCCGGGACCTTCTGGTTCGAGCGCGACCGGCCACAGGCTCCGAAGGGGCCGCAGGGGCCGATCGTCAGGACCCTCGTCGCACTTGCGGAGCGGTACGCGAAGGACTGAGAATAGAACACATGGTCTATCGCCGCGCTGACGGTGGCCCGCGGCGATGACGGAGCAGCTGAGCTTCCGGCTCGCCGAGCCGAAGCCCGACATTCTGGGAACGCTCACGCCCGAGCAGCGACGCGCCGTCGAACACGGGGACGGGCCGCTCCTCGTGGTCGCGGGCGCGGGGACGGGGAAGACCCACGTCCTGACCGCGCGGATCGTTCACCTCATCTCATCGGGCCTGGCCAAGCCGCACGAGATCCTGGCGGTGACGTTCACCGAGCGC
>VBGS01000076.1 GCA_005889445.1 Chloroflexota bacterium
CGCGCGGGTCTCGCGGATGACCGTAACTTTTACCTGTCCCGGGTATTGGAGCGTCTCCTGGATCTTCTGCGCGATGTCGCGCGAAAGCCGCGCGCTCGCCAGGTCATCGATCTGCTCGGGCTTCACCACGACGCGCACTTCGCGGCCCGCTTGGATCGCGAACGCCTTCTCGACGCCGGCGAAGCTGTTGGCCACGCTCTCGAGCTCCTGCAGCCGCTGGATGTAGTTGGAGACGATCTCACTGCGCGCGCCGGGGCGCGCCGCGCTGATCGCGTCGGCCGCTGAGATGAGCGTGCCCACCATCGTCACCGGTTCGACGTCTCCGTGATGACCGACGACGCCATCGACGACCGATTGGGGGAAACCGTAGCGTTTGAGGAGCTCGCCCCCGATCACCGTGTGCGGCCCCTCGACCTCGTGGTCGATCGCCTTGCCGATGTCGTGGAGCAGACCCGCGCGCTTCATCGTCTGCGGGTCGTAGCCGGTCTCAGAGGCGAGGATCCCCGCGACGTGCGCGACCTCGATCGAGTGACGCAGGACGTTCTGGCCGTACGACGTACGGAAGTGCAGCCGGCCAAGAAGCTTCACCAGATCCGGATGCAGGCCACCGATCCCGACCTCGTAGACGGCGGACTCGGCCGCCTCCTTCATGACCTGGTCGATCTCGGTGCGCGCCTTCGCGACCATCTCCTCGATCCGCGCCGGGTGGATCCGGCCATCGACGAGCAGACGCTCGAGGGCGCGCTTCGCGACCTCGCGGCGGATCGGATCGAATCCGGAGACGACGACGGCTTCCGGCGTGTCGTCGATGATCAGGTCGACGCCCGTGAGGGTCTCGAGCGTTCTGATGTTGCGACCCTCTCGGCCGATGATCCGGCCCTTCATGTCATCCGAGGGGAGGGCGACGACGGTGACGCTGTGCTCGGCGGTGTGCTCCGCGGCATAGCGCTGGAGCGCCATGGTGATGATGTCGCGCGCCCGGTCGTCCGCTCGCTCGCGCGCTTCCGCCTCCAGCTCGCGGACCTTTCGGTTCGTAAGGTCGCGAACCTCCTCCTCGACCCGCTGTAGCAGAAGCGAACGGGCGTCCTCCATGGAGAGGGAGGCGACGCGTGCCAGCTCGGTGCGCTGTTCGTCCTGGAGCTGTGCGATCTTCGCCCGCTCTTCGTCGAGGTCGGCCTCCTTCAGGCCGAGCCGGCGGTCGCGGTCTTCGACCTGGGCGGTCTTCTGGTCGAGCTGCTCGTCCTTCTTGTCGAGACGGCTCTCGTAGCGCTGGAGCTCCGCGCGACGCTCGCGGTTCTCCAGCTCGGCGGCCTTGGCCACCTTGAGGGCCTCGTCCTTGGCCTCGAGGATGATCTCCTTCTGCTTCGCACGGGCCTCGGTGACGAGCCGCTCGGAATTCGCCCTGGCCTCCGCCTCACGACCGAGCGCGAGCTGGCGACGGGCGACGACAGCGATCACGATGCCGACGACGAGACCCGCGACGAGGGCCAAAAGGCCCACGACAGCTGGGTCGGACATGACAGCGGTCCTTTCCGTGTCGCGTATGCGAGGGCGCTCGCCAGGATGAGACGCTCGCCCCCGTTTTTCGCGCAAGTGACCAGTGGAACGGGGCGCTCCACGGGCCACGTTGGTTCACAAAGTTTTGGTGACATCAGGATACCGCAGGGCGATGTCGCTCGTACGGAACGCGTACAGGGTACCCTCGGCGAATGGCCGTCCCGGAGAGCGAACGGCACCTCGACGAAGCCGCGCTCGGGGCGCTGATCGACTCAGGCAGCGGCTGGCGGCGCGAGGGCGACACGCTCACCAAGACGTTCCGGCGGGCGGGCTTCAAGGCCGCCATCGCGTTCGTCAACCGTGTCGCCGAAGCCGCAAACGCGGCCGATCACCACCCGGACATCCATCTCGAGGGCTACCGGAACGTGCGCATCGTTCTCACCACGCACGTCGCGCACGGACTCACCGACGCCGACATCGATCTCGCGAGGGGGATCGATGCGGTCTCGTAAACGACTGAGGGGCGCCCGCTCGGGCGCCCCTCACGTCACGTCAGGGTGCGGTCGTGTAGCTGAAGATGTCGGAGTTCCCAAACGTCGCGGGGCAGTTTTGCTGCGGCGCCGGACGCGGGACGGTCGTCCCACCGGTGGCGATGTCCTGGCGCCACGCGTCGATCGCAGGGCAGTCCGCGGCCTCGCGCGTGTCGTTCCAAACACCGACGCCGTAGGTGTTGGTCGCGGCTGCGTACACGTAATCGCCCAGGAACTCCGCGACCAGGTTGTTCTGACTGGACGCTCGCGGGTCACCCGAGGTGCCGCGATGCGCTTCGGTGAACGCGCCCGTCGCGGCGCTTCCGACCGCGGTCGCTTGCATGAAGACGCCGACCAGCGACCGCGGCGTCGCCGTCGTCGCTTGGTAGGGCGTCAAGAACGCGTTGTACACGACGTAGACCTTGGTCCCATCAGGTGAGATCGCCGGCGCGGCGTAATAGCCGCGATCGCTCGCGCCTTCGATCGCGCGCGGAGTGGACCATGTCATCCCGCCGTCAGTCGACTCGGCGAAGTAGACGTGAGGCTTGACGATCTCGCCGCTGACGTAGCTCATCACGATGCGGTTCGTCGCGCCCGTGCCGGTCGGCGCTCCGTTGGCGATATCGACGCTCGGCGCGGGAGCGAGATCGCTTCGCGCGCCCGCGAGCCCATCGATCGATGGTCTGCCGGTGTTCGGATCGGTGATGCCGGGCTGGGTCACCGGTCCGACGACCGGCTGCGGCTTGGACCAGCTCGTGCCGCCGTCCATCGAGATCGACTGGATCTCGAAGGCGTCCGCTCCCTGGCGGCCTACGCCATAGAGATACGCGTTGCCACTGCTGTCAGTGCGGATGGTGCAGCCATCCATCGGGTTGCGGTTACGGTTGTTGGCGGCCGCGCCGATCTGTTGCACGGTCCAGGTGTCGCCGCCATCGTGCGAGACGCCGACCTGGAGCGGCGCTGGTGCCGCGTTCGGGCTGAGCTCCTGCCCGCGGAAGGCAGCCCAGCAGACGTACACCGTGCCAAAGAACGCGCTCGACGCGGCGTTGTCGGCCCAGATCTGCTCCTTGTCCGAGAAGGTCGTCGACGACTGCTTGGAGATGACCACCGGGGCCTTCCACGCGGCTTTGCCGGCGGCGCCGCCGGTCGCGGCCAGCGCGACGTTGTCGGTGCGCGATACCGCGATGGCCTCGAAGCCTTTGAATCCGGCTTCAGAACGCACAGCGCTCAGGTTCGCGGTCAGGTTCGCGTAGTACAGGCGCGAGCCGTTCGCCCACGAGAAGCCGCCGTTCGCGTCCGGCTGGGGGCCGAAGGCGACCGCCGGGTCGCCGTCGGACACGAGGCCGTTCTCGTAGTACCAAGGCAGCGTGCCGATAGGACCAGCCATAGGCGTACATGCCGGGTCGGACGGTCCGGGTAATCCCAGGCAGCCGCGCGCGGTGAGCCCGGTATAGGTCGGTTGCGTCCACGACTTCCCTGCGTCGAACGAGAAGTACACACCGGACACCCCGACGCCATTCGTGAATGGGCACGTCGTGTCGGCCGCCGCGTTGCAGGCCTCCATGTCGATGTTGTCGTTCGCGCCCGCCGCGAGGACGGTCGGATGGCTCGCGTCGATCGCGACCGCGGGCTCGTTCTGCTTGTTCTGCGAGAACGGCGTCACCGGGCTCCCAGTGGTGACAAGCGTGCTGGTGCCGGCGGCCGCGGCAACAGCGGTGATCGCGAGCAGCAACGTGAGGACGAACGGAAGCGCACGGACATGCCTCATTGGGTCACTCCCCTGCCTTGTGAATCGGGTCGAGTCTAGGCACGAGCTCCGAAGCGACCGATTCTGGTTGAGGCCCGAGGTTCATCCACCGCTTCATCGCGCCTGATGACCTGATCGATGACGTCATACCCGAAACCCCGCTGGGCGAGATAGGCGTGGATCTTCCGTCGCCGCAGTGCCGGCTCGAGACCGCGCCAGCGAGTGAGCGGACGCACGATCGCGCGCAGGGCCCGCTCGGTCTCCGAATCGGGTGAGAGCTCGCCCAGCGCGATGTCGATCGTCTCGCGCGCGACACCCTTCATCGAGAGCTCGGAAATGAGGGCTCGGTCACCCTTCGGCCGGAACTTCCCGCGCTGCTCCACCCAGTACTTGGCGAAGTCGAGATCGTCGACGTACCGCTGCGCGCGCAGCTTGTCGATGGCGCCGTCGATCGCTTCATCGTCATAGCGCGCCGCGCGAAGATGCCGGCGGATCTCGCCGACGCTCCGCGGCCGGGTCGCGAGGTACCGCACCGCGGCCTCATACGGGCTCGCGAGCGGCTTCGCCCGCGCCCTAGTCTTCGGCGTCCGGCTGCGGCTCTGCACCGACCGCAAGGCTGCGCTCGCGGACCTTCGTGTCGATCTCCGACGCGACGTCGGTGTGCTCGCGCAGGAACTGCTTGGCGTTCTCGCGGCCCTGCCCGATGCGGGTCTTGCCGTAGTTGATCCACGCACCCGACTTGTCGAGCACGCCG
>VBGS01000077.1 GCA_005889445.1 Chloroflexota bacterium
TGGATCGTGTACGTGCCGGGCGTCGAGGGAACGAGCACCTGCGCGTTCACGATGACGTTCTGGTTCGGACCGACCGCGGCGAGCGGCAGCCCGGTGCGCACGCCGTCCCAGGTGACGACCGCGCCGTTCTGGATGACGTGGTAGCTGAGGTTGACGACGCCGGTCGCCCAGGTGCTCGTGCTCACGTTGAGGATCTGCATCGGCACCACGACCGTCGTGCCTATCGTGCCGCTGAGCTGCGCGCTCGCGGGCGAGTACACGGCGCCGTACTGCGAAACCGCGACCGTGACGCGCACGTCCGGCGTCTGCATCCCCGCTCCGCTGAACCACGCGACGCCTTCCTGCACGATGTCGAAGCGGAGCGTGTAGACGCCCGGCGTCGCGGGCGCGGCGATCTGCGCGTTGACGCTGGCGAGCTGATTCACGCGGATGCCGGCGAGCGGCGTCCGCAGCCCGTCCCACGACACGACCTTTCCGTTCGCGTCGAGCCAGTGGTAGCTGAGGTTCACGTCTGAGCCCCAGTCGAAGTTCGAGAGGTTCTGCACGCGCACCGGGACGGTCGTGACCAGGCGCGCACCCATCGAAGCAGGCGCGCCGCTCACATCGAATGAGCCGCCGAAGAACGGCGTGACGTACGGTGCGACGGCGACGAACTGATCACCGGTCGCGACGCCCTTGCCCGAGAACCACGAAAGGCCCTCCTGCACCAGGTCCCACCGCAACAGGTAGGTGCCCGCCGTCGCGGGGAACGCGACGTTCGCCTGCAGCGTCACCGACGCACCCGGCGCGAGGTCGGCGGGAAGCGGCGTGCGAGCGCCTTCCCAGAGCACGGTGCGGTTCGCGGTGAGCGACCACCAGTGATAGCTGAGGTCGACCGGATTCGCTCCGGCCGCGGGCCACGTGAAGTTGCTCGAGTTGGTGATCGTGATCGGCACGGTCGTCCGCGCGCCGGTCATGCCCGACGGCGCGCTCGCGGGCACGTACGTCCCGCCGAAGCTCGCGATGACCGGGCCGGCGAGCGTGACCGGGAGGTTCCCGGTGGCCGCGCCCTTGCGGCTGAACCACGCGACGCCTTCCTGCACGAGGTCGAGCTTCAGCAGGTAGCTCCCGCCGGAGCTCGGCGCGGTGATCGCCGCGTTGACGCTCACGCCCTGCCCCGCGCCGAGATCCGCGGGCAGCTTCGTGCGTGCGCCGTCCCAGACGACGTTCGCGCCAGCGGGGGTCGTCCAGTGATAGCCGAGGTTGACCGGGAACGAGCTCGTGACCGGGAAGGTGCCTTTGCCGAGGTTGGTGATCGTCACCGGCACCGTCGTGGTCTGCCCCGCGGTGAACACCGGCTGCGTGCCGAAGGTGTAGCCGGCCTTGAAGTCCACGCTCACGCCGGTCGGCGTGTCGTCGGGCGCGATGCCCTTGTCGGCGAACGCGAACTCGTTCTCCTTGTAGAGGTCGAGATACATCGTGTAGTTCGTCGGGTAGACCGGCGCGGTCACCGGCATCGTGAGCGTGACGGTCTGACCCGGCTGCACGTCCGCGGGCAGCGGCATCTTGTCCGGACCGCTGAACGTGTTGCCGGTCGCGTTGCTCACCCACTTGTAGCCGAGCTTGATCGGGCCCGCGCCGCTCGCGTTCCACACCCGACCGCCGTCGTTGGTGACGGTGACGTTGATGATCCGCGTCTCGCCCGCGACCCAGTTCGTCGGCACGTTGTCGGTGACCCAGTCCGCGCTCCAGTCCGCGCCGCTGAAGTACTGATCGCGCCACGGCGTGCCGTAGAGCGCGTTCCACCAGACGCCGTTCGACTGCAGATCCCAGCGGACGATGTAGTTCCCGATGCCGGGGGCGGTGAACGGGACGCTCACCGTCGACGCGGTCCCAGGAGGCACGTCCGCGGCGATCGCGCCGGCGCCGCCCTGCGAGAGGACCGTGTTCGAGCCCTGCAGGATGCGGTAGGACACGCGCGTCCCCGCGGGGATCGCCGTCTTGCCCTTGTTCGTGACGCTCACCGAGACGCCCAGCTGACCGCCGGGGTAGCTCGCCTTCGGGAGCGTGGTCTCGAGATACGGCATCTGCACGTAGCCCTGCTGCACCGCGTTCTGCGCGAGCGAGCGGATCTGCGTCAGCTGCGCGTAGAGCGCGTTGCCCGGGCACGCCGTCTGGCCGCCGTTCTGGCTCTCGATGTAGTTGCAGTCGCGGTGTCCCTGGATGTTCGGCGGGTTCGAGGTGATGTTCTGCCACGTCCCGTCGGGCGCGAGCTCCTGATGCGTGAACTGATCCGCGCCGAAAGGCTGCGTGCCGAACTGGGTGAACTTCTCGCCGATGATGTTCGCGATCGCGCCCACCATCGCGGGCGTTGGCGCGGTCACGCTGTACGTTCCGAGTGCCGCGATCCCGATCGAGCCCTTGTTCCAGCCGTACGCATGCCCGGCCTCGGTGCCGTCGCCGCCCTGGCGACCGGCCCACACGTTGCCGAACTTGTCGACGATGTAGTTGTAGCCAATGTCGCCCCAGCCGCGCGTGACCGCGTGGTAGTAGTAGATCGCGCGGATGGCCGCGCCGACGCTGCTGCCGCCGTCGTCGGTGACGGTGTGATGCACGACCGCCTTCTTCACGGGGTAGTAGCGCGGGACCCAGCGCATCAGGTTCTCGTCCGCGGCCCAATCGGACCGCGAGAGGATGCGCGTCGCGCCGACCGCGGCCGCATTCGCGACTGCGGGCTCGGTGAACGAGCGCGCGACGTCGCGCGCCGCGCCGAGGACGTCGTTCACCAGGCGAGCGACCGGACCGGCGTTGAGGTCGTTCACGTCCATGAACGTCACGCCGACGCGGACGACGTCGGATGGGTCGCCGTCGGTGAGCCACACCCGGTACTGCGCGTAGCGCGCATTCGGCACTGCGAGCTCGGGCGAGGCGTACCACTCGTTCGTGTCGAAGTTGGCCATGTCCTCGTCGGCTCCGAGGAGAGCCCACTCGCCCCAGCTCGAGCCGTCGGGCGAGGTGCGGAGCTCGACGAAGAAGCTGTCCTGCGTTCCGGGCCTGGCTACCCAGTGCACGCCGACGCGATCGAAGAGCTGACCGGCGTCGATGACGTCAGAGGTGTAGAGGAGCGTCTCGCCGCCGCTCGAGCCGGCGCTCGCGGCGAGGATCTGGCTGCCGCCCTGCGTCGTGAGCTGGCCGCGCGCCGCGGGATCGGTGAAGGTGCGCTCGTTCGCGACGATCTGCCCGGTCGCGCGAGGCGAAGCCATGGCCGGCGGGCCGCCGGCAGGAAAGAGCGCGAGAAGGAAGAGGCCGATGAGGAACGCCAGTCGTCGCGGATGGCGCACTCGGAGCACGGACACCCTCTCCCTCTTCCTCGTCACCTCCCCAAGTGCCGCGCAATTGTGCGACAGCGAAGAGAGGCGTGTACATGGTCGAACGAGAAGAGCGCGGAAGCGTTACCAATGGCGTCTCGATTACGCACGGCGGACAAGCGGGCAGGCGATTTCTTAATCAGAACGGATTAAGCCGCACCATCGTCGAGCGAAGTCCAAGGCACGTCCGCAGGAAGTCGTCCGCGCGAAGGTCGGTGTTCGCGGCAGTTCCGAACAGCGATGCGCGGCGAGGTCACTCGCCTCAAGGCATTACGAGCGGTCGCCTCAACCTCGCTTCAACCTCGCCGGCGCAGCCTGCTCGCGCTGCACCTATGAGTCAGCGGGGGGCAATGGAATGAAAAAAATGGTCGCGACCGCCGCGGTGATGTTCTGTCTTTTGGGTATGGCCGCTCTCCCGGTGAGCGCCAACGGATCCTGGGCGAACCCGCAACAGACCGACCTCTCGGACCTTCCGGCGATCGAGGCCTATCTCGGCTCGGTCGGCGTCGATCCAGGTGACGTCGTCATACAGCAGGGCCGGCTCAACTACGCCGGACCGAACTGTCCGGGGGCGGGGTGGAACTGCACGACCGCGAAGCTGGTCGTGCAGCTCGGAACATCGGCCTCCGCGTCGAACATCTTCGACTGCCTGCCGGCGCTGAGCGCGCTCATCCCGGCGCTGAACGAGTGCCTCATCGTCCAGTCGAGCGCGTCCGATCCACTCGAGACCGTATCGACCATGAATTCGGCGACGTGCAGCGTCGATATCTACGACGGTCCGGGCAAGAGCAAGTGCACGATCCGGCAGTCGAGCAAGAAGGGGAACAACTACGCGACAGTGCGCGCGCGCGTCACGCAGCGCAGCGGAACCTCGCAGGGCGCGACGGAGGATGCCCAGATCACGCAGATGAGCGACACCGGGAGCAACACCGCGCGGATCGCCCTGACGATCGAGCAATCGATGAGCGTCGGCGGGAACGACGACCCGACCCAGACCCAGAACGCCCGGCAGACCGCGCAGGTCGATCAGACCTCGGGGAGCGGCGACAACTCCTCCGACGTTCAGGAGGTACAGCTCCAGACCGAGGGCGCGACGTCGAGCGCGAACATCACCCAGGGGCAGAACACCGACACCACGCTCGGACGCAACCAGCAAGCGACGATCAATCAGACGTCGACCTCGGGCCACAACAGCTCAAACCTTCAGCATCAGATCACCCAGCGCCAGCAGGCGGAGTGCCCGATCTGCACTGTCAACCAGGCACAAGGCTCAGGTGTCGGCGGTCAGCACGGGACCGTGACGCAAACGACCGGACCCGTGACCATGACGACCATCGCCGCACTGAACGAGGACCAACAGCAAGACGCCAGCACCAGTGGCACGTGGATACGATCGCAGTTTGATCCGCAGGACTGCTGTGGGCAGCAGAACGGCGGCACGGCACAGAACATGAACGACGTCAAGCTTGGTGCCTCGCAGCGGAACATGGGAGGAGTCACGCACGCCGATCAG
>VBGS01000078.1 GCA_005889445.1 Chloroflexota bacterium
CCTCCGCGAGTCATGGCGCCGCCCCGCTATCCGCCTGCGATCCGAGACATCGCCCTCGTCGTTGGCGAGACAGCGACATACGCCGAGGTCGAACGAGCGATCCACTCCGCCGCCGGCAAGGAGCTCGAGTCACTCACACTCCTTGATCTGTATCGGGGTGCGCAGGTGGGGGATGGCAAGAAGTCATTTGCGCTCCGCTTGGTCCTCCGCTCACCAGCCGGGACCCTTTCCGAGGCCGACGTCGAGCGGGTCATGAAACGAGTGACCGGCCGGCTCCAGCATGCCCTCGGGGCCTCGATCAGGGAGTAGACGTCCTCGCCCGCTCGGGCGGTGAACCGGCGGGCGTGCTCGTAGGTACCCAGATAGACTCCGCCACCATGCGCTAGGGAGGTGTGTGAACTAGTGGAGAAATTCGGCTACTGGCGTAGAGGGGCAACCCTCGCAGTCACGGCGATCATGGCACTCGCAGCCTGCAATCCGACCCCCGGTGGCACGACACCGAGCGCGAGCACGAGTGCGGCTGCCGCCCAGCGGGGGGCGGGCGGCGTTCTGAACATCCTGTACTGGCAGGCGCCCACGATCCTGAATCCGCACCAGGCGACGGGCACCAAGGACAACGACGCATCGCGTCTCGTCCTCGAGCCACTCGCGTCGTGGGACAAAAACGGTCAGCCGCTGGCGAACGGTCTCGCCGCGGAGATCCCGTCGGTCGCAAACGGCGGTGTCGCGAAGGACTTCACCAGCGTCACCTGGAAGCTTCGCACTGGCGTGAAGTGGTCTGACGGCACGCCGTTCAGCGCTGATGACGTCGTCGCGTCGTACACCTACCAGTGCGACGAAAAGACCGCGGCGTCGAGCTTCGACGTGTGCGACGGAGTGAAGAGCGTCACGGCCAAGGATCCGAACACCGTCGTGGTCACCTACGCGGCGTCCCAGCCCTTCTACTTCCAGTGGGGCGTCGGCTTCAACTCGCCGATCCTGCAGAAGGCGCAGTACGCGAACTGCTTGGGCGTGAAGGCGAAGGACTGCCCCGCCGACCTCAAGCCCATCGGGACGGGCCCGTACAAGGTCAACACCTTCAAGCCCGGCGACACCGTGCAGTACGACCTCAACGAGAACTTCCGCGACCCGAACAAGCCGTTCTTCAAGAGCGTCAACTTCAAGGGTGGCGGCGACGCCGCCTCCGCCGCGCGCGCCGTCTTCCAGACGGGCGACGTGGACTACGGCTGGAACCTCCAGGTCGAGGCCTCGGTGCTGAAGCCGATGGCCGCCAACAGCACTCTCGCGCGGCTCCTCACCGCATACGGATCGAGCGTCGAGCGTCTCCTGCTGAACTTCTCGAACCCGGACGCATCGCTCGGTGACAAGCGCGGCGAGCCCGACACCAAGCACCCCTTCTTCAGCGACATCCACGTGCGCCGCGCGCTGGCCATGGCGACCGACCGTAACAGCGTCGCGACGCAGCTCTACGGCGACGGTCTCGCGGGGAAGGCGACCTGCAACCTGCTGACCGCGCCCGAGCCGATGAGCTCCAAGAACACGGACTCGCTGGATGTCTGCAAGTTCGACCTCGCGGCAGCGAATAAGGAGCTCGACGACGCCGGTTGGGTCAAGGGATCCGACGGCATCCGCGCCAAGGGCGGCGTCAAGCTGAAGATCCTCTACCAGACGACCGTGAACAGCGTTCGTCAGAGCACGCAGGCGATCATGAAGTCCAACTGGGAGAAGGTCGGCTTCTCGGTAGAGCTCAAGAGCGTTCCGGCCGCGACGTTCTTCACGAACACGTCGCCGGACGGCGCGAACCACTTCTGGGCCGACGTCGAGATGTTCACGAACAGCGGCGACCCCGATCCGACTTCCTACCTTTCCTCGACCGCCTCGTGCAAGCAGGCCGCGGGCAAGGCGAACAACTGGAACTTCGGCAACTACATGCGCTACTGCAACGCGGACTACGACAAGATCATCGACCAGCTGCGGACCGAGACGGACCAGAGCAAGCGCAACCAGCTGGCGATCCAGGCGAACGACATTCTCACGAAGGACGTCGCGGTGATCCCGCTGATCACACGTGTCGCTCCGACCCCGGATGGCGTGTCCAAGGCCCTCAAGGGCGTCGACCCGTCACCGTGGGATTCAGCCATGTACAACATCGCCGACTGGTCCAAGTAGCTAGCGCACGCGGTGCTACGGTAGTGCGGTGGAATCCCTCCACCGCGCTACCGGCTCCGCGGTGAGGGGGTAACGGTGGGCCGCTACATCGTCAGACGCCTGCTCATCGCGGTTCCCACGCTCCTCGTCATCAGCTTCGTGATCTACGCCATCCTCGCGCTCGCTCCGATCGATCCGCTCTCACAGTTCGGCGCCGATCCGCGCGTCCCCGCGGAAGTACGCGAGCGGATCCGCGAGAGTCTCGGGCTCAACCAGCCCTGGCCGATCCGCTACGTGAAGTGGGTCACCGCGATGTTCCGAGGCGACTTCGGCGTCTCATTCATGAGCCACTCTTCCGTTGGCGATCTCATCGCGCAGCGCCTTCCCAACACGCTCGCCGTGGTGGGCGTGGCCTACATCCTCGGCGTCCTCATGGGGATCCCCGTCGGGATGATCTCGGCGATCAAGCGGTACTCGTTCTTCGATCACGCCGCGACGACGCTCGCCTTCATGGGCTTCTCGGTGCCGACCTTCTTCACTGGTCTGCTCCTCATCATCATCTTCGGCATCAAGCTCCGCTGGTTCCCGTTCATCTACAGCTCGACGCTGCAGGTCCATGACCTCGCCACGCTCGGTCAGCAGATCAAGCAATCGATCATGCCGATCACCGTCCTGGCGCTGTTCGATGTCGCGACGATCGCGCGATACGTTCGCGCCGAGATGCTCGAGCACCTACCGCTCGACTACGTGCGAACCGCGCGGGGCAAGGGCCTCGTGGAACGAATGGTCGTCCTTCGCCACGTCCTTCGGAACAGCCTGATCCCGGTGGTGACACTCGTCGCCCTCGGCGTGCCCGCCGTCTTCGGTGGCGCGATCGTGACCGAGCAGGTCTTCCGTGTCCCGGGCATCGGGGAGCTGCTGGTCACGTCGATCGGCAACGGCGACATTCCGGTCGTCGCGACCGTCGTCTTCATCTTCGCGGTGCTCGTGGTCCTCTTCAACCTGGCCGCCGACATCCTGTACGCGGTCCTGGATCCCCGGATCCGCTACAGCTAATGGCGACCACCGAGGCTCGGCTCACCGCGCCGGCGGTCAAAGCGAACATGCTCCGTCCGCCTCGCTCTCTCTGGAGCGACGCCTGGTACCAGTTCCGGCGCCACCAGCTGGCCATGGCCGGCCTCGTCGTGCTCTGCTTCCTGATCCTCGCGACGCTCCTGGGACCGTACGTCTGGCAGACGAAGATGGACGCGATCGACTTCGCGCAGTCGCTCCAGGGACCGTCCGCCGACCACCCGTTCGGAACGGATGAACTCGGCCGAGACATCTTCGCGCGCTCCCTCTGGGGCGGCCGCGTCTCGATCGCCGTGGGGCTGACCGCGGTGATCATCGCGATCACCCTCGGGATGACCATCGGATCGCTCGCGGGCTACTTCGGACGGCTCGACAACCCGCTCATGCGGCTGACCGACCTCTTCCTGTCGCTGCCGATCCTGCCGCTCCTGCTGATCATCATCTATCTCTTCCGCGACACGCTGCGGGCGATCTTCGGGCCCGAGATCGGCATCTTCATCATGATCGTGACGGTGATCGGGGTCTTGCAATGGATGCCGGTCGCACGTCTCGTCCGCGCGCAGTTCCTCTCGCTCAAGCAGAAGGAATTCGTCGAAGCCGCACGATCCGTGGGCGATACCGACTCGCGCATCATCATCAAGCAC
>VBGS01000079.1 GCA_005889445.1 Chloroflexota bacterium
TCATCGGCGCGCAGGCGTACCTCCTGGTGGATCGCGACGAGATCACGCTCGTCGACGCCGGGCACGTCGGCTCGGGCCGGATGCTCCGCGCCTACCTCGCGCGGATCGGCCGCTCGGTCGAGCACGTCACCCGGATCGTCTGCACGCACGGCCATCCCGATCACATCGGCGGCGTGCACGAGATCTCCGCGTGGTCCGGCGCCGAGGTCCTGCTCCATCCCGCCGACAGCGAGCGCCTGCGCATCCGGTTCCGTGACGTGATCGCCAACTTCGCGCCCGGTCCGATCGTCGCGCTGCTCACGCGGGCCCCCGCCCACGCGCGGCCGGTCGTCGACGGGGAGGAGCTACCGGTGTTCGGCGGCCTCCGCGTCGTGCACACGCCGGGGCACACCCCAGGCAGCATCTGCCTCTACTCCCCCGCCGGCCGCTTCGTCATCGTCGGCGATCTCCTGCAGCGGGTGAAGGGCAACGTCGCCCTCCCAAATGCTTTCTTCAGCGACGACATGGACGAAGCGCGCAAGTCGATCGCGCGTCTCGCGGCGCTTGACGTGGAGACCATCCTGTTCTCGCACTATCCGCCATATCGGGAGGATTCGCGGAAGGCGCTTCGGGCGCTCGCGAGCTGAGGGGGAAGGGTGGAGACGCTCAACGACGTCCTCGACACGTCCGCGCGGAGGTTCGGGCCCAAGGACGCGTTCATGATCAAACCGGGCTTCCGGACGCTCACCTGGACGTACCGCGACCTCGCGGACGTGGTCCCGCGCGTGGCGCGGTCTTTTGTCGACTCTGGCGTGCGCAAAGGCGACCGCGTCATCACGCTCGGCGTAAACCGTCCGGAGTACGGGATCGCGATGCTCGCGCTCCTGCGCATGGGTGCGGTCCTCGTGCCGCTCGACGTCAACTCGACCGTCGAGTTCGTCCAGAAGATCTGCGCGCGCACGCGCGCGAGCGCGGCGGTCGTGTCGCGGCAGACGCGCGGCCGCGCCGAGGCGCTCGGCATTCCGCTCTTCGACATGGAGCTCCTCCCCGACGAGGCACGTGCGAAGGAGCCGCTCGAGAAGGCCGACGTCGCGCCGACGGACGTCGCGGAGATCGTGTTCACGTCGGGTACGACCGGCGAGCCGAAGGGCTCGATGCTCACGCACAACAACATCCTGTCGAACGCGCTCGCGGCGACGGAGATCTTCCCGCTGGGACCGCATCAGCGGCTGCTCTCGTTCGTTCCGCTCTCCCACATGTTCGAGCAGATGGCCGGGTTCTGGGCGCTCCTGCTCTCGGGCGCTTCGGTGGTCTACCCGACGAGCCGCCAGCCTTCGGTGGTGCGCCGCACGTTCCGCGAGCGCCACGTGTCGATGATCCTCATCACCCCGGCCGCGGTGCGCTCGCTCTTCATCGCGATCGAGCGGCGCGCGCAGCAGGAAGGCAAGGGCGAGCTCTTCGAGCGCCTGCGGCGCATCGCGCGGCGCCTTCCGATGGGTCTCCGGCGACTCGTCTTCTTCAGCGTCCACGGCCAGTTCGGCGGCCGGTTCCGCTACATCGTTTCCGGGGGTGCCGCGCTCGACCCCGCGCTCGGCGAGGCCTGGCGCGAGCTCGGCGTCGAGGTGCTGCAGGGATACGGCCTCACCGAGACCTCACCGGCCCTTACCTTCAACCGGCTCGACCGCAACCGTTTCGGTTCGGTGGGTGTTCCCATTCCGGGCGTCGACGTGAAGCTCGCGCCCGACGGCGAGGTGATCGCGCGCGGCCCGAACATCTTCAAGGGCTACTGGGAAAATCCCGAGGCGACCGCCGCGGCGATCGACAGCGCCGGCTGGTTCCACACCGGCGACCTCGGCCGGTTCGACGAGGACGGCTTCCTCTGGCTCCACGGCCGCAAGAAGGACATGATCGCGCTCCCCGACGGGCTCAAGGTCTACCCCGAGGACATCGAGAACGTCCTCGCCGCGGACCCGCGGATCGCGGCGCTCACGACCCCGCAGCGTCCCGAGATCGCGACCGTCATCGGCCTCGAGCGTCCGGGCGAGACGCTCCAGGTCCACGCCGTGTTCCTCGAGCCAAAAGACCGCGCCGTGGTGGAGCAGATCGTCCGCGACGCGAACGCGAAGCTCTCGTCGAGCCAGCAGATCCGCGGCTGGACGATCTGGCCCGAGGCGGACTTCCCGACGACGCCGACCCAGAAGGTGAAGAAGCGGGAGGTGATCGAGCGCGTCCTCGCGATGGCCCGCGGCGGAGCCGAGACCGCACCGGCGGCCTCAGGGTCGACACGCGTGTTGACCGACGTGGAGCGCATCGTCTCGCAGATCGCGAACGTTCCGCCGGAACGTGTGATCCCCAGCGCGCAGCTCTCACAGGACATCGGTCTCGACTCGCTCGGTCGCGTCGATCTCCTCGGTGTGATCGAAGAGGAGCTCGGCGCGTACATCGATGACGAGGCCGTCGCGGCTGACGCGACCGTCGGCGACCTCGAACGGATGGTGGCCGCCGCGCGCGACGTTCATCGCGAGGGCGGGATCTTCGGCTGGCCGCTCAATCCGCTGGTCCGCTCGTTCGGGATCCTGCTGCAGGAGACGCTGCTCTATCCGCTCGTCCACCTCTTCTACCGGGTGAAGATCACGGGGATCGATCAGCTCGAGCACCTGCGCGGTCCGGTGCTCTTCACGCCGAACCACTGCCTTCACTGGGACAACGGGATCATCATCATGGCCATCCCGCTGCGGTGGCGATGGCACCTGGCAGTCGCCGCTGCCGCCGACGACGTGTTCGGCAACAAGCTGAACGGCATGTTCAGCGCGATCCTCGCGAACGCGTTCCCGCTCGCGCGCGAGGGGGCGATCCGCCGGAGCCTCGAGCTCCTTGGAGCGCGTCTGGACCGGCACTTCTCGGTCCTGATCTATCCGGAGGGAAAGCTCACGATCGGCGGGCCGACCCAGCCGTTCAAGTCTGGAGCAGGGCTGATCGCCGTCGAGGGCGGAAGCCCGGTCGTCCCGATGAAGCTCAAGATCAACAAGGTCTCCATCCTCGATCACCTCGACCGCGCCTGGGACAGCACGCGCGAGAACGGGTGGCGAGGCGACGTCGAGGTCGTGTTCGGAAAGCCGCTCTACTTCCCCGCGGGGACGACCCCCGTCGAGGCCACCGCGCGGCTCCAGGCGGCGGTCGCGGCGCTCTAAGTGCAATTCTTGAGCGGGTCAGATTGAGCAGGACGGAACGCGAGGTCGCCGTCTACGTGCGGCGCGATGCGACGTTCCTGGTGCTGCACCGTGCGGTCGATCGCTACTGGCACGTGGTCGCCGGCGTCGTCGAGCCGGGCGAGGACTTCGCGGCCGCCGCGAAGCGCGAGCTTCAAGAGGAGACCGGTCTCGACGCCGAGGTGACCGACCTCGCGATGCCCCAGAGCTATGCGGTGCCGGCCGAGATGCGCGCGGAGTACCTGCCCGGCGTGGCCGAAGTGGCCATTCACAACTTCGGCGTCATCGTGCCGACCCAATGGGAGCCGGTGCTCAACGAGGAGCACGACGACTACCGCTGGCTCGGTCTCGCCGACGCGATCGCCCTGGTGCGCTGGCCGGAGACCATGGAGATCATCGCGACGCTCGCGCGCCCGCTCCTCGAGGAGAGCGGACCAGCCTCCGCTCCGCACTAGCGGGCTCGCTCATCGCGGTGGTCATCCAGGTGTAGCGGCGGCCCGCGCGGTTCGTGGCCGATGCGTGCTCGCCGCGCGGTGACAGCAGCACGATGTTGAAGGCGGCGTCGTCGAGCGCGTTCGCGTCGGCGATCGCCGCGGCGGCGGCATCCGCGATCGCCTCGCCGCGTGCGAGCCGATCGACGGCCGTCTTCGCGGTCACCCCGCGGATCGCCAGCTCACCGTAGCCAGTGCATGCCGCGGCGCCGTAGCGCGTGTCGCAGTAGTTGCCGGCGCCCACCACCGGCGAATCGCCGAGGCGACCGGGGTACTTGTACGCCCACCCGCTCGTGGTGACGGCGGACGCGAGGTTGCCCTTCCGGTCCAGCGTGAGGAAGTTCACCGTGCCGCGCTCCTCGCGGACGGTCTTCAGGACGACCGGAAGCAGCTTCGCGCGGCGCCGAACGCTCGTCGGGGTCTCCCCCGCTTCGCGCAGCTTCCGGACCCAGAGCTCTCTTGTAGACGCGGTGAGATTGCGGGTCCGCTCCGCTCGGATCTCTCGCGCGAAGCGCGCCGCTCCGTCACCGACGATGAAGACGTGCGGAGTCCGCTCCATGACCGCGCGCGCGATGCTGATGGGATGCAGGTATCCCTTCAGCGCGCCGACGGCCCCGACCCGGTGCGTCGTGCCATCCACGATCGACGCGTCGAGCTCGACCTCACCGAGGACGTTGGGCTTTCCCCCGCGGCCGACGCTCGTGTCGGTCGGGTCGGCCTCGATGATCTTCGCGCACGCTT
>VBGS01000127.1 GCA_005889445.1 Chloroflexota bacterium
GTCGTCCGCGCCATCGCGGCCGGGAAGGAACCCAAGAGGACGCGCATATCCGAGATCATGTCGGCCGACCCGATCACCGTCCGGCCGGACGACAGCGTCGACGAAGCCGAACAGGCGATGCGCGAGCGACAGGTGCGACGCCTGCCGGTCGTCGAAGATGGCAGGCTCGTTGGCATCATCGTGACCGCGCAGCTGGCGCGAAACGAGAGCGAGCGCGAGACGGGCGAGACGATCAAGGAGATCAGCACGCCGGCGAGCGGTCGCGGGTCGCACGCGCGCGGCTGAGCTCGGCTCTCGATGTTGATGCGGCTGCTGGCCCGTCGCTACCATCTCGAGGGGCCAGTAGCTCAGCGGTAGAGCAGGGGACTCTTAATCCCTTGGTCGTGGGTTCGAATCCCTCCTGGCTCACCGACTCGTGATCACCGCCGACGACCGGAAGGCCGCGATCGCCGTCCTCGAGCAGGCGCAGTTCGTCTTCGCGCTGAGCCGCTACCCCAAGAAGCAGGTGCTCGATGACCCGCGCGATGTTCGCGCGCTGCGCGAGCGGCTCGAGGCGATGCGCGAGGCGGCTCGCGGACTCCGCGCGGCGCAGCGGATGAAGCTCGACGTTCCCTGGGAGCAGCTCGACGATCTCGACTCGGGAAGCGAGGCGGTCTGGAAGGCCGCGAAGAAGGTCACCCCGAAGATCCTCGCCGAGCTCACGCCGCTCGTCAGCGATCAGCCCGAGGCGGCGTTCCTGATCGCGCCTGTCCCCGCCCGTCGCCGGAAGGGTCAGCCCGAACCGCCGGCGCCCAAGGCCGAGGTTCAGTCCCGAGCGCCAAAGACGAAGCCGAAGACCGGCCTCACCGGGAGCGAGATCGCCGGCCTCGAGATGGCGATCCAGCAGCGAGCCGCGGCGGACGACGCGTTCTTCACCTGGCTCCGCCGGAGCGACGACCTGCCCCTCGTGGAGTGGCGTCGTCGCCGCGCGCAGGCGGCCAACGCGCGCCGCGCCGAAGACGCCTACCTCGAGAAGCTGCTCAAAGCGCGTTCCCGCGGCCGGTAGCCCGGTCGGCACGAGGCGAGCCCTCGAGACCGGACTGCGAGCGCAGCAGCGAGAGCGGATAGAGCGTGCCTCGCCAGCTGACGCCCCGCCGCTCCGCCAGGACGGCCGAGCGGGCGAGCGCGTACGCGAAGCAGAGCGCGGAGAACGGCAGGAGCGCGATCGTCACGAGCGCGCCTGTCCCCAGAGGCCCCATCGCCTGCCGGTAGGTCTCGGCCAGACCGATAAGAAGGAGCGCGGCGGCGGAACCGAGGAGCACGCGATCGACGCCGGCAAGGATCACGAAGCCGGCGAATGGCCAGACCATCGTCGCGAGGAGGAACGCGATGACGAGCGCCGCGTCCGTAGGTCGGTACTCGGCGCTCGCGTACAGGCTCTTCTCGAGGCCGGAGAGCGCGCCACCGAGCGACGCGTACCACTCGACCGACAGCGCGTCGCGCCCGTTCACGACACGCTGTCTGAAGCCGAATGCGCGCAGCCTCCGCCCCAGGCGGATGTCGTCGTCCGGTCGCAGCGAGAGCGGACGCATGCCGCCGATCGCCTCATACGCCTCGCGCCGCATCAAATTGAAGGCGCCGATCCCGACGCCGCGGCGGCTCTTTGGATCGTTCGCGAGATAGGCGCCCCAGAGCGCGACGAACGCATACGCGAAGAACGCGACAAACCCGCGGAGGAGGAGACCTCGCGCCACGAGCAGCGGCGCGATCGTGAGGTGGTCGAGTCCTTCACGCTCGGCGTAGGCGACGGCGCGCGCGAGCATGCGCGGCGCGAACACGACGTCCGCGTCGCTGAACAGGAGCCACGCGCCGCTGGCCCGCGCCGCGCCGATGCTGAGCGCATGGTTCTTTCCAAGCCAGCCCGGCGGAAGCTCGGTCACGGAGATCACCGCGAGGCGCCCATCGCTTCTCGCGATCTCCCGGAGCTGCTCGGCCGTCGAATCGGTCGAGCGGTCGTCAACCGCGATGACCTCAAGCTTCGGGTAGTCCTGCGAGAGGAGTGAGGCGACGGCGCGTCCGATCGTGGCGCCCTCGTCGCGCGCGGGAATGACGACCGAAAGCGCCGCCGGCGGTCCCGCGTCACGCGTGTCGGGCAGCGCAGGGATCGCATGCCGGTGACGCACCAGCAGCGCGAACGGGATCGCGACCGCGAGGAAGACAAGCGCGTCGAAGACCGTGAGAGCGGCGGGGGAGCCCATCCGCGTGACCCTAGCCACTCGACCGCGCTAGCGCGAACGGGGGAGACGCGCCGTTCTCCCCCGTTCGCGTCCCCCGCCCAACCGCGTTTCGGTACGTCTTGGGGCTTTCAAGCGATCCGTTCCGGCACCTAGCGTCTTGCCCATGCGACGGTATCTGCGTCTCGGCAATCGCTCGACGCGCTCGTACCTGGCCGCGATCGTCGGCGCCCTCGGCGTGTTCACGGCCGAACGGATCGTCGACGACGGCGCGATCCGCTACGCGATCGCCGACTTCGCATGGACGGCGGCGGCGCTCGCGGCGGTGCTCGGCACCTACCGGGCGACGCGCCGCGCCCGCGGCGACGCGGGTCTCAGCTGGCTATTCATCTTCGCAGGTTCGCTCTCCTGGCTCGCTGGGCAGCTGGCGCGGGACCTGGCCGAAGTCGGAAACGTCGGAGTCTCGCGCTCCCTCATCGACGCGGGCTTTCTCACGGCCGCTCCGCTCTGGACGCTCGGCCTGGTGCTGATGCTCCGGATTCGCGGGCAGCGTCTCGCGCTGTACGCGCTCGTGCTCGACATCGCGGCCGTCGTGCTCACGCTCGTCGCAGGGGTGACCGCGTTCCTCGCCTCGACGCTTGCGCGCGACATCGGCCGCGATCCGGCGGCGACCGCGGTCGCGGTCCTCTTCCCGGTCCTCTACCTGGCCGCGACCGCCGCCGCGCTGTCCCTAGTTTGGGGAATGCCCGCGAGCCGGCCACGGGCGTCGGCGACGTCGCTGCTCGTCGGCCTCGCGCTCAACGCGGTCGCCTTCACACTGTTCCTGCCGGCGAACGTGCGCGGCACGTTCGCGCCAGGGACGCCGCTCGACATGATCTGGATCGTCGGGATGGCGGCGATCGCGATCTCCGGCGGGCAGTGGTCTGCCGAGCGCGAGCGGACCTCGGTGGCCGCCAGCTCGCCCTCGGCCGTCGCGCTGTCGCGCATGGCGCTGCCCGGTCTCGTTGCGGCAGCCGTGGCCGGGCTGATCGTCTTCGGTGACTACAACGCGACCCGCGACGCGCGGACCTTCACCGATGGGCTCATCGCGCTGAGCGTGCTGATGCTGGCCAGCCGCGCGGGCATCGCGCTCTACGCGAACTGGCGTCTCGGCGAGAGCGAGCGGCGTCGAGCCGAGCAGCTCGCGGCGCTGTACGACGTCGGTCTCGCGACCGCCGGCGAGCTCTCGCTTCGGGATCTCGCGGACCTCATCGCTCGTCAGGCGACGGCACTCACGCGGACCGACGGCGCGATGGTGGCGCTCGCGGAGCGTCAGGACGGTTTCGTGGTGCGCTCCGTGCACAACGCGCCCGCGCTGGGGCTTCGGTCCTCGGTCGGCGAATCGCTCCGCGGCATCGCTCTCGAGGCGCTGCGGACGCGTGACCTCGTGATCGCCGCCGACTACCGCGCCCACCCCGACAGCAACCCGCTGCTCCACGACCTCATCGCCTCCGCCCTCGCGGCGCCGCTCATCGCGCACGGCGAGGTCGTCGGGACGCTCACCGCGTACGCCCGTGAGCCGCGGACGTTCGGTGAAGAGACGCAGCGTCTGCTGCGCCTGTACGCGGCGCAGGCCGCGATCGCCATCGCGAACGCGGACCTCCTCGCCGAGACCCGTCGTCTCGCGCGCGACGATGACCTCACCGGCGTGCTCAACCGCAGAAGCCTTCTCGAGCGTCTCGAGGCGGAGATCTCTTCCGCGTCGCGCCACGGCGACATCTTCGCGGTCGTCCTCTGCGACGTGGACGGCCTCAAGGCGGTGAACGACTCGGCCGGACACCTCGTCGGCAACGACGTCCTCCGCACCGCCGCGCGCTGCATGCGTGAGACGACCCGCGCCGAGGACGTCGTCGCCCGCTTCGGCGGCGACGAATTCGTGCTGCTGCTGCCCCGCACCCCGGCGCTCCCTGCCCAGGCCCTGGTCGGACGGATCGCGGCGCGCCTTCGCGACGAGCACTACATGTGGGCGGGTCGATCCAATCCGCTTCCCCGCGCGTCGTTCGGCATCGCCTGGTTTCCCGAGGACGGGCGCGACGCCGACGCGCTGCTCAACACGGCCGATGCCCGGATGTACGCGGACAAGGCGCACGCTCGCGCGATGCGCGAGACCGTCACCGCCGGGGCCGATTAGCAGTTACCCTTTTTCCCAGCGCGGGAGGAGGGATCAG
>VBGS01000128.1 GCA_005889445.1 Chloroflexota bacterium
CGCGGGCTGGGACGATGGGCGGCTCGCCGAGGAGGTCGCGCCGTTCTATCTGAACAGCCACGCTGTGACCGACGACAACCACATCCGCCGAGACTCGACCATCGAGAAACTCGCTTCGCTTCGGCCGGTGTTCGACCGCGAGCACGGAACCATCACCGCCGGCAACGCGAGTCCGCTGACCGACGGCGCAGCCGCCGTGATCCTGGCCAGCGAAGCGCGCGCGAAGGAGCTCGGGCGCGAGCCGCTCGCCGCGATCAAGGCGTACGCGTACGCGGCGGTAGACCCGGCCGACCAGCTCCTCATCGCGCCCGCATACGCGATCCCGATCGCCCTCAAGC
This sequence comes from Chloroflexota bacterium, assembly GCA_005889445.1. GTDB lineage: Bacteria > Chloroflexota > Limnocylindria > P2-11E > P2-11E > 3-1-20CM-2-70-9. The sequence continues at coordinate 339 of VBGS01000128.1, forward strand.
GGGCCGGGCTGACGCTCGACGACATCGACCTCTTCGAGATGCACGAGGCGTTCGCGGCGCAGGTCCTCTCGACGCTCGTCGTCCTCGAACGGAACGGGGTCGGCCGCATCCCACAAGATCGTCTGCACGTCATGGCGGGCTCTATCGCGCTCGGCCATCCGTTCGGGGCGACCGGCGCGCGTGTGCTCTTGACGCTCGCGAACGAGATGAAGCGGCGTGGCGCGCGCTACGGCCTCGCGAGCGTGTGCGCGGCCGGCGGGAACGGCGCCGCGATCGTGCTGGAGCGGACGGCGTGATCGCGCCGGCCGAGCACATCGCCGTCCCGCCGAGCGAGGCTCGTCGCAGCGTGACGTTCGTTCCCCCGGATGGATCGGGTGTCGCGCGGATCGTCATCGATCGCCCGGACGATCGCGTGAACGCGATCGACGCGCGTCTTCTGGAGAATCTCGCGGCCGCGATCGCCGCGGCTCGCGCGGCAACGCCGCGCGGTCTCGTCGTCATGAGCGCGAAACCGACACAGTTCGTCGCCGGCGCCGATCTTGGGATGGTGCTCGGTGCGTCGCAGGCGGACGCGGAGCGGGCGAGTCGCGAGATGCAGCGCGTGCTCGACGAGCTCGCGGCGCTGCCATTCAACACCGTCGCGGCCATCAACGGGCCGGCCATCGGCGGCGGGCTCGAGATCGCTCTCGCGTGCGACGTCCGCATCATGGCCGAGACCCCGAACGCGCGCGTGGGTCTCACCGAGGTCCGGCTTGGCCTCATGCCCGCGGCCGGCGGCACGCAGCGCCTTCCGCGGCTCATCGGGCTGCCGGCCGCGCTCGAGATGATCCTGAGCGCGCGCCAGCTGTCCGCGCGCCGAGCGCTCCGGGCCGGTGTCGTCGACGAGATCGTCCATCCCGCGGGGCTGATCCGAGCGGCGACCGATCACGCGATGCGCGATCGCAAACGCAAGCCCCGCGGGGGCAAGCGCGCGGCGGAGCGCGCCGCCACGTGGCTCGCGCCCGCGCGGGCCCTGGTGATTCGTCAAGCGCGATCTCGTCTGCTGGCTGAGACGAAGGGCCTCTATCCGGCGCCCCTCCGAGCGCTCGAGGCGGTCGCGACGGGGCTCGCGAAGGGCATGCGCGCGGGGCTCGAGGCGGAGGCGGCCGCGTTCGGCGAGCTGGCCGCCAGCGAGACGGGTCGCAATCTCACCGCCCTGGCGATGCTCACCCTGCGCCAGCGCAAAGCGGCGCTCGCCGGACTGGGCTCGCCGCGGCCAGTTGCGAACCTCGGAGTCGTGGGTCTCGGGTTCATGGGCGCGGGGATCGCACAGGCCGCGGCATCAGGCGGCCTGCGCGTCCGGGCACGCGACCGCGACGCTGCCGCTGTCGCCAAGGGCCTGTCGACGATCCGCGAGCTCACGACCGACGCAGCAAAAAAGGGCGTCTTCGATCGTCGCGAGGCCGCGCGGATCATCGGCCGCGTGAGCGGCGGGCCAAGCCTCGCCGGCTTCGCCCACACAGATCTCGTCATCGAGGCGGTGTTCGAGGAGCTCGAGACCAAGCGTCGGGTGGTCGCGGAGCTCGAGCGCGTCCTCCGAGATGACACCGTCATCGCGTCGAATACCTCCGCACTCCCCATTGGCGACATCGCGCGTGACGCGCGGGTCCCCGAGCGGATCGTCGGGATGCATTTCTTCTCGCCGGTCCACAAGATGCCGCTCCTCGAGATCGTCCGCCCAGCGCGGGCCGATCCGGACGTGGTGGCGACGGCGGTCGCCGCGGCGATCGCCCTTGGCAAGACGCCGATCGTCGTAGCTGACGGACCCGGCTTCTACACCACGCGCGTGCTCAGCACCATGATCGGCGAGGCGTTCGCGATGCTCGGCGAAGGCATCGGCATTGAAGCCATCGATCGCGCGATGACCGCGTTCGGGTGGCCGGTCGGCCCGCTGCAGCTGGTGGACGAGGTCGGGCTCGAGGTCGCGGGGCACGCCGGCGAGACGGTCTCGCGAGCCCGCGGGATCAGCGGCCCGACGATCGTCGCGCAGCTCGTCGGCGAAGGCTTCAAGGGAAAGCACAAGGGCGGCGGCTTTTACATCTACGACCGACGGGGCCGGCGGCCGAACCCGCGAGTGGCGGAGCTGCTTCACGTCGCGCCGGGCCCGGTGACCGAAGACATCGCCGAGCGTCTGACACTCACGTTCGTGAACGAGGCGGTCTGCTGCCTCGAGGACGGGACCCTGCGATCCGCCGGCGAGGGGGATCTTGGCGCGGTGCTGGGCCTCGGATTCCCGCCGTATCTCGGTGGGCCGTTCCGGTACGCCGACGCCAACCGTCAGTCGATCGTCGCGCTCCTCGAGCGGCTCGCCGCCGCGCATGGCGAGCGATTGGGTCCGGCCGAGTCGCTCCGCTCGCGCCGGCCGTTCTTCGAGCTGTGAGCGCGACCAACTTCTTCAGCGGGAATCCGGACCTCGTCGAGGTCTTCGACCGGGTCATCCCGTGGCCGGCGGTCGTGCGTGCCGTCGAAGGTGTCGACGCGAACGTCGATGAGACGGTCTCGACGTGGCGTGAGGTCCTCGACGTCGCGGGCCGCTACATGGCGAGCGAGATCGCGCCGCGCGCCGCGGAGGTGGACGAGATCGGCGTCATCCGCGAGAACGGCACCGTCCGGATGAACGAGCCCATGACCGAGAACCTGCGCGGGCTCGCCGAGCTCGGGCTCGCATCACCGTCGGTCCCGGCCGAGTTCGGCGGCGCGGGGCTGCCGTTTACGGTGACGATGATGCTGGCCGAGATGCTCGCGCGGGCCGACCTCTCCACTCAGGTCCAGCACGGCATCGGGTGGAACTCGCCGGCGGCGCTCATCCTCCGCTTCGGCACCGAGCAGCAGAAGGCGCGGTACCTACCGATCCTCGCCAAGGGTGGGCTCATGGGGGCGGTCGCGATGACCGAGCCGCAAGCGGGATCGGATGTCGGCAACGTCTCGACGACGGCGACACCCGCAGGCGACGATTGCTGGCTCCTCAAAGGACGCAAGCAGTTCATCTCCGCGGGCCAGGGGGACATGGTGATCGTGCTCGCTCGCTGCGTCGCGGGGTCGACGGGACTCGATGGGCTCGGGATGTTCATCGCCGACCGCGAGGGTGACAACTACGTCGTCGAGCGCGCCGAGCACAAGTTCGTCATCCGCGGCTCGCCGACGTGCGCGCTCGTCTTCGAGGGAACGCGCGCGACCGCGCTCGGGAAGCCGGGCGATGGGTGGAAACAGATCCTCACGTTCATGAACGAGTCTCGGCTCGGCGTCGGCATCCAGGGGATCGGTGTCGCGACCGCCGCGCTGGCGAAGGCGAGCGAATACGCGGCGACCCGCGTCCAGATGGGCAAGCCGATCCGCGAGCACCCGATGATCGCGGAGATGCTCCTCGACATGGAGACGACCGTCGCGGGCGCGCGCGCGCTCGCGTACCAGGCCGCCGTGCTGCAGGACCGCGCGATCTTCGGCGGGGATCAGGCCGCGGCGCGCGACGCCCGCGAGCTCACGCCACTCGTGAAGTGGTACTGCACCGAGGGCGCGGTGCGGGTCTGCCGGCTCGCCCTCCAGATCCATGGCGGGTACGGCGTCGTCGACGAGTACGACGTCGGGCGGTACATGCGCGACAGCCTCATCACGCCGATCTACGAGGGCACGTCGCAGATCCAGTCGCTCATGGCCGTGAAGGACCTGATGAAATGGACGATGCAGCGCCCCTCATCGCTCGTGCGAGGCGGGCCCAGCCGCCTGCTCGCGAGCGCATCGTTCGCCGGACGCGGCGGCGCCGACTTCGCGGCGGCGCGCGGGCAGATCGTCGGCATGCTGCGCTCGGTCGTGGGCGGGCTCGTACGTCGGAGGGGCGTCGGGATCCTCACGTCGCGCGCGTGCTCGGCGAGCGCGCGAAGCTGAATCCCGAGCGCCGCCGTCTCGCCGAGCGGGCGGCACGGACCGCGCGTCTGGTGGCCGAGAGGAATCGTCGCGCGATGGCTCTGGACGACGGCAGCGTCGCGGAGCGGGTCGCGCAGTGGCGATCCGAGCGGCCCTAGGAGCTCAGGCCGCCTTCGCCCGCTCCTGTCTGAGCGCGGTCACGAACCGCGTGATGTGAGCGTTCGCCCAAGCTGCGGCCTCGAGCGGCAGCGAGTGACCGACTCCCGGAGCGATGCACACCTCGGCGAGCGGGAGATCCCGGCAGCGCTTCGCGTCGGCCACTGAGATGACGCGGTCCTCATTTCCCCAGAGCACGAGCGTCGGCACCTTGCTGAGCTCGGCGATGCGGCGGTCGATCCACATGCCGCGCTGCTCGCCCCCGGGGAGGATCGCGCGTACTCGTTGCCAGGGCCGCGGCTGGTTGCCCCAGATGACCGCGCGATGCGAGAGCGCGCGGTGCCGTGCTTTCATGCCGTGACGTACAAGGCGCCCGACGAAGCGCGCGTCGTTCCGGCGCCCGCTTCCGACGAGGAACCGACGGATGGACGACGCCTCGAGGACCGCGGGGCGGAGGAGTGCGCGGCCGAGCAGCGGGATGCAGTACAGCTTGTAGACCCAGTGGAGCGACACACCCAGCGCGGCGGGCGCGATGAGGATCAGGCCGTCAACGAGGTTCGGCTTCCGCAGGGCGAGGTGGAGCGCGACGCCCCCGCCGAGCGAGTGCCCGAGCACCAGGGCGTGTTCTACCCCCAGGTCCGCGGCGACCGCCGCGACGTAGTCGGCGAGCTTCACGATGTTCGCGTCCTTTGTCTGGAGCGCCGGCGCGAGGGCGAATCCGGGCAGATCGATGACATGCACCGTCCACCCAAGGCTGCGAAGCGTCCGGATCTGCGGAGCGAGCGCGCGCCAATCCGCCGATAGCCCCGGGATCACCAGGGCATGCGGCGGTCGGCCGCCGCCCCACGTCGTCACCCGGAGCCGGTACTGGTCGCAGGCCGTGACGTGCACCTGCACGGGCACTACCTATGCAACGGGCGTGCCCGCCAAACATCCCGCTTTCGGGGGAAAAACCGCCGCCACCGCTCGCCGCCGCAACGAGTCCTACACCCTGGTCAACCTTTCGACACGAAGCGGGCAAACCGTGCGCGGGCGTCGGCGGCGGTCCGCTCCGCGAGCGCGGCGGCCGCGGCATCCCTCAGCTCGTCGAGGGTGACGCCGCGGATCGCCCGCCGGACAGCCGGGATGCTCGACGGGACCATGCTCAGTAAACGCACGCCGAGACCGACGAGCGCCAACGCCGCGTCCGGATCGGCCGCCATTTCCCCGCACACCGAGAGCGGAACACCCGCGCGGGCAGTGGCCTGCACCGCGGTGTAGATCAAATGAAGGAGCGCAGGATGGAGCGGGTCGCGGTATCGGTCGAGGTTCGCGTTCCCCCGGTCGGCCGCGAGCGTGTACTGGAGCAGGTCGTTCGTGCCGAGGCTCGCGAAGGCGATGTCGCCGAGATAGGTGTCCGCAATGAGGACCGCTGAAGGAATCTCGATCATCACGCCGAGCTCGACCTCTCCGAACGCGCGGCGCTCGTCCCGCAGCTGCTGTTTGGCGCGCCCCGCCAGGTCGAGCATGATCGCGACGTCCGCCGCATCCGCGACCATCGGCGCCATCACCTTGACCGGACCGACGGCCGCCGCGCGATAGCACGCGCGAAGCTGCGTGATGAAGACCTCCGGTCGGTCCTGCGCAAGATGCAGCGCCCGAACGCCGAGGAAGGGGTTTGCTTCGTTCGGGATCTGCAGGTACGGGATGGGCTTGTCCCCGCCGACGTCCAGAAGGCGGATCGTCACCGGCCGCGGCGCGAACGCCGACACGACTGCCGAATACGCCGCGAGCTGCTCATCCTCGGACGGCGGCGTCGCGCGCTCGAGGAACAGGAATTCGGTCCGGAACAGGCCGACGCCCTGGGCGCCGATCGCGATCGCGGGCTCGCTCTCGCTCGGACCGCCGACATTCGCGAGGAGCGTGACCACGGTCCCGTCGCGTGTCGTCGCTGTGAGTGCGGCGTCCGCCTCGTCGCGCGCTCGATCGCTGCGGACCTCGGACTCGCGCCGCGCGAGCGCCGCGAGATCTGACGCGTCCGGATCGACCACGACCGCGCCGCTCGATCCGTCGATGGTGATCTCGACCGCGGCGCCAGCCTCGTTCACCGCCGCGAGCAGCCCGGTGACCCCGACGACGGCGGGGATCCGGTACGCGCGCGCGAGGATCGCCGCGTGAGAGGTGGCCGATGATTCCTCGAGGGCGATCCCGAGGAGCTTGTCTCGGGGCAGGGTGGCCGTCACCGATGGGGGCAGGTCGCGCGCGATCACGATGACCGGCTCGGCAAGCGTCGCGGATCCCGATCCGGAGAGGCGACGCGCGATGTTGTCCGCGACGTCGAGGATGTCCTCGGCGCGTCCGCGCAGCAGCTCGTCCTGGAGCTCCTTCAGCTCGTCCGCCACGCGGCGGGCCGCGCCGAGGATCGCGTCGGCCGCCGACGCGCCGTCACGGCGGATTCGTTCGCTCGCGTCGTCGAGCAGCTCGGGATCGTCTGCGATCGCGGCGTGCGCCGAGAAGATCTCGGCTTCGGCCTCGTGTCCGCCGCGCCTGATCTGCTCGCCGAGCGCCAGCGACGCGCTCGCCGCCGCGGCCGCCGCCACGCGCAGGCGCTCGACCTCGGCCTCTTCGTCGCCAGTTTTCGCGCGCGCCCGTCCGGCGACTTCAAGACGCTCGATGCGGAACCAGCGGCCGCGTGCGACGCCGACCGACGCGGGTCGGCCTCGGAGGCGCCGCGGGTGCGCGGCGTCGCCGACCGCGCTGTCCGGCGTGACCCTGGGGATGCTCAGGTCCGTGCCGCCACGAGCTGGCCGCGAAGGCGCCGCGATCGATCCACCTCGCGGTGCACCTGCACGGCCGAGCGGTCGGCCTCGGTCACGTCCTTCATCCACGTTCCGCTCGAGGCGATCGCGGCGACGGACCACGCGACCGCCGTCGCCACGGCGTCCGCGCCGCCTCCCGCGGCCAGGTAGCCGGCGAGCAGCGCGTCGCCCGCGCCGACGGTGTTGACCACCCGGGGCACCGTCGCTTCGGCGTGGACGGAATGCGAGCGATCGACGTACAACGCGCCGTCGGCACCGAGGCTGACGAGCACGGCGCGCACGCCTCGTGAGACCAGCGTTCCCGCCGCCGAGACGACCTCGCCCAGCGTTTGCAGTCGCGCGTCGAGAAGCTCCTCGAGCTCGGCGAGGTTCGGCTTGATGAGATCGGGGCAGGACGATATGCACGCGCGGAGCGCCCCACCGCTCGTGTCGACCGCGACGCGCCGGGCCGGCGATGCGCCGCGTGCGAGGCTCGCATAGAAGGAGGTGGGCGCGCCGGGCGGAAGAGAGCCGCATCCGACGACCCAGTCCGCGTCGATCGCCGCGACGCTCGTCAGGAGCGCCTCGACGTCGCCGTCGTCGACCGCCGGACCTGGCTCGTTGAGCTTGGTGACCGTGCCGTCCGCTTCGAGGACGGTCAGGTTCGTGCGGATCGATCCGCGCGTCGGGACCGGAGCCGTTGGCACCGCGTCCCCGAGGAGGGTGAGGTAGACCGATGCGGAGTCCGCGGCCAGCGGCAGCACGGCGATCGTGTCGACGGCATGGCGATGGAGCGCCCGCGACACGTTGAGGCCCTTGCCGGCGGCTTCGGACACTGGCGCGGACGTTCGGTTGAGCTCTCCACGTTCCAACCGAGCGACGCGTACGGTGCGATCGATGCTCGGATTCGGTGTGACCGTGACGATCATTCGTCCATCGCGGGTCGCCAGTGCCGCGCGAAGAGAACGGCTTCGGCCTCCGACGTCCAGACCCCGCCGTCGCCGAGCGCCCTCGCGAATTCGGGGTCGTCGCTGGCGAGGTCTTCGAGGGAGCTGAGCGGAAGGTCTCGCAGCTGCGGGAAGATGACGATCTTCCCCGCGTAGCGGCCTTCGACGAGAGCGCGCAGGCCCTCGGCGGCAGCGTCGATGCCCCCGACCGCGGCGACCGCACGTCCCGGTGAGAGCTGTCCCGCGTGCGTCTTCTCGATCACCAGCTCCTGGTCGCTGATGCGCGAGCCGGACGTCCCCGTGTACTGCGCGCTGTGCAGGAACACCGGCGACAGATCGAGCGGCGCGTACGTGCCGACGGGAACGCCGGCGAAGACCACGAGCATCCCATCGGGCGAGAGCAGCGCCGCGCCATCGGCGATCGGCCGTGGTCCCGGCGCGGTGACGATCACGTCATCGGCCCCGCGCCC
>VBGS01000129.1 GCA_005889445.1 Chloroflexota bacterium
GAGCGCGAAGAACATGGCAAGCCCGCCGACCAGGAGTCCGGTGCGCGCTCGCCGGTCGAACCGGCCCATGTATGGCACGATACGCCGCGTTGTCTTCGTCGCTTCCCCCTTTGACTTCTGAAGACCTTTACGAGTTCCGCTTCCTCACGGATGCGCAGATCTCGCCCGACGGTGAGCGGATCGCCTACGCGGTCCGTTGGTCGAACGACGCGCGCGACTCGTATCGCGGCGCGATCTGGCTTGTCCCATTCGGCGGCGGTCCGGCCCGCCAGGTGACCTCCGGCGACGGGCAGGACTCGTCGCCGCGCTGGTCGCCCGACGGGCGCACCCTCGCGTTCGTCTCGGATCGGGGCGAGCCCCCCAAGGGACGCAGGCGCGCACCGCGCAACGTCTACCTGCTCGAGCTCGACGGCGGCGAGGCGCGGAGGCTCACCGCTTTCACCGAGGACTGCGGGGATCTGACCTGGTCGCCGGACGGCTCCCGGCTCGCGCTCGTCGTCCGCGATGCGAAGCAGGCCGAGGATGATCAGCCGATCCGGGTCTACGACCGCGCGCGGTACAAGACCGACGAGGGCGGACTCCTGGACGAGCGCCACAAACACGTCTGGCTCGTCCCGCTGGACGGCGGCGCGCCCCAGCAGGTCACGACGGGCGACTGGGACGACGGCCAGCCGGAGTTCTCGCCTGACGGAGCGGAGGTCGCCTTCGTCTCCAATCGCACCGAGGGCCGCGACATCAACACGGTCGCCGATATCCACGTGGTCACGCTCTCGGGTGACGCGCGGCGCGTCACCGACGGAAAAGGCAGCTATGGGAACCCCGCGTGGTCGGCCGACGGGAAGACGATCCTCTGCTACGGCGTCGACGAGGCGATGGGTTCCTCAGCTCAGAACGCCCACCTCTGGTCGTTCCCTGCGGCCGGCGGATCCGGCCGCGACCTGCTCGCGGGATGGGACCGCACGGTCGGGTCGTCGGTCATCAGCGACATGCGCGCGCACGCGCAGACGCTGCCGCCGGCCGCGACGGACGATGGACGCATCCTCTTCCTCGGCTCCGACCAGGGGACCGCCAACGCGTATTCGTGCCGCGCGAACGGCGGTGATGTTCGCGCGGAAACGATGGGCGCCCATCAGGTGGTCTCCTGGACCCTCGACCGCGCGCGGCGTCGCTTCGCGGCCGTTCTCGCGACCGCGACGGATCCGGGGAACGTCGCTGCCGGAACGCTCGGCGGCCCGATGCGCAAGGCGTCGTGCCTGAACGACGAGCTCCTCGGAAAGCGTTACATCGCCGCCCCGGAGCGCCTTGAGTTCACCGGGGCCGATGGCTGGAAGATCGAGGGCTGGCTCCTTCGCCCGCGCGACTTCGATCAACAGAAGAAGTGGCCGCTCGTCCTCGAGGTCCACGGCGGTCCTCACACCGCGTACGGTCATTCCTTCTTTCACGAGTTCCAGGTCCTGGCCGGCCGCGGCTACGCGGTCCTCTATACGAACCCGCGCGGCAGCCATGCGTACGGCGAGGCGTTCGTGAAGGCGTGCGTTGGCGACTGGGGTGGGAAGGACTACGAAGACCTGATCGCCGGCGTCGACCACGTGCTCGCCGCGGGGTGGGTCGACCCAAAGCGCGTGTATGTCACCGGCGGAAGCTACGGGGGCTTCATGACGAACTGGGCGGTCGGCCACACCGATCGCTTCCGCGCGGCGGCGACGCAGCGCAGCATCTCGAACAACATCTCGGCCTTCGGCACGAGCGACATCGGCTGGCATTTCTGGGAGCATGAGATGGGCGACGCGACCCCGTGGCGCGACGCCGAGAAGCTCGTGTACCGCTCGCCGCTCACCTACGTGACCAACGTGAAGACGCCGCTCCTGATCCTGCACGCGGAGCGCGACCTGCGCTGCCCGATCGAGCAGGCCGAGCAGCTCTTCGTCGCGTTGAAGGTGCTTGGCCGGGAGGCGGTCTTCGTCCGCTATCCCGAGGACAACCACGATCTCACGCGGGGCGGCAAACCGAAGCACCGTGTCGACCACTGCCAGCGCATCGCCGACTGGTTCGACGCGCACCCGTAGAGTCAGCGCTCCGGGCCGAGCTCCAGATCTTTGGGTGGCTCACCCGGGAGCACCCAGGTGATGTACGGCTTGGCCCACTTGACGTGCAACTCGTTCGCGCGGTCGGTCGCGCTCGCGTAGAGACGCTCGAAGGCCGGTCCGTCGCGCGCGTCGAGCGCGCTCAGCACCGGCGCGAGCAGATCGTTCTCGAACGCGTCGAGGTCGTCCGCGTATTTCGGTCGGACGACCGCGAGCTTGCGCTGCAGACCGCGCACGCGCCGCGCGAAGTACGCGGCGAGCTGCCAGTTCCCGCCGCGCGCGGCGTACGCGCACTTCCACCAGGCGTTGCCGACGGAAGCCATGATCTCGCCGGTGCCCGGGAGGAGCCGCGTGATCTCCGCGAGGCTGAGCGTTGGCTCCTTCTCTCGCGCGTCGTCCTTCATCGCGCGATAGTACGAACGTGCGGAGCACGCCTCGCGGCTCGCTCGCGGTCTTCGTCGAGAATTTCCGTCGGAGCGATTTGCCGCTTCCTCGCCGCGTGGTCGTGACCGCACGGAACCTGGTCCGTCGCGCGGCGCTGCGTCACGGCTGCTGCGGCCACGACGGCGAGCCTGGCTGCTGAGTGCCCCGACCGCCGGAGGGTCCTCCGCGCCGCTAGCATTGCCAGGCCGGTGAAAGAGCTCCTCCAGGGCCGTCGCTTTGGCTTCGCCCCGCGCCCGGCCATCGGCTTCATCGCCGTGGGCCTCGGCGTCGGTGTGACGCTGACGGACCTCATGGCGTGGTTCGCGTGGGGAACGAGGGCGACGAACGGCTACGTCATCGCTGCGTACTGGCTCGCCATCGCGACCGCGGTCGTGTGCGCCATCGGCGTCCTCGCGGCGATCGCCGAGTACGTCGACACGCCCGATGAAGAGCGGAGCCTCGCGCGCCTCGACCTGGTGGCCGCGATCGTCGCCCTCATCGTCTACGGCGGATCAGCCGCGATCCGCGCCACCAGTCTGTCGGCGGCAGCGGCCGAGCCGGCGCCGTTCCTGCTTGCGATCGCGGGGCTCATCGTGCTGCTCGTCGACGCGGCGGTCGCCGCGAACCTCTACAGCGAGCGCGGGTGGGAGGAGCTCGACGATGAGCCCGCCCGCGAGCGCCGCGCGCCGCGACGGCGGGCCGCGGCCCGCTAGGGCCTACGCGGCGCGAGCGACGTCGCTCGCGAGCTCTTCCGGACGCCGCTCGTACAGCGCAAAGGCGTCGAGCGAGACCGACCAGACCATCCGGCTCTCGGCCACCAGACGCTCGGCGCGCGCCGCGTCGCTGTTCGCCATGACGACGATCTGCCAGAGCTTCCGCATCTCGAACCCTCCGATCGTGATGGCGGAAGGCTGTCAGCAGAGCGCGACGAAGACCGCTAGCTGGCGAACTGTTCGGCTGTTGCGCTCGCTACAGACTCAACCGGTCGCCAGCTCGCGTAGGCGGAGCGCGTTGCGGGGCGCGTAACCCATCTCGTCGTTGTTGAAGTACGCGAAGACGTCACGCCCCTCGGCTCGCCAGCCGCGGATCCGCTCGGCCCACGATCGCAGCGCCGCGTCGTCGTAGCTCGAGCCGTAGCGGCGCTCCGGCCCGTGGAAACGCAGGTAGACGAAGTCAGCCGTGACCGCGATGTGCGTCGGCCAGTGCTGCGTCTCCCCGATGACGAGCGCGACCTTTCGCCGGCGCAGGAACGCGAGCGCGTCCTCGCCGAACCACGAGGCGTCACGCGGCTCGAGAGCGTGCCGCCGCCGCCGTCGGGCGACGAGCGAGAAGAAGCGGTCGGCGCGCTCCAAGTCGAACTTCATCCGCGGCGGCAGCTGCACCAGAACGACCGCGAGCTTCGGCCCGAGCCCGGCCATCGTCCCATACGAACGCTCGACGCTGTCCTGCTCGATGCGCAGGCGCTTGATGTGCGTGATGAAGCGGTTGAGCTTCACGGCGTAGACGAAACCGTCGGGCACCGCCCTGCGCCAGCGCTCGAAGGTCCGGAGCTCGGGCTGGCGATAGAACGGGTTGTTGAGCTCGACGGTGTCGAAGAAACGCGCGTAGTACTCGAGCCACCTCGCGGTGGGAAGCTCTGCCGGATAGAACCGGCCCTTCCAGTGCCGGTACTGCCAACCGGATGTGCCGACGCGAAGCTCGCTCATAAACTCGGCCCGTGATCCGCGTCGAAGATCTGGTGAAGCGCTACCGGAAGGCCGAGACGAACGCCGTCGACGGCATTTCCTTCCAGGTGAAGCCCGGCGAGTTCTTCGTCCTGCTCGGACCGAACGGCGCGGGAAAGACCACGACGATCTCGATCCTGACCACGACGCTTTCGCCGACGAGCGGCGGAGCGACCATCGACGGCAGCGACGTCGTCCGC
>VBGS01000017.1 GCA_005889445.1 Chloroflexota bacterium
CAGCTTCGGCGGCTTCTATTTCGCGATCGTGCTCATTCCGCTGCTGCTGATCGCGCTGGTCGCGACACGGCGCGCGAGTGGTCTGGGATAATCGAGGTCCCGAGTCGATGGGGAGTGGCCAAGTGGTAAGGCAGCTGACTCTGGATCAGCCAATCGAAGGTTCGAATCCTTCCTCCCCAGCAGTGTGATGTCTCAGGACATTCGGCTCGGCGATCATGGGCGAGGCGAAGATCACGCGAATCGGGCCGGCAAACGATCCGGAGTCGGCGACGCGCCTCCTGTAGGTCATGGGGCTGATCCGGAAGCGAGGGCGTGAAACCTCACCGGACAACCCCGCACGAGAGACAAGCTTCGTCTGGCTGCGTACTCTCCATTCGACGTGAGCTCGCTTTAGCGAGAACGCCCGCGCGAAACGAGACGCAACGCCGACATGGGAGGTCGTGTTCTTCAAGGCCGGCAAGAAGGTGCCCGGTCTCGATGCGACGCTGCGTGGAAGTGTGACCGGTGAAGATGAAAGGCGGCCGAAGGGTTGGCCGCGACGAGGAATCATGGGATGCCGCGGTACCTGATCTCGTTCGATGACGGCGCGATGGACTTCATCCCCGAGGAGGAGGGGCCCGCCGTGGCCGAAGCGGCGCACGCGGTGATCCGAGAGGCCCAGGGCGCCGGCGTATGGGTGTTCGCCGGGGGTGTGTATCCCCACGGCGAGGTGAGTCCGAGGGTGGTGGCCCCCGATGGGACGGTCACCGATGGTGCGAAGAGCAAGGCGTACATCGCCGGAGTCACGATCATCGACGTGCCCTCGCTCGAGGAGGCGCTGCAGTGGGCCGCCAAGATCGCCGCCGCCTGCCGTTGTGCACAAGAGGTCCGCGAGTTCGGGCCGGACCCGGCCGTGGGCAACTGATCGGACCCCTTCCTCCCAGTAGACAGCGCCGACAATTCCGGACTGATCTAGCCAGCCAGCAAGCTGGTAATGACCGGAAGGTTCTCCCAGCGAAGTGCGTGCGTGCGCAGCGGCCATAGCTTCGTTCCGTGACGGCTCTTCAGCGTCCCGTGCACCGCGACGTGGCCGACCAGGTCATCGACCAGGACGACGACCGAGTGAGCTCGCTGCGCATCGGCACTGCGATCGGTCCTCAGCTCGACCGCGAAATCCAGATGTTGGCGTGGCCTCCGGTGGCGCGCCACGAACACCTCGAGATCGTCGGGCATCCCCGAGACGATCTCGGCACGATGCGCCGCGGCGCCGAGCTCGCTGCCGCGAGCATGCGCGAGCAGCACCGCCGTTTTGGCAAACCAGCGACTGAGCGTCGTGCGCTCAGGTGCGTGCAACGCACCGACGCGCGGGCGGGCGAAAATGGTCCTCCGGAAGCTCACCTCAAGACCGCTCATCCAACCCGCGTTGCACTCCGCACAAACCTGAGCTGTCTCGCGCGAGATTCGCAGCGGCGCGGACGACCACGGCGGCTGGCTGGTCGACATAGTTGAGGGCACCAGTCGCGCGCCGTGGACGCGACTGACCAGCCAGCGCGCAAAGATGTGCTCGCGCGTCATCGGAAGGCCGACACGCAGACACAAGACGCAGCGGGACGAGATCGAGGCCACCTAAGACGCGGGCCGGCGTCGTTTGCGTGTGGGCTTGTCTTGGCCGGGCAGCAGACGCATCAGCTCCGCCGCGACAGTCTCGAGCGGTTCGCTCGTGCCCTCGGCGCGGCAGAGGATCAGCGCGCCTTCCATGCTCGCCACCGTTGAGACGGCGATGGCCGACGCCCTTCGAGCGGGTACCCCGACCGCCATGAGCTGCTCGGTCAGAAGAGCCGACCATGATCGGAACGTCGCGCGCACGACGTCGATCAACCCCGGCGCTTCCGCGACGGTATCGATCGCGACGCCGGCCACAACACAACCGGCGGCGCCCTTCGAGGCGACCACGACCTGACGCCACATGTCGATGAAACAGCTCAAGACACCCGACGCCGTGGTCGCGCGGCACGCGCGTTGATGCGCGAGCACCCGTTCGGAGGTCCAGCGGATCGCATCCTCGGCGAGCTGCTCTTTTCCCTGCGGAAAGTGGTGATAGATCGAGCCACGAGGCGCGCCGCTATCGGCCAGCACCTCGGAGAAGGACGTCGCGGTGACCCCACGCCGTTGGATGAGCGATGCCGCGCTTCGCACCATGCTCGCCCGACTCTCTGTGGTCATCGTTCCTCCTCTTGACTATGACGATCGACATACGGTAGTGTCGCCGATGCTGTTATGACGACCGTCATACCGAGCCGGAGGAGTGACCAGCCATGCCGATGATCGACGTGTACGCCGCGCAAGGAACGTTCCGCGACCGGAAGACGCTCGCCAAGGACCTCGCCGCGGCGGTGATGCGGTGGGAAGCTGTCCCTCCGATCGCGCTGTTCAAGGACAACACTGCCGCGTTCGTCCACGATCTTCCGCCGGACGCGCTGTCGAACGTGTCAGGCGACGGCAACTACGTTCGCGTGCAAGTCCTCACGCCGGTCGGCGTTCTGAACCGCGAGAAGCAGCTCGGCGTGGTCAAGGAGCTCACCGATATCGTCGCGGCCGCGGCGGGTGACGCGTCGCTCACCGAGCGGACGTGGGTGCTCCTCACCGAGTCACCCGAGGGCGGCTGGGGCGTCGACGGCTACGCCTACACCAACGCTGAGCTCGCCCAGGCCGCCCGGCGCGAGCTCTCAGGTCGTTAGCGCTCGCTGGTCGTTTAGCGCTCGCTGATCGGCCGCGGCCAGCGCCGCCAGCGCTTCGATCGACGGGACGAAGTAGTACGCGCCGGTGAGCGCGTGCGCGAAGGCGGTCAGCCGGTCGGCGGGTGCCCCGCCGCGACCGATCATGCTGTCGAGCATCGCGTCGAGCCGCGCGCGGTCCGCGCTGAAGCCGACGAAGATCGTGCCGTGGCGGGTCAGCGTGCCATACGCGATGTTGCGTCGGAAGATCTTCCCGAACTCGTCCTGATCCGTCCGCGCAACGTGCGATGTCTTGGGCTTGGGGTCCAGCTCCTCGCCATCTGCCTTGCGCCTCCCGATGACCGACTCCTGTTGCGCCACCGGTAGCGCGTCCCACTGCATCGCGTCGTGCTCCCACTGCTGCAGCAAGAGCACGCTCCCGCCTTCACCGGGCACGCCCGACTCGACGATGGCGGCCTTCGCCGCGTCGACGAGCGTCGGGTTCTCGGTGCCGTCGATGAAGCCGGTGAGATCCAGATCGCGGTGGTACGGCCAGCCGACCATCTCGTGCGCGAGGGTGGCGAGCGAGCTCAGCGCCGAGACCACGCCGCGGGACACATCGAACACGACGTCGTACGAGGCGCCCGTCAGCCAGATGACCACGTCGTGCTGCGTCGCGGGGAGTGTGTAGCCACCCGGACCGACCACCGGCTGGGTCAGCCCGGTGAGCTGCGCCGGTGCCGTGCCAGGCGCGACCGATTCCCAGAGCTCAGGCCGAAAGCCCGCAACGAGATTCACGCCGCCGATCGTCGTCCGCGGCTCGCGAAGGCTCGCCACGAGCCCGACCAGCTCGCGGTGGTCCGCACCTTGACGTTTATCCAACTCGAGATACGCGTGCGACATCGTGCCGAGGGCAAAGATGCCGGGCTGGGCGGTCGCCACGGCGCGCAGCATAGGCGCGGCCAACGACACGGTCGCTAGTACCTGCGCGCCACGAATGAGTAGGATGCCGGCCGCATGACCGGCCAATTCTTCTTCACCACCATCGCGGCGCTCGGGCTCAGTACCGCGGGATTCGCCAGCTTGGTGACCGCGCTCCGGCGCGAGGGTCGCTGGTCGCGCATCTCGCTCTGGCGACTCCGGGCGATCGTCGGCGAGTCGCTCACGATCACGATCGTGGCGATCCTTCCCCTCCCGATCTACTACGCGGTCGGTGGCGACGAGGCTCTGGTGATCCGGATCATCAGTGGGGTGCTCGCGCTCAAGTTCGCGTTCTCCATCGTTCGCACCATTCCGGAGCGCCGCGAGTGGGGTACCCGCTACGTCGCCCAGGCCGTGGCTCTCATCGCGATCCAACTCGTCGCACAGGTCGCGAATCTGCGGCTGGCGTCGCTCGCCCTTCTCATGTTCGGGCTGCTGCTGTGGCTCGCCTATCCCGTCCAGCTGCTGTTCGCGGTCATCAGGGACTTCCAGCCCCCGGTCGACTAGCCGCGGTTCCTCGCGTTCGACGCATCGTCCTCGTCCTCGGGCACGTAGACGGCCATGATCGCCTC
>VBGS01000018.1 GCA_005889445.1 Chloroflexota bacterium
TCCCTCTCCCCTCCGCGTGCGCGCTCAGTCTGGCGCCGTGCTGACGTGAGCGACAAGCACACAGACCCCGGACGGCTAGCGTATGGCTCCTGAACCATGCTCACGACGAGCACGAGACGCGCTACCAGGAGGGCGATGCGGCCGCCTGGGAGCGGCCGCTCCGCGACTCCGAGCTCTACGACCCCGCGCGGCGCGACATCTTCAACTTCATCGACGAGACCAAGGTGGCCCACCTGCGGCCCCTGCTTCCGCGCGCCGGCCGCGCGATCGAGATCGGCGCGGGGTCGGGCCGGCTGCTCATCCGGCTCGGGCGGGAGCGGCCCTACCGTCTCGTCGCGCTCGACTACGCGCCCTATTCGCTTCGCGCGGTGCGCGAGAACTACCGCCGTGCGAAGGTCGATGGATACGGGCTCTTCGGCGACGCGCGCGCGCTGCCCCTTCGCGACGGGTCGTTCGATGTCGTCCTCTCGGGCGGGCTCCTCGAGCATTTCCGCGAGCCGGGCGAGGTCGTCCGCGAGATGGCGCGCGTGCTCCGTCCAGGCGGTCTCTTCTACGCGGACATCGTGCCCCGCAAAGTGTCCCTGTACCGCTGGGCGGAGCGCGCGCGCATGGCGCACGACGAGCAGCTCGCGGAAGGGATCTACGAAAGTGACCTGCGCAAATCCGCGTGGCG
Organism: Chloroflexota bacterium; assembly: GCA_005889445.1. GTDB lineage: Bacteria > Chloroflexota > Limnocylindria > P2-11E > P2-11E > 3-1-20CM-2-70-9. Next base: position 674 of record VBGS01000018.1, read on the forward strand.
CGACGTCGTCCGCGACGCTGGGCTGCGCGACGTGCGCATCGCGTCGGCGGGCGTCTATCCGCCGTACACGCTGCGTGATCACGAGCGCCTGGTGTGGAAGTACGGCGGGTTCCTCCGCGCGCTCGACGGCACACCCGTCGCCGACGTCCTCGGCTTCTTCTAAATGGTGACCGCGCGCAAGTGACCGCCATTCGCGCCGATCACGTTTCCAAGACGTACAAGCTCCGCCGCGAGCGCTCGCGCACGCTCAAGGAGACCTTCCTGCGGCAGTACGCGCCTCCTGAGCGGGTACAGGCGCTGCGCGACGTGAGCTTCGCGGTCGAGCCGGGCGAGGCGTTCGGCGTGGTCGGCGCGAACGGCTCCGGGAAATCGACACTCCTCAAGCTCCTGGCGGGGACCGCGAAACCGACGAGCGGCATGCTCGAGGTCAACGGCCGCGTGACCGCGCTCCTCGAGATCGGTGCCGGCTTCCATCCGGACTTCAGCGGGCGCGAGAACGCGTATCTGAATGGATCGCTCCTGGGGCTCTCGCGCAAGGAGATGGACCGGGTCATGCCGGCGATCGAGGAGTTCGCCGACATCGGCCGCTTCTTCGACGCCGCGGTGAAGACGTACTCGAGCGGCATGTACATGCGCCTTGGGTTCAGCGTCGCGGTGCATCTCGACCCCGACGTGCTGCTCGTCGACGAGGTCCTCGCCGTTGGCGACGAGTACTTCCAGCACAAGTGCTTCGCAAAGATCGGCGAGTTCCGCGCGGCGAAGAAGACGATCGTGCTCGTCTCGCACGATCTCGGTGCGATCTCGCGCCTCTGCCATCGGGCGATCTGGCTCGACGAGGGCCGACTCGCGGCCGAAGGCGCGCCGCACGACGTGATCAACGCGTATCACCTGAAGGTGGGGGAGAAGGAGCAACAGGAGCGGGCGAAGCGGGGTGAGATCGGGGCGCGCTGGGGCTCGAAGGAGATCGAGATCACGAGCGCGCGTGTGCTCGGCCCAGATGGCAGCGAGCGCGTCGTGCTCGAGTCCGGCCAGCCGGCCACGATCGAGATCGGCTTCCGCAGCTCGAACGGTGTGAGCGACGCTGTGTTCGGCGTGTACGTGTATCGCGATGACGGGACCGGCGTGTACGGGACGAACACGCTCATGGACCAGATGGCGGTGCCGGTGATGAAAGAAGGCGTCGCGCGATTCGTGATCGACGAGCTGGCGCTCCTCCCGGGCGCCTTCGACGTGGACATCGGCATCATCGATCCGCAGGACCGCTACTACGATTACCACCAGAAAGGGCTGCAGTTCCGGGTGATCGGACAATCGCGCGAGGTCGGCGTCGCGCGGCTGCCGCACCGCTGGGAGTTCCGCTAGAGTCGCCACGAATGCGCGCCTTCCTCGCTGCGTTCGGGATAGCGGCAATCGTTGCCGGTCTGCTCGTCTCCGTCACGCCCGCGCGAGCCGCGGCCGATTTCGATTCGGCGTATCTGTTCGAATCGGCGTACCTGGGCGGCCTCGCCCCCGGCGACACCGGCAGCTTCGCGGTCTTCTTCAACAACACCGGCAACCTCGCGTGGACGATCGGGACCTCCACACAGGTGAACCTCGTCGCGTGCCGGTCGGACAAGATCACGTGCAACGTCGATTCCGAGCGCGCCACCTGGAACGATGGCACCTGGCCGTCGTCCGCGGCGTATGCGCCTCAGACCAAGGTCACGGTGCCTACGGGTGACTTCACCTCGTTCTTCTATGGGATCAAGGTCCCGGTCAACACGTTCCCGGGAACGTACCGATTCAACGGCGATCTCGCCGTCGCGGCGACCGGCGTGCTCGTGCACCCCGAGGGCTACTACCACGAGGTGTCGGTGATCGCCTCCGCACAGCAGGCGCCCAGCGACCTTGGCGTCAACGTCTTCGATGCGAACTCGAGCGGCGGGCCAAATGACGTCCGGAGCACCTTCACCGCACCGCGGCTGAATACCGTCAGCGCCTACGAGATCCAACGTCGCGACGGCGCATGCCCTGCGAATCTCACCGATCCGGGCTTCATCAAGGTCGCGACCGCCACCGTCTCGCCCGGACAAACCGGCTCGTATGTGGATCTGGATCGCCCGAATGGCTCGTTCTGCTACCAGGTCGCGGTGAAGGATCCGCTCCGCGGCACGTACTCGTACTCGAATCAGGCGACGGCCACGGTCGTGAACTCGACGTTCGGTGTTGGCTTCACCTCGACGAGCGCAGTGCTCACGCAGGCGAACAATTTCGCCCCGGGGCGTCTCTTCACCGGCGACAGCTTCACGATCAACTTCACGCTGCCGGTGAAGCTGACCGGGGCGGCGGTGATGAGGTTCGCCGACTCCGACTGCGGCGCGCCCGCGTCGCAGGGCGGTCCCCCGGCGACGTGCGCGTCCGGAATGTCGCAGACCGTCGGCGACGTGACCTGTACGGTGAACGCGAACTGCATCCTGAGCCTGGACAACAAGACGCTGAACGTGTCGCTCACCGCCGCGCCGAACGAGGTCGCGATCGGAACGACGACCGGCCTCCAATATCCGGTGATCGTCATCGAGTCGCACGGGATCACCGACACCAGCGGCAATGCGTGGGACCTCGCGAACTCGGCCGATCGGGTCATCGGACCAATCGGCCAGTAACCAGTCGCGCGCGGGCGTCATGAACGAGGCTGCCCTCTGAACCGGCCGATCGAGCCCATCGACGTCGATGCGCTCATGGCCGATGTCCGCGAGCGCATTCGCGAGA
>VBGS01000019.1 GCA_005889445.1 Chloroflexota bacterium
TCGAGTAGGAACATGTACGGCGACGGATTCACGTGACGGAGCGCCCGGTAGAGCGCGAGGGCGTCCGGCGCCGGCCGCACGTCGAAGCGCTGCGCGAGCACGATCTGGATGCAGTCTCCGTCGGCGATGAGCTCGCGTGCTCTGGCGACGCGCGCCATGTACTCCATGGGCGTGCCGTTGGGACGGACCTCGGCGGGCGCGGACGGGTTCGGCGCGAACGCCGGGAGCGGGCCGTCCAGCTTCGCGAACACGCGGTCGATCGCGCGCGCGGCCGCGCCGGGCGCGGTCGCGTCGTCGTGCGCGAGGACGGTGAGCGTGTGCCGCAGGTGGTCGAAGGCGACGACCGTGTCGTAGATCGCGAACACCGCCTCGGGCATGCCCGAGGGCGCGTACGGATCGTTCGCCCCGATCGGCAGACGCTCGAAGCGGCGTGCGGCCTCGTACCCGACGAACCCAACGGCTCCGCCGTTGAACCGCGGCAGCCCCGGTCGCGGAGCGCGCCGGTATCGGGCGAGCTCGTCGCCCACCGTCCGGAGCGGATCGGCCGCCGACTCCTCGCGGATCCTCCCCCCGTCCCGCGATCCGCGATCCGGATCGGTCCACTCCTCGATGACGACCGAGCCGTCGCGGAAGGTCAGCGTCGTCCGTGGCGACAGGCCGATGAAGGAGTAGCGGCCCATCCGCTCGCCGCCCTCGACCGACTCGAGGAGGAACGCACCGCCGAGCGCGCGCAGCTTCGCGAACGCCGAGACCGGAGTCTCGAGGTCGGCGAGCCGTTCGCGCGTGACCGGCACGAGGTCCACCACGTTCGCTGCGGTGATCGCCACGACGTCCACTCCCCGGAAAACAAAAACCCTCGTCCGAATTTCGGGACGAGGGCTCGTGGTGCCACCCGATCTCGGCCCGCCATCGCTGGCGGACCCTCAGCCTCCGCTATCACGGAGTGCCCCGCTAACGGTGGGCATCCGGGCGTCCCTAACCGATGGCTCGGGAGCCGTCTCGCGGGACCCATTCGCGCCTCGACACACCGCCCGGGCTTCCACCTGTCCCCGGTTCTCTCTCGGCGCCGTCTCGGCCTAATCGCTCCCGCTCGAACGACGTTGGAGCAAGTTTAGCGCTGAGGCCGGGAGCGCGGTCAACCGCGCGAACGGCCGGCTGTCTCGCCGCAGAGAGTGAGGGGGTGTGGGGGCCAGCCCCCACGTTGAAAAAAGGCCTGCAACGACCCGCCGCTAGATTGAAGGAGTGAGGTCTGTTCGCGGGGGCGGCCGCCCGCCCGGTCCAATGGCCGTCCGCTCGACGCTGCCGACGCACTCGGCCGCCGAGGTCCGGGAGATCCTTCGCGGTCTCCCCACCGCCACCGGATACCGCGTCACCGTGAAGCCGCTCCGGTTTCGGACGATCCCCCACCTCCAGGCTTTCACCTACTGGGACGCGCCTCTGATCGTCCTGCAGGTGCCGGAGCCGTTTCGGCCGTTCCGGGAGCTCGTCGACCTCGGGAGCCTGGGCACGCCGCTCGTTCTCTTCCGCACGCGCCGTGAGGTCATTCGCTTTCTGTACCTCCACGAGTTCTGCCACTGGTGGCTGTATCTCACGCACGGGTGGGGCTCGAGCGCCGAGATCGCGTGCGATCGGTACGCGTACGCGAACTTCCGGCGACGCGGCCTGGTGCGGCCACCGCTGATCCGTCGAGGCGATCGCGCCGCCTAGCGACGTTCGCGTCGCCTACCTGCGATGCGTGCCGGCGATCTCGATGAGCCCGTCGAGGGTCGCGATCGGAAGGTGCAGCGCCGCGGCCGACACGATCAGGTTGTGATCGCGCGCGAGCGCATTGGTCTGCTCGACCGCGCCCGCGAGCTCGCGTCGCACGCGCGCATCAGCTTCGCGCGTCACCTGGACCTCCGTGACGATGCGCTCCGCAGGTAGCGATCGGAGCATGGCTTGACGGCGGTCGACCCATGCGAGGTGCGCCCGCAGCCGCTGGACGATACGTGCGCGCTGCTCCGTCACCTCGCGGCGAAGCTCGGCCCAGGCGGGTCGGGCACGAGCCGTACGCACGAGGTGCCGCGCCGCCCACGCATCGCCGGCATCGGCGTCCGGATCCGGCGCGAACGGCCGGCCTTCGCCGGGCAGGCCGCGCAGCTCTCCCGCGCGCTCGAGCTCGCGGATCTCGCGCTCGACTCGCCCGTCGGGGCGCCGCGTATCCAAGGGGCGGCGGTCGTCCATCGGACGACGGTAACCGCTCTAGGCGATGCGCTCGATGACCGCGCCGCTCGGGCCGACCGCCACCGCCATCGGCACCAGGACGACGCCGTACTTTCGGGCGATCTCGGGACGACGGGAGACATCCACCATCACGACCGTCCGGCCCGCGGCGCGAAGCTCCTCCTCGAGCGATCGGCAATCCGTGCACAGCGGGTGCGTGAACTGCACGACGACCTCACCGGACGAGTGCGAGCCCGCGCCGAGCTCCGCAAGATCCACCGTGTCGATCCGCCGCGACCGAACGCCGCGGAAGCGCGCCGCGATGCGGTACATCTCGCACCCGACGCAGAGGCCGGTGATCGCGGCGAGGAGCGCCAGCGCGGCGACGATCAGACCGAGCCCGGCGCCCAGCACGCTGAGCCCGAAGAGATAGGCCGCCGTCGCGGAGGTGAGAAAGATCGCGCCGACGAGATTGGCGAACCGTGGTGGTCGACTGTCTTCGATCGGGCCTTCGCCGATCCGCGGCTGGAGCACTTCGAAGTAGAGAAGACACGGCAGGCAGTAACGGCGGCCGAACGCGAGGCCGATCGCCAGCTGGGCGCCGACGATCCCGAGGATCGGCCACCAACCGGTGAGCACGGCCAGAAGCGAGAGCGTTCCCACGATCGCCTGGTTCGTGCGCGGGGCGCGCGCGTCGATGACATCGGTGTCGCGATAGGGATCTGCCTTGCGCTGCATGCGGTGTCCCTCCGATTTCCGAGTCTACCGCTCGGAAATCGCCACGAGCTACCCGGGCGCGAGCGAGACGCTCGTCAGCGCGGTGTACCGGGCGCCCTTTGGGGAGAGTGCGCTTTGCATCACCGCGATCGCGGTCGTCTCCGTGATCAGCTCCGGCACCCGGAGGGCGTCGACCGCCGCGGCGACCGTCCGGGCCTCCGCCAGGCTCGCGTCGGCCAACACTCTGGCGAGCGTCAGGTGAGGGGAAAGCGGTCGATCGTCGAAGCGGACCGACCGCGAACGCAAGCCGGCCGCGACCGCCTGGCCCAGCCGTTCGACGCTCGCCATACCCTCGCCGATCCCCAGCCACACCACCCGCGGACGCCCGCGGTCCGGAAAACGTCCGGCGCGATCGAAGCTCAGGCGGAACGACTCGACCTGGCTCGCGGCCTCGACGGCCGTCGCGTTGACCTCCGGCAATCGTTCGTCCGGCGTCCAGCCGAGGAACGCGAGGGTCACGTGCAGGTTCTCGGGCTTGACCCGGCGCAGCCCTGGAAGAGCCTCGGGGAGAAGGCGCGACGCCGGCAGGGTGATCGCCGAAGGAAGCTGGATCGCGATGAACAGCCGCACGCCGGGACGGTACCGGCTCTAGAAGCTGGCGGCCCTCACCTGGTCACCGATGAGGAGCGCGAGGAACGCGACGGCAAGCGCGACGGTGATCGCCCACAGGGCGGCGACACGAGCGGGTTCGCTCTTCTCGATCCGCGCGAGGGTTGTCGTCACAAGCTCTGCCATCGTCTGTAACTACAAGCAAGCGTCGTGCCGAGTGTTATGCGGGACAGACAGACGAACGGCAGTGAGGAACGCGCTCGAAACTATGCGGGCGTCGGTGCCGGAGCCGGGCCCTTTCCTTTTTCGCCCTTCTCGCGACGACGCTCCTCGCCGGCGGGTGCGCCGGGAGGCATGGTGTCCGGCGTCGGCGCCGCGACGGGCGTTCCGCCGTCGTCCCCGAACAGCCTGTTGAACTCGTCCGACTCCAGGGTCTCCTGCTCGATGAGCTTGTTCACGACGAGGTCGAGCTTGTCCGACATCCTCGGAGTAGTTGCGCTCCTCCTGGATCTGTCGGCCCAGGAAGATGAGCTCGTCCGTCTTGCCGTACTGAAGCGGGCCCAGCTTCTCGCTCATGCCGAACTTCGTGACCATCTGGCGCGCCATCTCGGTCGCCTTCTCGATGTCATTGGAGGCACCCGTGGTGGCGTCCCCGCCGAGGTGGAGCTGCTCCGCCACCCAGCCGCCCAGCGCGGCGGCGATGTCGTCCTCGAACTCGTGCCGCGTCCGGAAGTAGCGGTCCTCCTGCGGCAGCGACCAGGTGACGCCCATGGCCATGCCGCGGGCGACGATCGAGATCTTGTGCACCGGGTTGGTGTTCTTGAGGAGCTTGAAGCAGAGCGCGTGGCCCGCCTCGTGGTAGGCGACGATCCACTTTTCTTTCTCGGTGATGACCCGCGAGCGCCGCTCCGGGCCGAGCGCGACCTTCTCGAGCGCTTCTTCGAAGTCGATCTGGCCAATCTGCTTCTTGTTGCGCCGGGCCGCGAGGATGGCGGCTTCGTTCACCACGTTGGCGAGGTCGGCGCCGGAGAAGCCTGGCGAGATCTGGCCGATGCGCAGCAGGTCGACGTTCTTGTCGAGCGGCTTGCCGCGGACGTGCACGTCGAGGATCGCCTTGCGGCCCTTGATGTCCGGGCGGTCGAGGACGACCTGACGGTCGAAGCGGCCCGGGCGCAGGAGGGCCGGGTCGAGGACGTCCGGGCGGTTCGTGGCGGCGACCACGATGACGTTGGTGCCGGTGTCGAACCCGTCCATCTCGACGAGGATCTGGTTCAGGGTCTGCTCGCGCTCGTCGTGCGATCCGCCGAGGCCGGCGCCGCGCTGGCGGCCGACCGCGTCGATCTCATCGATGAACACGATGCACGGCGCGTTGCGCTTGGCCTGGTCGAACAGGTCGCGTACGCGGCTCGCGCCGACGCCGACGAACATCTCGACGAACTCGGAGCCAGAGATCGAGAAGAACGGCACGCCCGCCTCGCCCGCGACGGCGCGCGCGAGCATCGTCTTGCCGGTGCCGGGCGGCCCGACGAGGAGCACCCCACGCGGGATGCGTGCGCCGAGCGAGCTGAATTTCTCCGGGTACTTCAGGAACTCGACCACCTCGGTGAGCTCCTGCTTGGCCTCTTCGACGCCGGCGACGTCGTCGAACGTCACCGTGGGCTTGTTCCCGATGAACATGCGGGCGCGGCTCTTCCCAAAGGACAGGGCCTGGTTATTGGTGCCCTGGGCCTGACGCATCATGTAGAAGAAGAAGCCGCCGATCAGCAGGACCGGCAGCAGGCTCAGGACGATCGAACCGACGATCGACAGCGAGTTGTTGTTCTCCCCGAACTTGAGCTCGACCTGCTGCGACGGATTGGCGGCGTTGTAGTCCTGGACGGCCTTCGCCAGGATCGTGTCCGGGTCGGGGATGGTCGTCTGCTCCTTGGTCCCGCCCGAGCGGAACTCGAGGGTCGCCTTGTTGGCGACTTCGGTGACGGTCTTGACCTTGCCCGCGTTCACGTCCTGGATCGCCACCGTGATGGACACATCGGTCACCGAGGGTGTCTGCGACCGGTAGGCGTACAGGAGCGCGAGACCCATCACCACCAGAAGGAGGGTCAGGATGCCGTTCTTGAAGATCCGGTTGTCGAGGTTCAGTTGCGAGGTCCTCCACGCGGTCGCGCCGCGACCGCTGTTGTCTTCGATGCTACCTGCCTAACGCTGGGAGTCCAAAGGACGTTCCCCATATGCTTCGGAGCCGCTACCGCAAGGCGTGTTCCGTTCGCCGTCGCCGGTGGCGGTGCCATGATCCCGGGTACCCACCACACCCCGTCAGGGCTCGCAAATACGGGCCAACGCGCGCGCTGGGCGGCGGGGATCTTGGCGTCGACGAAGAGGTCCTGCAGCTTGCGGCGCGGGGTGAGCAGGGTCCGATCGCCGTCAGCGCGAGAGCGGACGACCAATCTTCTTAGCAAAGTCTTGGGGACGGATCCCTCCGCGCCCGGGACCGCGGGTTCGCGAGTGCCGAGTGAGACGCTCCAGCCGTTCCAGTGGATCGTGCGTCCGACCTCGAGGCTCGTCGGAGGATCACTCGCGTCGTCGGTGACGTCAGTCACGATGCGAAGCGTGGCGTACTCGCGGAGCGCGCGGCCCCCGGGTAGATCGATCGAGCTCGAGCCATCGGTCGTCGCGGTGAGCTTGATGAGGGCGTCGCGATGGCGCTTGCCCAGCGTTTGTCCGGTCGTTCGCAGCCACGCGATCGCGGCCGCGGCGTCGGCGAGACGGGCGACCGCTTCCGCGACTCGCGGGTTGATCTTGGCCAGCTCCGGAATGACCCGATGCCGCACACGATTTCGGGCAAAGACGAGGGACCGGTTCGTCGGGTCGGCGCGGGGTCGGATCCGCGCGGCGCGGCAGACCGCGATGGTCTCAGCGCGGCCGATGCAGAGGAGCGGGCGGGCGAGGCCGTCGCGGATCGGGCGGATGCCCGCAAGCCCAGCGAGCCCGCTCCCCCGCGCGAGGTGCAGCAGCACGGTCTCGGCCTGATCGTCGCGGGTATGCCCGGTGGCGATCGCGGTCGCGCCGATCTCCGCCGCCGCGCGGCGGAGGAACGTATACCGCGCGCGTCGTGCATCGTCTTCGCTCTTGGTCGCCCGTTCGGCCCGTCCGATCCGCACCGGCGCCCCGATCCGGTTCGCGAGCTTTGCGACGAAGTCGGCGTCCTCGGCGGAACGCGCGGGTTGGGTTCGGTGATCGAAATGTGCGACGTGCGGCACGATCCCAAGCTCGTCTGCGAGCTCGGCGAGCACCAGCAGGAGTGCGGTCGAATCCGCGCCACCGGAAACGGCGACGATGAGGGGCCCCGGCCGAAAGATCTGGTGCATGCGGATGTAATCGCGGACGGTCGCGCGGATCGCGGAGGGGGTCACCTGGTGGCTGGGGTGGGGATCGGACCCACGAACCTGCCGGTTATGAGTCGGCTGCTCTACCACTGAGCTACCCAGCCGGGTCGTTTGATCGATTCTAGAGTTTGCCGGTGCTCGAGCCGCGAGCGATCTGCGACGTCTGCGGTCACACGCGTC
>VBGS01000155.1 GCA_005889445.1 Chloroflexota bacterium
ACCGCCGCGGCGTACGCGGACTTCGCCCGTGAGCTGGCGGATGCGCTCGGGCTTGACCGGTTCGCGCTCGGTGGGCTCTGTTCGGGCGCGAGCATCGCGATGGCGTTCGCCGCGCGACATGGCGAGGACGTCACGGCGCTCTTGCTGCACACCCCGTTCATCCATCCGAGCGTCATCCGGCCGACGATGCGCGCGCAGCTCGCGCTGCTTGGCTCGCCCGCCGGTGCGCTGTACGACGTGCTTCGGAGGAACACGCTTCTCGCGAACACCTACCGCCGCTTCACCGACGGCGGCGGCGTCGCGACCGAGGAAGAGCTGCGCAATCAGCGCAACCTCGCGGTCGCCGACCCGCGCGCGGCGCGGGAGCTCGCGCTCGATCTGTCGCGCGCCGACCATCGCGCTTTCCTGCGGGAGTGGCACCGGCCCCTCTACGTGATCGCGGCGGACTCGGACGCGTTCCTCCGCATCGAGCCGTTCCGCGCGCAGCTCGGCGAGGTGGCGCCGCAGGCGCGGGTCGCGATCATCCCGGGCGGGCACGGGTGGACGCCCGCGTACCTCGAGCACCAGTCCCGTGCGCTCCGCGCGTTCGCGGAGGGGGAGGGCTCGCGCCCTCCCCCGTAGAACGATCTAGAGACGGTGCGGCGCCGCCAACATGACACGCTTCGGCGGGGCGGGTGGCTGCAGCGTCGTGCCGTTGGTGTTCGCGGTGGTGATGTTTCCGGTGAACGTCGGCTGCGTTCGCGCGTGCGCGACGGCCTCGAACCCCGAGGCGAGCTTGATGAGCGTCGGCTCGCTGAACGCGGTGCCCAGGAAGCTGATCCCGATCGGCATCCCGAGGACGTTCCCCGCCGGGACCTGGATGATCGGGTAGCCGGGAGCCGCGGAGAGCGTCGAGCTCGCGAAGATGAAGTGGTCGGAGAGGATCAGGTCGGTGGTCCACCCGGGGCTGTCGGTGGGCGCGACCACCGCGTCGATGCCGAACTGGCTCATGGCCGCGTCGATGCCGCCCGCGCCGGCGTCGTGGTCGGCCTTGAGCGCGTCGTTGTAGCTCATCCCGAAGCCGGGCTGCTGCTTGTTCGGATCGGTCGTGTCCAGGGACTGCGCGAGCTGGAAGATCTCCTGGAAGAAGTACGGCATCTCGCTCGCGGCGTGCGCGTCGTTGAAGGCGATCGCGTCGGCGAGGGTCTTGTTCGCCATCGGGACGCCGACGCGCGTCGCGAAGTACTTCTGCACGTCGTTCTTGAAGTCGTAGAGGAGGATGAGGAACTCGCCGTCTGCGGGCGCGAACTTGAAGCCCGAACCGTCGAGGTCCACGACGGTCGCGCCCGCGCCACGGATCTGGGCGACCGCGTGATCGAACGCGGCCACCACCTGCGGCGGAGCGTCATCGATGCCCTGCCGGGTCACGCCGACCTTCGCACCTCTGAGTCCGTTCGGGTCCAGGAAGACGCTGTAGTCGGCCGGAAGAGTCGGCCGAGCGCGGCCGGTGCCCTGCCAACCGAGCGGCACGCTCGATGTCGCGGGATCGCGCGAGTCGGGTGTGCGGCTGACGATGGCGTTGAGGGTCGCCACTGCGTCGGCCACGGTGCGGGCGTGCGGGCCGACGGTGTCCTGCGTGTGGGAGATCGGCACGACGCCGCCGCGGCTGACGATGCCGATCGTCGGTTTGATCCCGACGACGGCGTTCACGTTCGCCGGACAAACGATGCTGCCGTCGGTCTCGCTTCCGAGGCTCACGGCCGTGAAGTTGGCGGCCGCGGCCGCCGCCGAGCCTGAGCTCGAGCCGCAGGCGTTGCGGTCCGTCGAGTAGGGGTTGTGGGTCAGACCCCCGCGGCCGGACCAGCCGCTCGTGGAGAAGAAGGAGCGGAAGTTGGCCCACTCCGAGAGGTTGGTCTTGCCGAGGATCACCGCGCCGGCGGCTCGCAGGTTCGCCGCGACCGTCGAATCCTTGACCGCGGGCTTGCCGAGCAGCGCGAGCGATCCGGCCGTGGTCTGCATCTTGTCGCCGGTGTCGATGTTGTCCTTGAGCAGGATCGGGATCCCGTCGAGCGGACCGATGACCTTGCCCTTCGCGCGGCGGCTGTCCGCGTCCTGCGCGAGCCGCAGCGCGTCGGGGTTCAGCTCGAGGACGCTGTTGACGTTCGGCCCGGCCTGGTCGAGCGCGCCGATGCGATCGAGATAGAACTGCGTGAGCTGCACCGAGGTGAGCCGACCCGCGGCCATCTCCGCCTGCAGCTGCGCGATCGTGAACTCGTTGTACATGGTGGGCGCCGTGGTTGTCGCGCTCGACGTGAAGGGTGCGGTGCGGGCGGCGACGACGGATGGGATCAGCAGGATGATCGCGACGATCGCGAGCACGTTCCTCGGCATGTCGTTTGATCCTCCCCACGAGTCGTTTTTGCGGCGCAGTCCTAGCACTCGGTGCCAGCCCGAGCAAACTCAGGCAGAACTGGGGATCGAGCGCGGGGCGATGTGCTTCGGCACACGTTGCACCCGCAGGAATCGGTCGCATGATTGGCCGCTATGGAGTCCACGCAGCCGCTGTCGATCGTGCAGCCCGCCGAAGGTTCGCGACCGCTCGGCGGCGTGCAGCGCGCGTACTTCTATCTCGTCGCCCTCGTCGGGGTGCACATGGTGGTGCTCGCTATCGCGAACCTGCTGCGGGTCGCGATCGAGATCGCCTTTCATGCGCCACCCGGTGGCTTCACCGGCCTGCCGTTCATCTTCGCCGACCTGAATCAGCCGAACGAGGTCTACCGTCAGCAGGCGAGCCTCGCGGTCGCGCTTCTCGTGGTCGGCCTTCCGGTGTGGCTGATCCACTTCGGCTACGCGCAGCGCATCGCGCGCCAGCGGCCCGAGGACCGCACATCCGCGTGGCGCAGCTTCCACATCCACCTGGTGATCTTCGTGACCGCGCTGCTCGTCTTCGGGTATGGCCAGCGCGCGCTCCGCCTGGTCCTGCAGGGGATCTTCCTCGGTGGATCGTCGCTCCCGTCCTATTTCGGCATCGAGAGCGAATGGGGTGCCCGCGCCGCCGGCGCGGCCGCCATGGTCATCGCGGCGGCAGCCGCGCTCGCGTATCACGTGCGGATCTCGAGCGGCGACCGTCGTGCGACCCTGGTCGCGGGTCGCGCCGCATCGCTGCGGCAGCTCGTCCTCTACAGCCTCGCGCTCATCGGGCTCTTTGGCGCGGCGATCGCCGCGATCGCGACCCTCGGTCCGATCTGGGACTACGTCACAGAGCGGGTCGTGCCGGTTCGCGGCATAGACCTCACCCCGAACAGCGCGGACATGCTCAAGTTCCAGCTGCTCGAGACGGTGCCCGCCCTCCTCGCCGGCGTGACGCTCTGGCTCGCCACCTGGATCCCGCTGCAGCGCGGCGTCCGCGCGAGTACGGCTGACGCCGAGGTCGAGCGCCGCTCGGGGTTGCGCGCGCTCGCGATCTACCTGGTCGTGCTCGTGTCCGCGGTCGCGGTGCTTGCCGGCGCGGTCTTTGTCCTCGCCTCGGTCGGTCGTCGGCTGCTCGGCGACCCGATCGTGGAACAGTTCTCAAGCCTGCAGCGCGAGATCGGAACCCCGCTCATCACCGTCATCGTGTTCGGCGTCATCTGGATCTTCTATCGCCGCGTCGTCAGCGCTGAGGCCGCGCGGGAGGCCAGGCTCGAGCGTGCCGCGAACATCCGCCGCGTCTACACGTACCTCATCGCGGCGATCGGCCTGGCGATGATCGCGATCGGCGCCGCGGGGACGCTCGGCGTGCTCGGGAGCATGGGGATGGGGATCAATACCCATTCGCACGGCGAGACCGCCACGTACATCGCGCTGTTGCTCGTCGGCGCGCCGGCGTGGGGATTCGCCTGGTTCCAGGTCGTGCGCGGGCTGAGCGACGACGAACGCCGCTCGCTTCCGCGCCGCACGTACCTGTACCTCGTCATCGGCGGCAGCGTCATCGCGCTTC
>VBGS01000156.1 GCA_005889445.1 Chloroflexota bacterium
CGATGTCCTGACCCTTGCTGATCCGAAGCGTCGCGGCGATGCCACGGTCCTGGAGCACCTCCGCGAAGCGCTCCATCCGCTCGACGGGCGGCCTGCGGAAGCCGCCCGCGCCGGGGTTGTACGGGATGAGGTTCACGTGTGCGTCCTTCGTCGGTCCGTGTCGCTGGATCGCGTCCGCGAGCGCGCGCGCCGTCGCATCGGAGTCGTTCACGCCGGCGAGGAGCACGTATTCGAACGTCACGCGGCGCTTGGTCCGTTTGACGTAGCGCGCCGCGGCCGCAAGCACCTCCTCGACGCCCCACTTGCGATTGATCGGCATGATCCGCGCTCGGGTCGGATCGTCGGGCGCGTGCAGCGAGACCGCGAGGTTGATCGGAAGTCCCTCCTTCGCGAGCGCATCGATCCCCGGTACCACGCCGCACGTCGAGACCGTCAGGCGCCGCGGGCTGATGCCAAAAGCTCCGGGGCCGATCAGAGCGCGCGCGGACGCGAGCGTCGCGTCGTAGTTGTTGAAGGGCTCCCCCATACCCATGTACACGACGTGGGAGACGCGCTCGCCGCGCTCGGCGAGCTCTCCCTGCCAGTGCCGGATCTGATCGACGATCTCTCCGGCGCTCAGGTTCCGGACCAGACCCATCTCTCCCGTGGCGCAGAACGCGCACGCCATCGGACATCCCGCCTGGGTCGAGACGCACACCGCGTTGCGCGCGCCGTGGTGCGGCATGAGCACGGTCTCGATGTGGTGGCCGTCGCGAAGCTCGAGCAGCGCTTTGCGCGTCTCGCCGTCCGCGCTCGCCTCCTCGCGCACGGGCTCGACCGTCGTCCAGCGGAAGGCCACCGCGAGGGCCTCGCGGAGGCGGATCGGCAGATCGGTCAGCTCGTCGAACCCGCGCGCCGTTCCATGCGTGAGCTGCCGGCGGATCTGCCGCGCGCGGTAGCGCGGCTCGCCGCGTTCGAGAAGCCATGCGGCCACGTCGGCGGCGCTCAGATCGCTGATCGCGCGACGCTCGTCGGTCATCGCTCGAGCGTACAAGCCGCGCTCGTTATCACGATGGAAGGCGGGCGTCCTCGCGGAGATCGCGTAGACCGCGGACCCATTCGACTCCGCTCATCGCCCGTTTGCCGGCGGGCCGTACCTCATCGAGGCGCAGCCATCCTGCACCTGCCGCGACGTGGGGCACGCCGTCACGTAGCGCGAGGGCGCCGTGCTCGGCGCCGGGCCCGCCTGCGATCGACGCGCGAAGGATCCCGATGCGCTGCGCGTGGTACGTCGTGAAGGCGCCGGGGTCGGGCGTGTACGCCCGGACCAACCGCACCAGCGCCTCAGCTGGCGCGCCCAGGTCGAGCGCCCCCAGCGCCGGATCCAGCTTCGGCGCGAGCGTTACCTGTCGAACGTCCTGCGGCCGACGGAGGAGCTGCGCGCGCAGATAACGCGGCAGCTCGCGCTCGAGGAGCTCGCCGCCGATCGTCGCGAGACGCGCCTCGAGCTCGCCACGAGTTTCGCGATCGCCGATCCGCGTCCGAGACTGCGCGAGGATCGGTCCCGCGTCCAGAGCCGCCGTTCCTTCCATGAGGGTGATCCCGGTCTCCAGGTCGCCGGCGAGGATCGCGTGCGCCACCGGCGCGGCACCACGCCATCGCGGAAGGAGCGACGCGTGGACGTTCACCGTTCGACCGCTCACCGCGTCGAGCAGCCGTTTCGGGATCTTGTTTCCATAGGCGGCCCACACGAGCGCCTCCGGCCGCAGGGCGAGGACGGTCGAATCCTCGGGTGGGCCGAGGCTCGCGGGCTGAACGACCGGGACGCCGAGCGCGCGCGCCGACGCCTTGACCGCGGACTCGCGCACGACACCGCGGGAGCCGGGGCGATCGGGTTGGGTCACCACGCCCGCCAGCGAGATCACACCGTCGAGCGCGAGCCGATGCAGCGCTTCGAGCGAGGGGACCGCGAACGGTGGCGTCCCCAGGAAGACGACGCGGGGGGCTATGCGGAAACCGGTTCCTCCTCTTCCGGCTCGACCGGATGGAGATCCTCGCGCGACTTCAGCCGGTCGACGTAGAGCTTGCCGTCGAGATGGTCGGTCTCGTGCAGCATGCACTGCGCGCCGAACTCATCGCCAACGAGGGTGAAGCGCTTGCCGGCGATGTCCTCGGCCACGAGGCGCGCGGCGACGGGGCGCTCGAGCATTCCGTAGAGTCCGCGGATCGAGAGGCACCCTTCGCTGATCTCCTCGGTCTCCTCGCTCATCCACTCGATCTTCGGCTCGATGGCGACGATGCCCGCATCGTCGACGTCCATGATCGCGACACGCAGCGGGACGCCGATCTGCGGCGCGGCGATCCCGATGCCGCGAGCCACGACCATCGACGCGAACATTCTCACGATCAGCGCCTCCAGCTCGGGGCGCGCGAGCCGTGGTCGCTTCGCGGGCGCGTGCAGCACCGGGTCGCCGATCTGGCGCACGTTCACCGCGTTCGAGGCGACGAACTCCGGGCTCGACCATTTCACGCGGCGTCCGGCGTCGATCCGCCAGGGCGACCCCTTGGTGACCCGAAGCCGGGGCGGAGCCTTCTCCTCGGCCTCGCTCGGCTGCTCCCCGCTCACCCCAAAAGTGTCACCGGGTCCACGTCGACAGTCCACTCCTCGCTGACCGTGACCCGGTCGAGTGCCCGTTCGGGATGATCGCCGCGCAGCACGATCTGCGAGCGGAAGCTGCCGGCTCGCTTCGCGGCGAACGCCGGCGCGGGGCCGAGCACCTCGGCATCGCTACCGGCGGCCTCGCGCAGCCATCGCGCGAGCTCGTCCGCCCGCCGCTCGACCGTCGCGAGGCGCTTCGCCTGCGTCGACAGCAGGACCAGGCGGCCGAAGGGCGGGTACCCG
>VBGS01000157.1 GCA_005889445.1 Chloroflexota bacterium
GATTCCAGGTACGCCAGGAAGTCGTCACCGGCGAGGAGCGCGGCGCGTGTGTCCTCGAGCGCCGTCGCGCTCGCGGAGCGCGGGCTGCGGTCGAAGAGGGCCAGCTCGCCAAAGAACTCGCCCGGCCGCATGATCGCGACGAGCGCCTCCTGACCGAACTCGCTTGGAAGGGCGATCTTCACCGCGCCGTCGAGGACCATGTAGAGATGCGTCCCGGGATCGTCCTTGCGGAAGATCGATTCGCCGCGACGGAAGGTCTTCGTGCGCACGCGCTCACCGAGCTCCGCCAGCTCCGCCTCGGGAAGTCGTGAGAAAAGCGGTAACCGGCGCAGGTTCTCCGCGACGTGCTGTTCAGGCACCCGCCCGAATTCTATGGGCCGAACTTGACGGCGCGAGGATGATGAGCGCCCCATGGACACGGCGAGCGAGGGCGCAGTTGCCCTCGGCGAGGCGTACATCTCGGGCGCGTTGACGGCCAGCGAGGACGCGCCGCGCACCAAGCTGTTCTACGAGCTGCTCGCGGAGATCGCCAGCTCCGCTCGCCTCCGCTCGTACCTGCCTCACCGCGTGACCGATCCAATTACGGCCACGCATCTGGACGCGCGCAGCGTCTTCGAGATCGACCGCGCGCACATCACCGCCGCCGCGGTCCTGATCGCCTACGCCGGGATCCCATCGTTCGAGGTGGGCATCGAGGTGGAGCTCGCGCGCGAGCATGGTGTCCCCGTCGTCGTGGTCGCCGAACGCGATCGTCCAGTCTCGCGGCTCCTGCTCGGCAATCCCGCGGTCACGGAGATCGTCCGCTTCGCGGAGCTCGAGGGTCTCCGCCGCTCGCTCGTCGCGGCGCTCGCGCGAGTCACCAGCGGGTCGCGCGTGGCCGGTCGTCCGCCGGTCGCGGACGACGTCGTGGTGCAGCGCTTCATCGCGAGCCTCGAGCACGCGCGGAAGCTGCCCAGCGCCGAGGTGGCCGCGCTGCTCCGCATCGGTGAGCTCGATGGCGAGGCGGCCGGTGAGATAACGGACGCGGTCGCGCGCGGTCGCCTCTTCGGTGCCGGACTCCGGGACCTGGTCGGGCGGTACGCGATGCGAGGAGCCGATCTCGGGGCGTTCGTCCTGCACGACATCCTCGAGCGCTCGCTCGCCGACACCGCGCGCGCGCTGGGAATGGATCCCCGCACCGCGAAGCAGCGCCTGGCCACGGCCCGCGAGCGCGTCGGTCTCTCCGAGGATGCGGACGCCGCGCTGGTCGCACAATGGCTGGTGACCGAGCTCATCGCGCCGCCGACGCGCGCGCTGCAGCTCCATCTCTTCGCAGCCCAGCGGTAGAAGCAAAACCACCCAGCTGATCGCCCTCAAGGGCGATCAGCGGCGTTCCGCCGGAGAGAGTGAGGGGGTGTGGGGGCCAGCCCCCACGAAAGGACGAGAGAGGTAAGGGTCAGAAGAAGCAGAAGACGAGCGGGAAGCTCGGCTGGCGCAGCAAGAAAGCGAACCACGGTCGCAAGCCCGGTATGGGCCGTGGGAAACGAAACTAGCGCTCGCCGCTAACGCGAAAAGGGCACGCCTCTCGGCGTGCCCTCGAGCAGCGCGTCTAGTCGGTTAGCGCTTCTTGCGGGTCGAGCTGCGCCGTGTGGGGCGCTTTGCGGTCGAGCGACGCGTACCACGCTTCGCGGTCGAACGGCGCGCTGACGCGGACGAGCTCTTTCGGCGCGCCGTCGTCTTGCGGCCGCCACGCGACGTGCTCGCGCGTTTCGCCGTCGTCTTACGGCGCGTCGTCGAGCGCTTCGCCGTGGTCTTTCGACCGGCGCCGCGCGCGGGCGTGCTCTTCTTCCGACCGGACGACGAGCGCCCACCGCTCGAGCGACGCGTGGTCTTGCGGCCACCGCCCCCCGAGGACGAGCCGCTCATCGGGGACGGTGCGGGTGGCGTTGGACTCGCGGGCTGCGGTGTCGGCCAGACGGAGCCGGGCTCCTTTTGCGCGGACCAGTCGGTGCCTTGGTCTTCGGTCATGGTTCCTCCCCATGCAGATTCAGCGGAACGGTGCGCGACTAGGGATAGCGAAAACGCTCCGTCATCGCAAGCGCTGCAACCGATCGACGCGATCGTTGTATGACGAAAGCGATGCAGATAGTCGATCAAGACCAGGCGCAAAGCGAGTGGCGGCCCTGGGAGCCGCCGATGTGGCTCGTCGCCCTGGGTCTCACGGTCGCGCTGATGGTCGGGTTCGCCGTCGCCGGGCAGGTGCAGGATCCGCGCACGACCGAGCGGCCGACACCCAGCACGTGCGTACCGACCGCGGTCGAGCGCCAACCGGGGGTCAGCTACGTGTGGAGCACCTGCCCCTGAGCCGACCTACGCGAGCAGGCGGATGAAAACCTCGTTCGCGAGCAGGCGGCCTTTCGCGGTCAGCCGCACTCGGTCGCCGGTGATCCGCAGGAGGCGCGCCGGCGCCACCTCGTCGATCGCGCGCCGAACGCGGGCCGCCGCCGCCGTGCCGAACCGCGCGGTGTAACGGGGGAGATCGAGCCCCGAGTCCAGGCGGAGCGCGAGCATCGCCGCCTCGCCCGGCGCGTCGGCACCGGTGTCGATCACGCGCGCCCCGCCGGTATGGATCTTCCCGAGGTACTCGGTGAGGCTCGTCGGATTCGCCGAGCGCACCCCGGCGAGGTGCGAATGCGCGCCGGCCCCGACCCCGAGCCACTCCCGATCGCGCCAGTAGCCGAGGTTGTGCAACGAGCGTTTCCCCGGGCGCGCCCAGTTCGCGATCTCGTAGTGGCGGTAGCCGGCCATGCCAAGCTGACGTTCAGCCTGGCGATACATCCCGGCGACGACGCGCTCATCGGGCTGTCCGTCCAGCGCGTCGCGCCGCCAGCGCTCGAGAACGCGCCATCCGCCACCCGGCCAGTTGGCGACCGCTTCCTCCGGATCGAGCCGCAGCTCGAGGGGGTAGCAGGACGCGTGGTCCGGCGCGAGCGCGATGGCCGAACGGAGGTCCGCCCTCCAGTCGTCCTCTGTCTGGCCGGGCCAACCGAAGATGAGGTCGAGGTTGACGTCGAAACCGGCGTCGCGCGCGGCCGCGACCGCCGCCGCGCTGTCTTCCGGCTGATGGGTGCGCCCGAGCGCCCGGAGGCCATGCGCGCTGAAGCTCTGCACGCCGAGCGACAGACGCGTGACGCCAACATCCCGCCAGGCGGCCAGTCGGGCGCGATCCAGCGTCGCGGGGTTCGCCTCGACGGTCACCTCCCGAGGGCGGAGGTCGAACGCGCGTCGCAGCGCCTCGGCCAGGCTCGCCACCTCCGGCGGTTCGAGGAGGCTCGGCGTCCCGCCGCCGACGTACAGCGTCCGGACGCGCGGCCGGCCAAGCGCGCGACCTTCCCGGAGCATCTCCTCGGCGAGGGCCGCGAGATAGCGACCGCGCAGCGCGCTTGTCGCCGGCGCGGTCGCGAAGTCGCAGTAGGGGCAGCGCGATGCGCAGAACGGGATGTGCACGTAGAGGCCGATCCCGCGCGTCACCGGCGGATCGCCCCGAGCGGGTCGGGAAGCTCCGCGTCGGCCGAGAGGTCCGCGGTACGTCCGAGGTCGATCAGCCATTCGCGTGACTCGTGGACGAACGCGAGGAGATGGCTTGGCCGCCACTCGGTCTCGGCGACGATGCGCTCCTCGCCGAAGTCGGGCAGGAGGAGCACGTACGCGGTGTTGCGGTCGACGATCCGCGCGCCGGACACGCCGAACGCGCCGACCCTCTCGGAGCCGCCGAGCGCCGCGAGGACCGAGATGCGCAGCGGAGCGACGACCTCCGCGAGCCGCGCGTCCTCGCTCGACGGTTCGACGCCGGCGGCGTTGTGGAGCGCGACCGCGTTGCGCGCCGCGTAGAGACCCTCGAGGAGACCGCGCGTTTCGCGCGACAGCCGTTCCCAGACCGTGGTGACCTCGTTCTCGACGACCGCGCGCAGGAACGTCGATGCCGCGAGCTGCGTCGGGTGCTCGAACTGGATCTTCGGCGACGTCACGTCTCGTCGCCGATCCGGAGCACCGCGAGGAAGGCCTCCTGCGGGATCTCGACCGATCCCACCATCTTCATGCGCTTCTTGCCTTCTTTTTGCTTCTCGAGGAGCTTGCGCTTGCGGGTGATGTCTCCGCCGTAGCACTTCGCGAGGACGTCCTTTCGTTTGGCCTTGACGGTCTCGCTCGCGACGACCTTGCCGCCGATCGCCGCCTGGATGCGCACGTCGAACATCTGCCTCGGGATGAGGCCGCGCAGCTTGTTCACGAGCACACGCCCGGTCTGCGGCGCGCGGTCGCGGTGCGTGATGATCGAGAGCGCATCGACGATCGTGCCCGCGACGAGGATGTCGAGGCGGACGAGCTCGGCCGGACGGTATTCGGCGAACTCGTAGTCGAGCGATGCGTACCCGCGCGAGCTCGACTTCAGCTGATCGTAGAAGTCGAGGATCACCTCGGAGAGCGGCATGTCGTATTTCAGCATCGCGCGCGTCGGGTCCACGTAGCTCATGTCGGCGAGAGACGCGCGCTTGGTCTGCGCCAGCTCCATGATCGGTCCGACGTGGGTCGTCGGCACGATGATGGTGACCTTCATCCACGGCTCGCGGATCTCGAGGATGGTGCCGGGATCGGGAAGCATCGCCGGGTTGTCGATCGCGACTTCGGCACCTGTCTGGGTGATGACGCGGTATTCGACCGACGGCGAGGTCGCGATGAGGTCGACGTCGTACTCACGCTCGAGACGCTCCTGGACGATCTCGAGGTGGAGGAGACCGAGGAAGCCGGCGCGAAAGCCGAAGCCCAGCGCCTGCGACGTCTCGGGCTCGTAGACGAGTGACGCATCGTTCAGGCGGAGCTTCTCCATCGCGTCCTTGAGCAGCGGGTAGTCCTGCGCGTTCGAGGGATAGAAGCCCGCGAAGACCATCGGCTTGGCCGGCCGATATCCCGGAAGCGGCGCCGCCGCCGGGCGTTCGGCCAGCGTGAGGGTGTCGCCGACGCGGCAGTCGGCGACCGCCTTCAGACCCGTCGCGACGTAGCCGGTCTCGCCGGTCTCGAGGCGTTCGATCGGGCGTGCGTCGGGGAGGAAGACACCCAGCTCGAGGAGCTCGCTCTCGCGCTCGGTGGCCATGAGCCGGATGCGGTCGCCGGTCTTGAGCGCGCCGTCGAACACGCGCACGTGCGCGACGACGCCCTTGTACGCGTCGTAGTGGGAATCGAAGATGAGCGACCGGCGGAACCCGAGCGTCGTGCGCAGCTCCTCGCGGACGACGTCGAGGTCGATGTTGGGCAGATCGATCTTGTTGATCGCGGGGATGACCTCGAGGCCCTGTTCGACCGCGAGGTACGCGTTTGCCAGCGTCTGCGCCTCGATGCCCTGCGAGGCATCCACCAGCAGCACGGCGCCCTCGCACGCCGCCAGCGAACGGCTCACCTCGTACGTAAAGTCGACGTGCCCGGGCGTATCGATGAGGTTCAGCTCGTGGTCGCGCCACCCCATGCGCACGGCACGCGCTTTGATCGTGATGCCGTGCTCGCGTTCGAGCTCCATGGAGTCGAGCATCTGGTCCCGCATCTGACGAAGCGGCACGGTTCCGGTGGTCTCGAGGAGCCGGTCCGACAGCGTCGTCTTCCCATGATCCACGTGGGCGATGACGCAGAAGTTCCGGATCCGCTGCTGGAGGGGGCTCACCAGGGACCAGCGTATCGGCGTAAGTTCGCTGGCGCGCCGCCCCGTGGCCAATCCTCCGGTGGCGCTTCACACCTCATTCACACCGGTGGGCCACAGTCGGGCGGTTTGGGAGGGCGAACGTGAAATCAGTAGTCACGCCACAAGGCACCACAACCATGAAGGCGCTGGTCCAGGAGGGCGACGGCTCGGCCGATGTGCTCCATGTACGGGAGATCTCCAGGCCAGCGCTCGCCGCCGGTCGCGTGCTCGTGAAGGTGCGCGCGGCATCGGTCAACGCGCTCGACTGGCACAGCGTGCACGGCGGCACCATGCTCCGGATCGCCTCGAAGGTCATGCGCAGCAAGAGCGAGCCTGTGCGAGGCGTCGACGTCGCGGGCTACGTGGAGGCGGTCGGCGAGAACGTGACGCTGTTCAAGCCGGGCGACGAAGTGTTCGGCAGCGCGCCGGCATCGTTCGCCGAGTATGCGAGCGGGCGCGAGGACCGCCTCGCGCAGAAGCCGCGGAACGTCTCGTTCGAGCAGGCTGCGGCCGTCGGCGTCGCGGGCTATACGGCGCTGCAGGGTCTGCGCGACATCGCCGGGGTGCGATCGGGGCAGCGGGTCCTCGTTCACGGCGCGGGCGGCGGCGTCGGCACGTTTTCCGTGCAGATCGCGAAAGCGCTCGGCGCGCACGTGACGGCAGTCACCGGCGAGAACAAGGTCGACATCGTCCGATCGCTCGGAGCCGACGAGGTGATCGACTACACGAAGGAGGACTTCACCCAGCGACCGGCGCGCTTTGACGTCGTCTTCGATGTCGCGGCGACACGCTCGATCGGATCGCTTCGACGCGTGCTCCTGCCCGGCGGTGTGCTCGTGCTGGTCGGCGCCGACAAGCGCGGCGGCGTTGCGATCTTCGGGCGCATCCTGAGTGCGATCGTTCGGTCACGAGCACTGCGCCAGCGGGTCAGGTTCTTCGTCGCGCACAACGATCAGAAGGATCTCTTCTTCCTGAGAGATCTCCTCGAGTCGGGTCAGCTCACCCCGCGGATCGACCGCACGTACCCGCTGAGCGAGGGCGCCGAGGCGGTCCGCTATCTGGGAACCGGTCAGGCTCGCGCGAAGGTCGTCATCACTATTTGAGTCGTGGGGGCTTGCCCCCACACCCCCTCACTCTCTCTGGCGGGCCGTCCGGACGCTCGCGCGCGTCAGCGCGCTCGCATCCTCCGCGTTCTCCTGCTCCGCAGGTCCCCGACTAACTAGGCGCTGCGGCAGCCTTAGGGCGAAGGCGCGCCCTCACGACCGCGAGGACCTCGCCGAGCTCGGTCACGCGCAGGACGTACGCGGCGACCACGTACACGAGGCCGCCGACTGCCGCCGCGAGCAGGGTCTGCAGCAGCAGCACCGGCTTCGATGGGTCGACGAGAAGATCGAACGGAAGGTTCGTGACGCGGATGAACGCGAACATCGCAACTCCCATGAGCAGGCTCGCGCAGACGAGCTTCAGGCTCGAGACGCCGAGACCAACAAGACGCAGTCGGGCGCGCGACGTGAGCAGCACGAGCAGGAGGCCGGCCTCGACGAGCGTCGAGATGGAGTTCGCGAGCGCGAGGCCCTTCACGAAGAGAACCGGAGCCAGGAGCACATCGAGCACGACGTTGAGTCCGATCGAGATGAGCGTCAGCGCGAGCGGCGTGGTCGTATCGCGCGCCGCGTAGTACGCGCGCGCGAGGATCTGGATCAGCGCATGGCCGGCCAGCCCGAGGGAATAGAAGAGGAAGACCTCCTGGGTCGCCTCGCGCGCGGCGTCGCCGAACGCGCCGTACTGGAAGAGAAGGTTCACGATGGGCCGCCGGAGCACGATCATCACGATCGCCGTCGGGAGCGTCAGGAAGAGGATCCAGCGGATTCCCTGCTGTACGGCGTCGCGCATGCGGCCGACCTGACCGAGCGACGCATAGTGCGAGAGCGTGGGGAAGATGGCCGCGCTGATCGCGATCGAGAACACGCCGAGCGGGAGCATGAGCAGCTGGAAGGCGTAGTTGAGCGCGACGAGGGAGCCCGCGGGCATGCTCGATGCGAGGTTGGTGTCGACGAAAAAGACGATCTGGACCGCGCCGAGCGCGATCGTCCTCGGACCGGCGAGGCGGAGGACGTCGCGGACCCCTGGGTGCTGTAGGTCCATCGTGAACGAGTAGCGCGTGCGCCGAAAGGTGAGCTCGGGAAGCTGCACCAGCCACATCACGAGCGCCCCGACGACGACCCCGAGCGCGACCGCGTGGATGCCCAGGAACGGCGTCGCGAAGACGGTGAACAGGATGATCACGAGGTTGTAGACGACCGGCGCGGTCGCGCCCGAGAGGAACTGGCGATAGGAATTCAGGATGCCCGTCGTCAGCGACGACAACCCCATGAAGATCGGCGACAACAGCATCATCCGCGTCAGATCGATCGTGAGCTGGAGCTGGTCCGGATCCTTCGCGAACCCGGGAGCGATGATCGTCGGCACCAGGAGCGGTGCGGCGAGCCACATCACCGCCGACGCGCCGATGAGCAGCAGCAGGAGCGCGTTGAGCACGCTCGACGCGATCCGCCACGCCTCCTGCTCGCGCTCGCGCGCGAGGTAGCCGGTGAACACTGGGATGAACGCGGAAGCGAGGGCGCCCGCGACCAACAGGCCAAAGATCGCGTCTGGGATCTTGAAGGCGGCGATGAACGCGTCGAGGGTGGAGGTGCCGCCGAAGGTCGCCCCGATCACCGAGGATCGGAGCCAGCCAAGGACGCGGCTTGCGACGAGGGTGCCGATCATGATCGCGGACGCGCGGGCGACCGACATCGGCACTAAGTTGAAAGTATGGGATGCGACGCGGCTGCTGCCGTGCCTCGTCCCATCGGCTATCGTTCGCACCCGATGCCAGCCAAGAAGCGCAAGCGCTCGGCGCTCAAGCGCATCCGCCAGACGACACGGCGCACCTCGATGCGCACGGTCGGTCGCTCGGCCGCGCGCACCGCCGTGCGCGCCGCGCGTGACGCGATCGCCAAGGGCAGCGAGGCGGCCGCCGATGTGATCTCCGCGGCCGCGAGCGCGCTGGACAAGGCCGCCAAGCGCGGCTCGATCCACAAGAACAGCGCGCGCCGTCGCCGCAGTCGGATCGCGAAGGCCGCCGCGAAGGGCAAGAAGAAGACCTAGCCGAACTGGCTAGGCGCCGGCTCCTTCAGGCGTTCTCGCGCTCCAGCGGTAGCGATGCTCAGGGCGGCCCGCCGATCCGTACCGGTTCGAGATCTCGACCAGGCCGGTCCGCGCCAGATGATCCAGGTATCGCCGCGACGTCACGCGGCTTATCCCGGTGGCGCGCGCGATGTCGACCGACGAGACGTCCTCGGTCGCCGACCGCAGCGCGCGAACGACGAGCGCGAGCGTCGTCGGGGAGACACCCTTGGGGAGCGAGCTGCCCGAATCGGCGCGCAGCAGCGCGTAGATCCGGTCGACCTCGTCCTGATCGACCTCGCTGACCTGCGCGAGCCGCGCGCGCAGTGCCGCGTAGCTCTCGAGCTTCTCGCGGAAGGCGCTGAACTGGAACGGCTTGACCAGGTAATGGACGACACCCGACTTCAGCGCCTCGCGAAGCGTCTCGACGTCCTTGTCGGCGGTTATCGCGATGACGTCGACCGGGTGCCG
>VBGS01000158.1 GCA_005889445.1 Chloroflexota bacterium
CGCGATCGTGCGCGACGACGGCGAGGGCACCATGTTGACCGCCACGCAGGGTGGCACGGCGCTCCCGCCGCAGGCTTTCGAGTTCTCCCATCGGTCGGTCACACCGCGCGCGATCCGGGAAGCCAGGCTCTTCAACGTCGCGGATATGGAGGAGCTGCCCGAAGACGAGTTCGGCGAGGGGAAGGCGTACGCCAAGGATCACGGATACCGCGGCTTCCTGGCCGCGCCGCTCCTGAAAGGCGGCCGCGCGATCGGCGCGATCCAGCTGCGTCGGACCCTTCCGGGCGCCTTCGGGCCGCGGGAGATCGAGCTTGTCGAGACATTCGCAGCTCAGGCGGTCATCGCGATCGAGAACACTCGCCTTTTCAACGAGACGAAGAACGCTCTCGAGCAGCAGACAGCGACTGCCGACGTCCTGAAGGCGATCAGTCGATCGGCGTTCGATCTCACGTCGGTGTTTGACGTCGTCGTCGAGAACGCAAACCGGCTGTGCCACGGTGACTGGGCGTACATCTTTCGGCGCGAAGGCGACGCATTCCAGCTCGTCGCGACCAGCGGCGGGGTGCGAGAGCTCGTTGAGTACGAATTCGCGCATCCCACGAGCATCGGGCCCCGGACCCTGGTCGGGCGCGTAGCGATGAACAAGCGGCCGGTACACATCCCGGACTTGTTCCGGGACGCCGACTACGACTGGCAACCCAATCGCGAACACGGCGTCCATACCGTCCTCGGGGTGCCGATCCTTCGCGAAGGCGACGTCATCGGCGTGATAGGCGCGGCACGTATGCAGGTCAGCCCCTTCAGTGATGACGAGATCCGACTCATCGAGACCTTCGCGGACCAGGCCGCGATCGCGATCGAGAACGTCCGCCTTTTCAACGAGACAAAGGAGGCGCTCGGCCAGCAGACCGCCACTGCCGAGGTGCTCAAGACGATCAGCCGGTCGGTCTTCGACCTGGACCGTGTCCTCGCCACGGTGGCACAGACGGTCGCCTCGCTCTGCGATGCGGACGTGGCGTGGATGGGCCGCGGAGATGGGTCGCGCCTGTACGCGGGTGCCCGATACGGCCGCACCCCGGAGCTCCAGTCGCTCATCGAGACGGTGGCCCCAGGGCCGGTCGGGACGGAGCTGCCAGGGCGCAATCGCAGTGTCATGTCACTTTCGTTCGGTCGCGCCGAAGTGATCAACCTTCCGGATTTCGCCGCCACGCCGTACGTCGACGTGTCTCCGATGGCGAAGGCGATCGGGGCGCGAAGCCTGCTCGCCGTTCCGATGCTTCGCGACGGCGCGCCGATCGGGGTCTTGATCGTGGCGCGCCTGGTGGTGCGGCCATTCTCCGATCGCGAGATCGCCCTGGTGAGGACGTTCGCGGATCAGGCGGTGATCGCGATCGAGAACGTGCGCCTCTTCAACGAGACGAAGGAGGCGCTCGAGCGCGAGACGGCGACGGCGGAAGTGCTGCGCGTCACCGCGCAGAGCACGTTCGAGATCCAACCGGTCCTGGACGCGGTCATCCGGAACGCGACGCGGATCGCGGGGGCGGAGAACGGTTTCGTCTATGAGGCCGACGGTGACATCCTGCGGATGACGGCGGCGGTCGGCGAGAAGGCCGAGACCATGCGTGAATGGCAACGGACCAATCCCATCCGGTCCTCCGACATCGGCACCTCGACGGGGCGCGCGTTTGCGACCGGCACGACCGTCCACATCCCGGATGTCCACGCGGACCCGACGTACACGTACTGGGATGCACAGAAGCTCGGCGGTTTCCGAACGCTCCTTTCGGTACCGCTCAGACGTAGTGGCACACCGATGGGCGTCATCGCGATGTGGCGGACGGAGCCTCGCGCGTTCAGTGACCGGGAGATCAAGCTGGTCGAGACGTTCGCGGATCAAGCGGCGATCGCGATGGAGAACGTGCGCCTCGCGAGCGAGACGAAAGTGGCGCTCGAGCAGCAGACCGCGGTCGCCGAGGTGCTGAAGGTCATCAGCCGGTCCGCTTTCGATCTGAAGCCGGTGCTCGAAACGGTGACCGAGAGCGCGGCGCGGCTGTGCGACGCGGATCTCGGCTGGGTCAGGACAATGGTGGCCAATGAAATGTCCGGATTCGTCGCACGCTGGGCGCGGACCGATGAGCTCCGCCGCCGGTTCGACGATGTTGAGGCCCTGCCTCCCACGAACGACGCACGCGCAGGCACAAGCGTGATGGGCCGCGTCTTTCGCGAGAAGCGAACGGTGCATCTCGCCGACCTGCGAGAGGAACACGACTTGTTCGCCAACTCGCGCGTAGCGCGCTTGACCGACTCGAGAACGGTCCTGGCGGTACCCATGATCCAGAGCGGTGACACCCTCGGGGTGATGGTGCTGACCCGCGTCGCTGTCCGGCCGTTCACGGAACGGGAGGTCGGGCTGGTCCAGACCTTCGCCGATCAGGCCGCGATCGCGATCCAGAACGTCAACCTCTTCAGCGAGATCCAGGAGAAGAGCCGCCAGCTCGAGATCGCGAGCCGACACAAGTCGGAGTTCCTCGCGACGATGTCGCACGAGCTGCGGACGCCGCTCAACGCGATCATCGGCTTCTCCGAGGCGCTCCTCGAGCAGATGTTCGGGCCGGTGAACCCCAAGCAGATGGAGTACCTCAACGACGTGCTCGGCTCCGGGAAGCATCTGCTGACGCTGATCAACGACATCCTTGACCTATCCAAGATCGAAGCCGGTCGGATGGACCTCGACGTGGACCGCTTCTCGCTCGTCGAGGCTCTGAACAACGGCATCACCATGATCCGCGAGCGCGCAAGCCGGCACGCGATCAAGGTGACGCTCGACGTCGCGCCGGACCTCGATCTCATCGAGGCCGACCCGCGCAAGGTGAAACAGGTGCTCTTCAACCTGCTGTCCAATGCCGTCAAGTTCACCTCCGACGGGGGACGGGTCGACGTGATCGCGCGCCGCGCGAACGGTGATGCCGTGATCGCGGTCCGTGACACGGGCATCGGCATCGCGCCGGAGGATCAGTCGCGCATCTTCGAGGAGTTCCAGCAAGCGCGCCGCCAGTCGGAGCGCTCGCGCGAAGGCACCGGGCTCGGC
Organism: Chloroflexota bacterium; assembly: GCA_005889445.1. GTDB lineage: Bacteria > Chloroflexota > Limnocylindria > P2-11E > P2-11E > 3-1-20CM-2-70-9. Next base: position 3,089 of record VBGS01000158.1, read on the forward strand.
CTCGCGCTCGCGAAGCGGTTCGTCGAGCTGCACGGCGGCCGCATCTGGGTCGAGAGCGCGGTCGGCAAGGGCAGCACGTTCACGTTCACGCTCCCGCTGCGGACCCTCGCGCCGGAGGCCGTCACGGCATGACCGAGAAGGAGCTTGTCCTCATCGTCGAAGACAACGACAAGAACATGAAGCTCGCGCGCGACCTGCTCCAATTCGCGGGGCTACGGACCCTCGAAGCGACCAGCGCCGAGGACGGGATCGCGATCGCCCTCCGCGAGCATCCGGACATCGTCCTCATGGATATCCAGCTGCCGGGAATGGACGGCATCGCGGCCCTGCGGAAGCTGCGCGAAGACGAGCGCACCGCGCGGATCCCGATTGTGGCGCTCACCGCCTCAGTGATGAAGTCCGATCGCGATCGCTTCGATGCCGCGGGATTTGACGGGTTCATGCAAAAGCCCGTCGACGTCCGCACGTTCGCCGCCGAGGTGCGGCGATTCTGCGCTCAGGGTCGTCGGACATGAGCGCCCGGATCCTCGCGGTCGACGACACGCCGCCGAACCTGCGGCTTCTCGAAGCGCTGCTCGCCAAAGATGGCTATGAGGTCGTCACGGCGTCCTCCGGCGAGGAGGCCCTTCGCGCCATCGCCGAGAAGCCGCCCGATCTCGTCTTGATGGACATCCTCATGCCCGGCATGGACGGCTACGAGCTGACCCGCCAGATCCGCGCGAATCCAAAGACGCGGTTCCTACCGATCGTGCTCATGACCGCGAGCGTCGATCAGGACAAGACCCGCGCGCTCGAGTCGGGCGCCGATGATTTCGTGCCCAAACCCATCTCGCAGCACGAGCTCGCGGTCCGGGTCCGGTCGCTCCTGCGGATCAAGCAGTACCACGACACGATCGAGCGACAAAAGGAGCAGCTCGCGCGGTTCCTCTCGCCGCAGGTCGCCGATCTGATCTCATCGGCTGAAGGCGAGGTCCTCCTCGCCGGCCACCGACGCGAGATCACCGTCGTGTTCTGCGACC
>VBGS01000085.1 GCA_005889445.1 Chloroflexota bacterium
GGCGAGGATCATCGACGGGTCGTTGAGCAGCGCCCGCGCGATCGCGACGCGCTGCTGCTGGCCCCCCGAGAGCTCGCTCGGCCGGTGATGCACGCGGTCGCCGAGGCCGACCTGCTCGAGGGCGTTCAGCGCGCGGTTGCGTCGGTCATGCCGCTCGCCGCCGTACACGAGGGGGAGCTCCACGTTCTCGATCGCGTTGAGACGGGGAAGCAGGTTGTAGGTTTGAAATACGAATCCCACATGCTTGTTACGGATCGCCGCGAGGTTGTCGTCGGAGAGCTTTCCGACGTTTTCGCCGGCGAGGGTATACGTGCCACCGTCGGCGACGTCGAGACAGCCGAGCACGTTCATGAGCGTCGATTTGCCCGATCCCGACGGGCCCATGATCGCGACGAACTCGCCGCGCCGGACGTCGAGGTCGACGCCGCGCAGGGCGTTCACCGTGATCTCGCGGCCGATCCGGTAGGTCTTGGTGATCCCGCGGAGCTGGACGACGCTCTGCTCGATCACCGCCCGACGATCACCGGTCCGCCGCCCCCACCGAAGCCGCCGGCACCGCCGCGTGTGTTCGCGGATCCGGTGGCGCGGGCGGCCGGCAGGACGACCAGATCGCCTTCGGAGAGCCCGCTTGCGACCTCGGTCACGGTGTCGTTGGCGATGCCGAACGTCACATCGGTGTCGACCGCTTCGCCGTCCTTGAGCACCTGGACGTAGCGGCGCCCGCCGGTACTGCGGATCGCAAGATTCGGGACGGTGAGGACGCCCTGCTTGCTCGCGATGACCACGTTCGCGGTCCCGGTCATGCCGGGCTTCACCGCTTGCTGCGGAAGGTCGATCGTGACATCGACCCCGTACACGGGCACGCCCTGTTGGATCGTCGCCACAGGATCGAGCGAGGTCACCTTGCCGGTCATCCGCGAGGTCGCCCCGACGGCGTCGACCGTGACGTTCGCGACCAGGCCGAGCCTCAGCTTGGCGACGTCGCTCTCGCCGACCGTTCCGTGCAGCACCATCGCGGACGTATTGGCAAGCGTCATGAACGGGCTCGCCGCGCTCTCTCCGACCTGCGACACGATCGACGCGACGACCCCGGCGGAGGGCGCGGTCACCACCGCGTTGTCCAGGTTCGTCTGGGCGTTCTGCAGCGCGGTGGCCGCGTTGTCGACCGAGCTCCTCGCGCCCGCGATGTTGTAGGGCTGCTGCGCGACCGAGGTCTGCGCGGACTGGATGGTCTGGGCCGAGCGCTGCTTGACGGTGTCCACGTTGGCGATCGCGTTCGCGATCGACCCACCGATGGCATCCGACATCGTCGAGAGGGCCGTCCCGCCCTGGGTGATCTTCGCCTTGATGCTGGTCGCGGTCTGCTGGTCGCCGGTGACCGCCGAGAGAAGCGACGAGAGATCGGTGCGCGACCGATCGAGGGCCGTATTCGTGCGGGTGTTGACCGTGTTGAGGCTTGCCTGCGCGGACACGGTGCTCGTCGACATCGTGTTCAGCTGAGCGTTGACCGAGTCGAGCGCCGTGGTGAGGCGCCCAGACGCGAGGTTGTACGAGAACATCGCGCTCTGAAAGTCAGTGGCGCTGCGAGAGGTATCCGCGTCCGCCGCCAGCGCGGCGTCGAATTCCGCGACCGCCGCTCCGATCCCGTCGAGAGCGCGCTGGAAATCATCGATCGCGGGCTTGAGGGAGCTCGCGCTCAGGTTCTGCGACGTCGCGAGCGGTCCGTACATCCCGTTGATCGATGTCTGCGCGCTCCGCACGTCGTTCTGCTGGTTGAGACCGACCGCGGGGTCGCGGAGCGCGTTCGCGAGGTCGTTCGACTCGACGTCGATCCCCGTCTTGAGCGCGTCCAGGGCCGATTGATATCCGGTGATGTCGGTGAACAGCGCGGTCCCCACCGAGAGCGCGGTGTTACGCGCGTTCGCGTAATTCGTCTTGAGCTTTGTGACCGCTTGCTGCGCGTTCGCGATGTCGGTCTGAGTCGACTGTTGAGCCTGGTCGAGCGAACGCTGGGCATCCCCGGCGCTCGCCACCGTGCGGTCGTAGCTCGTCTGTGCCGAGCGGAGGTTCGACTCCGCCTGCGCGACCGCGGCCTCGAGGTCCGTCGTATCGAGCTTCGCGAGCGGCTGCCCCGCGGTCACCTGCTGTCCGACCGACACGTAGACCGCGGCGATCTTGCCGGTGCTCCGGAAGCTCATCTTCGTCTGGCTCTGCGCGGCCACCGAGCCGGACACCGCGACCGACTGCACGACGCTCCCCTTGGTCACGGCCTGCGTGCGAAGCTCGGCCTTCGCCGGCTGTGCGTTCACGCGCGACGCGAGCACCGCGCCTCCCGCGACGAGCGCGACGAGCGCGACCGCGAAGAGGCGTCCCGGCCAGGTGGTGAGGATTCCGCGAAGCACTGTCATGAGTCCCTTTCTCCCTCGACCGCTACTGCGATGCGACCGTTCGCGCCGAACCGACCAGACGTGCCGTCACGACGGCACCCAGCGCGTACGCCAGCACGGCGAGCACGGACACTCCCCCAGCGAACGGGATCTGCCATGCGATATAGATAAGGGTCGCGCCTAAGAGGGCGATGAGAGGCGCAGGCACGCCCGCGAAGCGCCGAAGCCACGCCACGCTGAAGAGCGCGTCGCCAAGGCGCCAGGCGGCGGCGGCGAAGCCGACGATCGCCGCGATCCCCGCGATCACGAGTGCCACGCTGAACGCACCGATCGCGACTTGTAACGCCGCTGGCACGCCCAGCGGACCCCCGCGGACGGACGACAGCGAGCCCAGGAAAACGATCCACGCGAGTGCTCCGGCCGACGCGCTGACGCCGATGACCGCGAGGCCCGTGCCGAGCACGCGAAGCTGGGTGCGCCATCCGCCGAGCGATGCGCGGTACGTGCTGACGACCTGCTCGTGCGCGAGGACGAGCGCGGCCGAGGTCCCAAGAAGGATGAGCAGGTATCCGGCCGCGTCGCGCGCGGTGTCGCTGAGGCCGCGCTGCAGCGGCACGATCGGCGCGAGCGCATCGGGCACGCTCCGCTGCGCGTCGACGATCGTGCGCGCCGGCGGCGGCGAGTTTCGCGGATCGAAGAAGATCCCGGGCCTGCGGGTCGCGCTGCCCGACGCGTTCGCGAGCGAGCCGGCGAGCAGGATGGCGGACACGAACGTCGCGATGACGACCGCGCCCAGGACGAGGATGGCGTCGCGCTGCTTCATCGCGCCGTGGTCCTGCGGACCGGTCTCACGAGCGCGGCGTGCGCGGCGATGAGGCTCGCGACGCCGAGGATCGCCAGCGCCAGTACCACCGTGCCATCGACGAAGAAGAAGGCGTCCGAGCTGTCCGACGCGGCGGCCGCGACGATGTTGTTGAGCGCTGCTCCGACCTCGTCAGCGCGATCGACGACCTGGAAGATCAGGAACGCGAGCGATGGGACCGCGAGCACCGCGGCTGCGATCCACTCCCAGGTCAGCGTCGTCCGCGCGGTCACCTGGCGCATCACCTCATCGCGGAAGCCGAGCGGCAGCGCCCGCGGCGGGATCGCCGACAGAAGCCGTTGGACGAGCCGCTCGGCGTCTTCGAGATCGCTCGGTCTGCGCTGGTCGATCACCGCGCCTCTCCTCGCCGCGCAGCGAGCCGCGTTTTGAGCGCGGCGCGCGCGCGATGGAGGTGGGTCTTCACGGTGCCGAGCGGGATGTCGAGGGCGTCCGCCACCTCCTGGTAGGAGAGCTGCTGCATGTGCCGAAGTGTGAGCGCTGCCCGGTAGGCGGGAGCGAGGTCGGCCATCGCCGCGACGACCTCGGCGAGCTCCTCGTGTCGGACCGCAGTCTCCTCGGGTCCCTCGTCGGCCTCCTCAGGCGCGTCAGGCAGCTCGTCGACGGTCGTTTGGTGCGCGTGCCACCGCTGGACGTAGTTCAGGCTCGCGTTCGTAGTGATACGAAAGAGCCACGGCCCGAACGGCAGCGTCGGGTCGTAGCGATGGAGCGCCCGATACGCGCGGATGAACGCCTCCTGCGCGCAGTCCTTGGCGGCGTCCGCGTCGCTCGTTATGCGCAGCGCGATGTTGTACACGCGTCCTCCGTAGCGCTCGACCAGGCCCGCGAACGCATCAGCCTCACCCGCGATGCATCGCCGCACGATGTCCTGGTCACTTCCGCCCAGCCGGGGGCCTCCCAAACGCGACCAAGACCCCTCGGTCATTCGGCTTACCCCGAGGGTCGGCGCGGTGTTTCGCGTATTCTCGGCCCACTCCATGGACCTCACTTGGCTCGGCCACGCCTGCTTCCGCATGCGCGGACGCGAAGGCGTCCTCCTCACGGACCCGCCTGACCCCAAATCTGGACACGCGATCCCCAAGACCGAAGCGCAGGTGGTGACCATCTCCCACGAGCATCCGGGGCACTCGAGCCTGAGGTCGGTCGGCGGAGAGCCGGTCGTCCTGCGCGGCCCGGGCGAGTACGAGGTCCGCGAGGTGCTCGTGACCGGCGTCGGGACATTTCACGACGACGAGAAGGGCGCGGCGCGCGGCCGCAACACGGTCTTCGCGATCCGTCTTGATGACCTCGTCATCTGCCACCTCGGCGACCTCGGTCACGAGCTGCCCGACACCGCGCTCGAGCGGATCGGCGACGTGGACATCGTGCTCGTGCCCATCTCGGGCGGGGACCTGAACCTCACGGCGGCGAAGGCCGCCGAGGTGATCCACCAGCTCGAGCCCAAAGTCGTCGTCCCGATGTCGTACGACCCCGACGCCCAGAAGAAGGACAGCCCATTCGATCGCCTGTTACACGAGCTCGGCGTCAAGGAGCTCACTCCGGTGCCAAAGCTGTCGGTCACCCGGAGCTCACTGCCAGAGAACGTGCAGGTCGTAGCCCTGGACTCCCGGGCGCGTTAACCTCCCGCTGCCGAGGGAGGATTACCTAGATATGGCGTTACCTGCCAGCACACTTCGCGCTTTTCAATATGGACTGGCGATCCTCGCGCTTACCGCGCTCATCGGGCTCTTCAACGCCACCAAGATCATCGGTGACATCGATCGCAACACGCTGCTGACCCATCTGCACTCCGGCACGCTCGGTTGGATCACGATGGGTGTCTTCGGGATCGCGCTGGCGCTGTTCGCGAGGGACAGGGCGACCGGACCGAACCTTGTGCTCACGGCCCTCGCAACCGCGGCCTACGTCCTCGCGTTCTGGTCGGGCAACTTCGTCGCGCGTGCCGTCTTCGGCGTCGTCATGCTCGCCACGATCTTTGGGTGGTGGGCGTGGGTCGTCACTCGCGCGGCGAACATCGGATATTCCCGCCTGACGAATCCGCAGCTCTCGGTCGTCCTGGGGCTGACCACGCTCCTCGTGGGCTCGACGCTCGGCGTCATCGTTCAGGTTCTCCTCGCGACGAATAACTTCAAGGAAGACAACGGAACACTCATCGGCGCGCACGCGTTCGCGCAGGTCGCTGGTTATCTCGTGCTCATCGCGGCAGGTGTCAGTGAGTGGCTCCTGACACCGAACGCCGGTCGGACACGGGCCGGCGAGATCCAGTCGTGGCTGCTGTTCGCCGCCGGCCTGCTCTTCGCGGTCGGAACGCTGTTCAACGTGGTGCCGGCGCTGCTGATCGGAAACCTCTTTCAAGCCGCCGGCGTCGTCATGGTCGTCGTCCGGCTCGGATCGCGCGTCGTCGGCGCGTCCTGGACCCAGGCAACCGGGATCCGGCACGCCGCGATCGCGATCCCCTTCCTCGTTCTCGCGCTCGTTCTCACGTTCGTCCTGACGCAACAGTTCATCGCCGCGGGCGACGATCCTTCCAAAGGACCGGGTCCAGGACTCTTCACGGCGCTCAGTCACACCTATTTCGTCGGCCTGCTGACCAACATCCTGTTTGCGACGATCCTCGCCGCAGGAAGCTCGCGCATCTGGCCGTGGGCCGATCACGTCATCTTCTGGGGTCTCAACATCGGCGCGGCGTCGTTCATCGCCGTGCTGCTCACCGTCGGGTCGAGCGCTGGGTTCGGACCGTTCAGCCATCCCGTCGCGTTCACGGCTCCGATCATGGGTCTGTCGGTCCTCCTCGCGATCGTCACCTACCAGCTCCGGCTCGGCAGCGCCCCCGCGCCCATCCGCGCGACCGCACCCGCGTAGCGAGCGACACCGCGGACGGCCGTCGACGAGACGGCCGTCCGCTCCTCTATACTTTTGAATACGTCGCGCAGCGGGGCGCGGCGACTTTTTCTGTTCGGGAGCATCACCTCCGTGTACGCGGTCGTCCGTAGCGGCTCCAAGAGCTACCGGGTCGAAGAGGGCACCCAGATCACCGTCGATCGCCGCAAGGGCGACGCCGGGGAGACGGTCACCTTCGATCAGGTCCTGCTCGTGGCCGACGGGGTGCGCGTCCGGGCCGGGGCGCCGTTCGTGAGCGACGCGAAGGTCACCGCGGAGATCGTCGGTCATGGAAGAGGGCCGAAGATCCGGGTGTTCAAGTACAAGAACAAGACGCGTTCGCGGAAGACGCGTGGGCACCGCCAGGACGAGACGACGCTCAAGATCACGAAGATCGAGGCATAGAAATGGCACACAAGAAGGGCGCGGGTTCGACCCGCAACGGACGAGACAGCGCCGGGCAGCGGCTCGGCGTGAAGGAATACGCGGGCGCGCGCGTCGACGCGGGGACGATCATCGTCCGCCAGCGAGGCACCAAGGTGCTTCCTGGGAACAACGTGGGCGTCGGCAAGGACCACACGCTCTTCGCGCTCGTCGCCGGCACCGTCGAGTTCCGACCGGCGCGTGACGACCGACGCCGCGTCAACATCGTCACGAGCTGACCAAAGGACAGGGCAATGAAGGAAAAGATCCACCCCAAGTACATGCAAGCGAAGATCGTCTGCGCCTGCGGGCGCACGTACACGACGGGCTCCACCAAACCGGAGCTCCACGTCGAGGTCTGCGCCGGCTGCCATCCGTTCTATACGGGGACGCAGCACATCCTCGACGTGCAGGGCCGTGTCGAGCGATTCACCAAGCGGTACGCGAAGCAGCAAGCGGCGTCCGCTCCCGCGGAGGCCGCGCCGCACCGCTAGGTGCGGTCCTGAGCGCTCCGATCACCTACGGCGGGCAGGCGGTCATCGAGGGCGTGATGATCCGAGGGCGTCGCACCATCGGACTTGCGTGCCGGCGGCCCGATGGGGCCATCTACCGGTACCGCGAAACGCTCCGCTCGCCGCTGCAACGCTCGCGTATCGCGCGCGCGCCGTTCGTGCGGGGCGTGATCGTGCTCTGGGAGTCTCTCGACTACGGGCTGCGCATGCTCATGCGCTCCGCCGATGTGCAGCTCGAAGGAGAAGTGGACCACCTGGGCAAGCGCGGCAACACCGTCGTGCTGGGGGTGGCCGTCGTCGCGGCGCTCGGTCTGTTCATCGGGGTGCCGTATCTGGCGACCGCGCTGGTGCGCCCGCTGTTTGGCAGCTCGATCGCGCTGAACGTCGTGGAAGGTCTCATTCGCCTCGTCCTCCTGATCGCGTACCTCGCGGCCATCTCGTTCCTGCCTGACGTGCGGCGCGTGTTCGCGTATCACGGCGCCGAGCACATGACGATCCACGCGTTCGAGCACGGCGATCCGCTCACACCCGAGCGGATCGAGCCGTACCCGACCGCGCATCCCCGCTGTGGCACGGCGTTCCTGCTGTTCGTCGTGTTCGTCTCGATCGTGCTCTTCGCGCTGCTGCCGCGGGTGAACCCGATCGTGGACATTGCCGTCCGACTGCTTCTGGTCGTGCCGGTCGCGTCGATCTCGTACGAGATCCTCCGCTTCGGCGCCGCGCACGAGCGCTCGCCGCTCATGCGTCTGCTCGTCGCGCCCGGACTTCTGCTCCAGCGTGTCACCACGCGGCGACCCGACGCCCGGATGATCGAGGTCGCCGTCGCCTCGCTGGAGGAGGCCCTGGCGGGGGATCGCGAGGCGGAGGCCGCGTGACCGACGTCCTGACCCCCGGCGTCCGCCGGCGTCTGGAGGGCGTCGAGGAGCGCTACCGCGAGCTCGAGCGCCGCGTCTCTGACCCGGCGACGACCTCCGACCGCAACCGCATTCGCCAGGTCGGGCAGGAGCTCTCGAGCCTGACGCCCATCGTGGAGACGATCCGGTCGCTGCGGGACGCGGAGGCGAGGCTGTCCGAGGCACGCCAGCTCGTCGAGGGCGACGATGCCGACCTGCGCGATCTCGCGCGCGAGGAGATCGCCGAGCTCACGGCCAGATCCGAGGAGCTCGTGAGCCGGCTTCGTACGCAGCTCGTTCCCCGCGATCCGCTCGACGAGAAGAACGTCATCGTCGAGATCCGGGCCGGCGAGGGCGGGGAAGAGGCCGCGCTCTTCGCGCTCGACCTATACCGCATGTACACCCGGTATGCCGAGCGGCATCGCTGGAAGACCGAGCACCTCTCGGACAGCCCGTCCGAGAAGGGTGGCTTCAAAGAGGTGGTCTTCCGCGTCATCGGCAAGGGCGCGTACTCGAAGCTCAAGTTCGAGTCCGGCGTGCACCGTGTCCAGCGCGTCCCCGCGACCGAAGCGCAGGGCCGGATCCACACGTCGACCGCGACGGTCGCGGTCCTCCCCGAGGCGGAGGAGAGCGACCTCGTGATCAACGACGAGGATCTGAAGATCGACGTCTACCGGGCCGGCGGCAAAGGCGGGCAGGGCGTCAACACGACCGACTCGGCGGTGCGCATCACGCACCTTCCGACGGGCGAGGTGGTCACCTGTCAGGACGAGCGCAGCCAGCTCAAGAACAAGACCAAAGCGATGGCCGTGCTCCGCGCGCGCCTGCTGGCCCGGGCCACCGAGGAGCGCGAAGCGGCGGAGTCGTCCGCCCGACGGGCTCAGATCGGCCATGGTGAGCGCGCCGAAAAGATGCGCACCTACAACTACCCGCAGGACCGCATCACCGATAAGCGGCTCGGCTACAACATCTCGAACATCGAGCGGCGGATGGACGGCGAGATCGACGACATGATCGACGCGCTCGCGGGGCAGGACGAAGCCGATCGACTCTCGCGTCTCGAAGAGGATGGCGAGTGAGCGCGAGCCTTCGCGGGGTGAGCGTGATCGCCGCGCTCGTCTACTTCTTCGCAGCCTCGGCGCACGCCGGCCTGATCACGGTCACCGGGCCGATCACCGCAGCCGCGATCGTGGAGGCGATCCTCGGCCTGGTGTTGGCGGCCGCCGCGATCGGCTGGCTGTCGCCGCGGCTCGCCTATCCAGTCGCCCTGGTCGGCACGCTCTTCGGCCTGGCGATCGTCCTGCTTCGCGGGCTCGGCGGGTTCGACATCGGTATCCACTTCGTGATGCTGGCGATCCTCGCGGTCGGCTTCGGACTGCTATTCACTCGCTCGTGATACAAGGAGGGCCGATGGATCGGCTCCGCTACGACGAGGACAAGGCGTTCCTTCTCGCCGACGACGCCGCGACGATCGCCCGGATCGTCCGGACCGTCCCCGCCGAGAAGCTCCGCGCGACCAAGCTCGACCAGTGGACCGCCCTCGAGGTCATCGGGCACGTCGCCGACTCCGCTGAGATCTTCGCCGGGCGGGTCGCGCGCTGCGTGGACGAAGAGAATCCGACGGTCGCGTCATACGACCAGGACGCGCTCGCGGCGGAGCGCCGGAACAACGAGCGCGATCCGCTGGAGCTCTCGAGGCGGCTGTCGGCCGCCCACTCCCGGATCGTGCAGCTCCTGCTTGCGGCGGGCGCGGCGGCGCGACCGGGACGGCACAGCGCGTGGGGACAGGTCGACGCCGGCCATTTCGCGGCCTACCAGGCCGATCACTCACACGGCCACACGAGCGATCTTGCGTCCCGCTTCCCGCCTGATCGGTAGCACGGCGGAGCGAAACTCCTAGCTGTGTCGTAATACATAGGCATGTCGTCGCTGCGTGAGCAGGCGCTGGCCCCGCTCTCGCGCGCGGATGCCGAGCGTCTCCTTCCGAGCCTTTCCAGCGGCCGCCAGACCCTCGAGCGGCGGGTGCTCCGCGCCCGCTGCCTCAAGTACTTCGAATCGTTCGATCTCGCCTGGGCGGAGCTGAACGAGGTCCTGCCCCAGATCAGCGACCCGCTGCTCGAGGCTCGCGTCGCTGTCGATCTGCTCCACCTCTCCTATTACCTGGTGCGGCGTCCTGATTCACCCAGGCTCGAGGAGATCGCCGAGCAGAGCGCCGCGTCGGATCCGCTGCTTCTCGCGGAGATGCACCTCGGCGCGTCGATCGTCCTTACCGCGCAGAACGAGATCAGCGAAGCTCTCGTGCGCGCGCGCAAGTGCGAGGACGCGCTGCAAGGCGCGCCGAAGGGCCGGTCGCGGGACCTCGTCGCGACGCGCGTCTCGCGTCAGCTCGCGCATCTCCTGTCCCACTCCGGGGACTACATCGACGCGCGGACCGCGGCGGAGGCGACCGCTCGAAACGCGGCCCGCGTCGGCGATCCGTGGGAGATCGCCTGGGCGACGTACACGACCGGCTTCGTGGACTGGTATGCGGGCCGGATCGATCAGGCCGTCGACGAGCTCACCAGGGCCGAGGCCGGGCTGCGTGCGTACGGATCCTCGGTCTGGCGCTACACCTGCCTCTGCCTGGCGCGGGCGCGCATGGAGCGCGGCGAGATCGCCGTCGGCGATCGGCTCGCCAGACAGAGTGCGACCGGAGCGGCCGAGGATCACGGGCACATCGCGCTGCTGCGCGGCGAGGCCGAGGTCGCGGACCGCATCCTCACGCGCGCTCCGCAGGGGTTCCCCGAGGACGAGCACTTCCGGAACTTCGTGCGGGCGATCGTGCGCGCGCAGCGCGGCGATCCACGCGGCGGCGTACGCATGCTCGACGAGGGCGCGAAAGAGTTCGAGGCGCGCGGCATGGGCCACTGGGCGCTCGGCGCGGCGGTCCACGCCGCGTATTGGCGCGAGTCGCTCGTGCGTGGCGGCGGCGCGTCGCGCGCGCCGGGGCTCGTCCGCGACATCGGCGCGAGAGGCGGAGAGGGCTTCGCGTACTACCTGCCGGAGGTCGCCGCGTGGCTCGGACGCGCGGCCGAGCGCGAGCCGGCGGCCCGCGAGCTGGCGCGCAAGATCCGCGCGCATGCGGACGCGGCGCTGCGCCGCGCGAAGAGCGACAACGTCCCCGCGGTGGGCGCGTCGGCTCTCGACGAGGCGACGTTCTACCTTCGCACGGTCGGACTGACCTGGCGCGAGCTCGGCATCCTCCGCGAGATGGAGCTGCTGTCTCGCGAAGGAAAGCGGCTCGACCGGGCCGCACTCGCGCAGCGCCTCGGCGTCTCGCCGAACACGCTGCGCGTGCACCTCACGCGAATCCGCGCCAAACTCGACGTGGGCGACCGTCGTGGCGACGAGGTCCTGCTTTCCGCCGCGCTCACGCAGCGCCCGGTCGCTTAGCTCAGCGTCACCCGCTCGCGCCACGCGGGGATCTTGGTCGCGAGGCCGAGCGCGCGCACCTTCGGTTCGAGGGCGTGCTCGGCGTCGGGGTCGCCGTGGACGATGAACACCTCTCTGGGAAAGCCCGCATCGCCTGGGCGCTTTCCTCGCGTGAAGCCGCTGATCCACGACAGCAGCTGCGGTTCGTCCGCGTGCGCGGAAAAGCCGTCGACCGAGCGAATGCGGCAGCGCACCTGGCGCTGGGCGCCATCGATGACCACCTGCTTCACTCCCTGCTGCAGGTGGGCGCCAAGCGTCCCCTCGCCCTGGTACCCGACGAAGAGCAGCGTCGCGGACGGATCGTCGATGAGATCGCGGAGGTGCGCGAGCACCCGTCCGCCGGTGAGCATCCCGTTCGACGCGACGATCATGTAGGGACGCGCCGCGTCCTTGATCGCGCGCGAGTCGTTCGGGTCGTTCGTGATCTTCGCGTGTGGGTAATCCAGCGGGTCGTCGTTCTGAGCGAGCATCGCGCGCGTCTCGTCGTCGAAGGACTCGGCATGACGGCGGTAGATCGCCGTCGCCTTCGAGGCCATGGGCGAATCCAGATAGAGCGGTAGCGGCGGCACGCGCTTGGCCGCGAGCAGCCGGTCGAGCTCCCAGATCATGTCCTGCGTCCGGCCGATCGCGAACGACGGGATCAGGAGCACGCCGCCGGCCTCGTTCGTCGCGTTGATCGTCTCGGCGAGCACGTCGACGGATCGCGCCTCGGGCTCGTGCTCACGGCCGCCGTAGGTCGATTCCATGAGCACGTAGTCGGCGTTCGCCAGGACGGACGGATCGCGGACGATGGGCGAACCCTGACGGCCGATGTCACCGGAGAAGACGATCGTCCGCTCCCCGGCACGGACCTCGACGATCGCGGAGCCGAGGATGTGTCCCGCATCATGCATGCGCCCGGTCACGCCGTTCGCGACCGGGAACTCGTCACCGTACGCGACCTGCCGCACCATCCCGAGCGCGGCCAGCACGTCGGCCTCGCTGTAGAGCGGCTCGTCGATCTCGACCAGCACCTCGGGCCCGCGCGTGCGCAGGGCGGCTTCTGGGTCACCCGAGGACCCTCTGTGCGAGCGGCGGGCGGCGCGCCTCGCGAACTCGGTCTGCAGTTTCGCGGCATCCAGGAGCACGAGACCGGTGAGCTCGTTCGTCGCCGCGGTGGCGAAGATCGGGCCGCGGAAACCCGAGGCCACCAGATGCGGGATGAGGCCGCAGTGGTCGAGGTGCGCGTGCGTGAGGAGCAGCGCGTCGATCTCGCGCGGGTCGTAGGCGAATGAGACGCGGTTGCGCTCAACTTCGTTCGGGCTGCCCTGGAACATGCCGCAGTCGACGAGGACCCGGGCGCTCCCGGTGTCGAGCAGGAACTGCGAGCCAGTCACAGTGGTCGCGCCTCCGAGGAACGCCAGCTCCATCCGCGACCTCCGTCGAGAGTGCTGCGGCTATTCTGGCCGCCTCCATGTTCGGGCCACTTCTCGTCGGTATGAAAGTGACGCTGCGTCCCGGTCGCGAAAGTGACGCGGAGTGTTTCGTGCGCTGGTTCGCGGATGTCGACGTGATCCGGCATCTCGGGCGTCGCATGGCGGTCGCGCTGTATCAGGAGCACGAGTTCCTGAAGAAGATCGGCGAATCGAAGAACGACGTGTGGTGGATGATCGAAGCCGGGTCGCGCCCGATCGGGGCAACTGGGATCCATGGCATCAATTGGCTCGACGCGAACGGAATGACCGGGATCATGATCGGCGAGAAGGACGAGTGGGGGAAAGGGAACGCCACCGAGGCGATGGCCCTTCGCACGCGCTACGCGTTCCGAGAGCTGAACCTGCACAAGCTGATGACCGAGGTCGAGATCGAGAACGTCGCGAGCCGCAGGGCGCTCGAACGTAACGGTTACCGGAC
>VBGS01000086.1 GCA_005889445.1 Chloroflexota bacterium
CAGCCGCCGAACGAGCCGATCGCGTTCGGACTCGTCGAGGGGGACCGCGGTGGTGATCCGCGCCTTGGCGATCCCTTGCCGGCGGTCCACGAGGTCGCCGAAGGCGCGAGCGATCTGCGGGGCGAGTGCGATTCGGTCGCGCTCGATGAGCAAGCGAAGGATGGACCTGATGACGACGGGTTCATCCTTCGTCGCGGCCAGAAGTGCGGCCTCGCGTTCAACCTCGAGGAAGACACCGTGAGCGCGATCATCCTCGGCGATTACGTCGGGATCAAAGAGGGCGACGAGGTTCGCACGACCGGTCGCATCGCCGAGGTGCCGGTCGGGGACGCGCTCATCGGCCGCGTCGTGGATCCTCTCGGCAGACCGATCGACGGCAAGGGTCCCCTGCAGACGAAGGAGTCTCGCAAGATCGACGTCGTCGCTCCCCGCGTGATCACCCGCAAGAACGTGGACACCCCCGTGCAGACCGGGATCAAAGCGATCGACTCGCTCACCCCGATCGGGCGAGGACAGCGTGAGCTGATCATCGGCGATCGGCAGACTGGCAAGAGCGCGATAGCGATCGACACGATCATCAACCAGAAGGGTCAGGACCTCACGTGCATCTACGTCGCGATCGGTCAGAAGGAGTCGTCGGTCGCGAAGATCGTCGCGACACTCGAGGACCACGGTGCGATGGAACACACCATCGTCGTGGTCGCGGGCGCCTCTGACCCGGCCACGCTTCAGTACATCGCCCCATTTGCCGGCTGCGCGATGGGGGAGTTCTTCCGCGACTCGGGACGAGATGCGCTCATCGTGTACGACGACCTGACCAAGCACGCGTGGGCCTACCGCGAGGTCTCGCTTCTGGTCAGGCGTCCTCCTGGCCGCGAGGCGTACCCGGGCGACGTCTTCTACCTCCATTCGCGGCTGCTCGAGCGCGCCGCCCGGATGAACGAGGAGAACGGCGGCGGATCGCTCACCGCACTGCCGATCATCGAGACCCAGGCCAACGACATCTCGGCATACATCCCGACGAACGTGATCTCGATCACCGACGGGCAGATCTACCTCGAGACCGATCTCTTCAACGCCGGCGTGCGACCCGCGATCAACAGCGGCCTCTCGGTCTCGCGAGTGGGCGGCGACGCGCAGATCAAGGCGATGAGCAAAGTCACGGGAAGCCTCAAGCTCGACCTCGGCCAGTTCCGCGAGCTCGCGGCGTTCGCCCAGTTCGGCTCCGATCTGGACCAGGCGACGCAGCGGCAGCTCCGTCGGGGCGAGCGTCTCGTGGAGATGCTGAAGCAGCCCCAGTACCAGCCGGTGCCTGTCGAGAAGGAGATCGTGATCATCTTCTGCGGCACCGCCGGCTATCTCGACGACATCCCCAGGGAGGCCGTGCAGCAATTCGAGCGCGATCTCTTCCGGCACATGGACTCGGTCGGCAAGGGCGTCGGGCAGCGCATCTTGAAGGAGAAGCGCTGGACGCCCGAGGTCGAGAAGGACGTCCGCGCGATGATCGAGGACTTCAAGAAGAGCCATCCGTACGGCGAAGAACAGAAGACGAGCGCGCCGGCCGAGCGAAAGCAGCCGGCGGCGGCCACGGCCTAGCCCATGCCGAGCGAACGTGAGATCCGGCGCCGCATTCGCAGCGTCCGAAACATCCAGCAGGTCACCAAGGCGATGCAGACCGTTGCCGCCTCACGGATGCGCCGCTCGCAGCAGGCGGTCCTCGCCTCGCGACCCTACGAGGAGCGGCTGCGCACCATCCTGAACGAGCTCGCCCCGTACACCGAGCCCGAAAGCCATCCGCTGCTGGCGCGCCGCGAGACCAAACGCGCGGCCATCGTTCTCATCACGACCGACCGTGGACTGGTGGGAGCCCTCAACACGAACATCATCCGGCTGGCGATCAGGCACGCGCAGTCGCTCCCCGGGGTCACGTTCGTCGCCGTCGGGCGCAAGGCGATCGGCCAGCTGCGCCGGTTCCATCAGACGACCGCGGCCGAGTTCTCGGGCTTCAGCGAGCGGCCCACGATCGCGGACACGAGCATCGTCGCGCGCGTGGCGATGGAGGAGTTCGTGACCGGTCGGGTGGATGAGGTCTTTCTCGCCTACACGAGGTTCGTGAATACGCTCCGCCAGGTGCCCACGCTCCGCCGGATCCTGCCGCTGGTGCCCGAGGACGAGGATCTCGACGCTCTGCCGAGGCTCCAATACATCTTCGAACCTGATCCTGAAACGGTCCTCGAGGCGGTGCTGCCGCGGCTCATCGAGCTCACCGTGTACCAGGCCGCGCTCGACAACGCGGCGTCGGAGCAGTCGGCGCGAATGGTGGCGATGCGAAACGCGACCGACAATGCCTCCGAGCTTCTCGACGATCTGACGCTCGCCGCGAACAAGGCCAGGCAGGGGCGCATCACCAAGGAAATGCTCGAGATCGCATCGGGCGCAGAAGCGCTCGGCAAGGGGTAGACACAAATGGCTGTGGCGACGAAGGAGCCGACAAGAAAGCGCCGGAAGGAGACGACCGGCCACATCGTCCAGATCATCGGGCCCGTCCTCGACGTCGCATTCGCGGAGGGAGAGCTGCCCGAGATCTATGACGCGCTGCGGGTCCAGCGGGACGACGGGACCGCCGTTGTCGCCGAGGTGCAACAGCATCTCGGAAACAACTGGGTGCGTGCGGTCGCCATGGACACGAGCGACGGCCTTCGCCGAGGGATGAAAGTCATCGCCACCGGCGAATCGATTTCAGTGCCGGTCGGTCCCGAGACCCTCGGACGGCTCTTCAACGTGACGGGCGATCCGATCGACGGCAAGGGGCCTGTCAAGGGGATCCGCCGCGATCCGATCCACCGCGCGCCGCCATCGTTCACGGACCAGTCGACCTCGGCGGACATCCTGGAGACCGGCATCAAGGTCATCGACCTCATCTGCCCGTTCCTCAAGGGCGGTAAGTCGGCGATCTTCGGTGGCGCCGGCGTCGGCAAGACGTTCGTGATCACCGAGCTCATCCGCAACATCGGCTACGAGCATTCGGGCTATTCGGTGTTCTGCGGGGTCGGCGAGCGCAGTCGCGAAGGCACGCAGCTCCTGGGCGAGATGCATGAGTACAAGGTCATCGACAAGGTGGCCATGGTCTTCGGTCAGATGAACGAGCCGCCCGGCGTGCGGCTCCGGGTCGCGCTCACCGGACTCACGCTCGCCGAGTACTTCAGGGACGACGAGGGGAAGGATCTGCTCGTCTTCATCGACAACATCTTCCGGTTCACGCAGGCGGGGTCGGAGGTCTCCGCCCTGCTCGGACGCATGCCGAGCGCGGTGGGCTACCAGCCGACACTCGCCACGGAGATGGGCGAGCTGCAGGAGCGGATCACGTCCACGAAGAGGGGCTCGATCACCTCGATGCAGGCCGTGTTCGTTCCCGCCGATGACTACACGGATCCCGCGCCCGCCACCACCTTCGCGCATCTCGACTCCACGATCCGGCTCGAGCGGTATCTCACCGAGATCGGGATCTACCCGGCAGTCGATCCACTCACGTCGACGAGCCGGGCGATCGACCCGGCGATCGTCGGACAGGAGCACTACGAGACGACGCGTGAGGTGCAGCGCATCCTGCAGCGCTACAAGGACCTGCAGGACATCATCGCGATCCTTGGGGTCGACGAGCTTTCAGATGAAGACAAGATCCTCGTCGCGCGGGCACGCAAACTTCAGAAATTCCTCTCGCAGCCATTCTTCGTCGCCGAGAAGATGACCGGGATCACACCGCAGTACGTCAAGGTGAAGGACACCGTTCGCAGCTTCCGCGAGATCCTGGACGGCAAGCACGACGACCTTCCGGAACAGGCCTTCCACATGGTCGGCGCCGTTGAGGGCGCGCGCGAGAAAGCGAAGGGGCTGCAGGGTTAGTGCCGCTGCACCTCGAGGTGATCACGCCGGAGCGGCCCGTCTACGAGGATGACGTCGACATGGTGGTCGCGCCGGCGAGCGAGGGGTACGTCGGGATCCTGCCGCACCACGCCCCGTTCTTCACGACGCTCGGCCCGGGCGAGTTCAAGGTGAAGAAGGGCGGCGTCGAGGAAGTGCTGGCCGTATTCGGTGGCTTCATGGACGTTCGCGCCGACCGGGTCGTGGTCCTGACCGATGCCGCCGAGCATGCCGAGGAGATCGACGCGGGCAGGGCCCAGGAGGCGCGCGCCAAGGCGCAGCAGGCCCTCGCCGCCGGACCGCTTTCGGCGGCCGACGAGCAGCGTGCTCGGGCCGCCCTGCAGCGTGCGCTGATACGTCTCCGGGTGACCGAGGGTCGACGCCGCCGCCGGTAAAGCAGGCGCTACCCTCGCACAAACGCTGACTAAAACGGTAGGCTCTGCCGCACGGGCGCTGCATCGGGTGGTGTGGTGGTAGGGGTCGCGCGACTCGTGGTGCTTTCGATCATCGCGACGATCGTTGTCGCGGCATGCGCGTCGTCCGGCGTCGGCGGGCCCGCCCCGGCGCCGCTCGATCAGAGCGTCGACGACACCCTCGCCGCGTCGCCTGCCCCCGCGGCCGCGGCGCCGGTCGCGACACCCGATCCCACGCTGTACTCCAAGCTGCGCGTCTTCGTCGCGTCTGAGAGCACGAACTCGGTATGGGTCCTCGAGGGCGCCAAGGGCCAGCCGTATCAGCTCGTCGGCAAGATCCCGGTGGGGACGCTTCCGCATCAGATGGGAACGTCGCCCGACGGCAGGTGGGTCGCGGTCAACAACCGCATGTCGAGCTCGACATCGATCATCGATCCCATCGCCATGAAAGAGGTCGCGCGCCTCGCGGTCGGCAAACAACCCCACGCGATCACCTGGTCGCCGGATGGAAAGACGCTCTTCGTCGGCCACGAAAAGGACATGTACATCGCGCGCTTCGAGGCGGGAACGTGGAGGCCGCTGCCGCCGCTCATGGTCGGCGTTCCTCAGCACGTCATGACGATCCCGCGCTCCCACCCGAACGAGCTCTGGTTCACCCTCACGAACACGGCCGAGGCGGACGTGCTTCGCGTCTACGACCTCGACACGGACAAGATCACGCGCGTGAAAGTGGGCGACGTGCACGACGCGTACTTCACCCCTGACGAGAGCGAGGTCTGGTCGAGCTCGTCCGGATTCCTCGACAAGCCCTCCGACCGCATGGTGATCTATGACCCCAACACGAAGACCGTCAAGACCGAGATCCATCTCACCGGCCACTATCCGTTCCACACGATGAAGGTGAACCAGGACGGCGTGTACTTCATGGCCGACAAATCGATCATGGTGATCTCGGACCACACCATGCCCGGTCTGATGTTCATCGACTGGCGCGAGCGCAAGATCGTCGGCGAGACGAAGCTGGGACAGCAGCCGTTCCACACCGCATACGACCCGGAAGGTGAGCGGTTGCTGACGACCACGAACGTCGACGGCATGGTGAACGTCATCGACATTCGCACGCACGAGATCCTTCAAAAGGTCCCGGTGCCGAAGGCACACGGGATTGGAGTCGTGCCCATCCCCTAAAGTCGCGGCGTGCTGATGCGCGCGCTCGCTCGGATCTACAACGCGCTTCCTGTTCGATGGCAGCGCCGCATCCTCGACCGGACCCAACCGCGTTTTTTGGTCGGGGTCGTCGGCCTCGGGGTCGATCGGAGCGGGCACGTCCTGCTCGCACGGCATCGTTTCGGCTCCCCGCAGTGGCGCTTCCTCGGCGGCTTTCTCGCGCCCGGAGAGCGACTCGAAGACGCGCTGGCGCGAGAGGTCCGCGAAGAGACCGGCCTCGCTATCGAGGTGGGGCCGATCCTCGAGGCCAACCAGGGCTTTCGCTGGAGGCGCGTCGAGCTCGTCTATGCGTACCGGCCTACGGGCGGCCTCGAGCGACTCTCCAGTGAGGTCATCGAGATCCGCTCGTTCGACCCCGGTGACCTTCCTGATGTGCGTGCCGATCAGCGGGGCCTGATCGAGCGCAACGCGACGCGCGCGGCGGAGTGGGCTCGAACGCGGACGTGAGGCGCGCCGTCGCGGTCATCGTCATCATCGCTGTGCTCGCGTGGCTGCTCCTTCCGATCGTCCGCGCGTACTCGCTCGTTTCCGCCCAGCACGCCACGCCCGCGACACCGAGCGGTCTCGCGGTCGCGGACGTGACGTTCACCGAGCGTGATGGGACCGCCATCCGCGCCTGGCTGGCCCTCGCGCGGCCGGGCGCGCCGGCGGTCGTCCTCGTCCACGGCTTCAAGACGTCACGCGCCGAGATGGTCCCCTGGGCGAGGTTCCTGCACGATGCCGGATACAACGCGTTGCTCTTCGATCTTCGCGGATCGGGTGACAGCGGCGGAGGCACGATCGGCCTTGGGGCGACCGAGCCCCGCGACATCGTGGAGGCGGTCCAGACGGCGGGCGAGGCCTTCCATACCGACAAGGTCGCCGTGCTCGGGATCTCACTCGGTGCCGGCGCGGCGATCCTCGCGGCCGCCGACGATCCGCGCATCGCCGCGGTGGTCGCCGACAGCGCGTGGACCGATCAGGATTTCCAGCTCGCCCGCCTTGGCTTCATCGACCTCGGCCCGGTCCGCCTGCCGCTGCCCCCGCTCGGCGTCCCGGCGGCGAACCTCATGGTCGGCGCGGATGTCACGAAGGCCCGTCCGCTCGACGTGATCGCGCGCATCGCGCCGCGACCGCTCCTCCTGATCCACTCGGCCGACGACGGCAACGCGACCACACCGCTCGCCGGCGCCCAGCGACTCTACGCCGCCGCGGGCGAACCCAAGGAGCTCTGGATCGCGCCGAGCGGCGGGCACGTCGGCGCCATCAACTCATACCCCGACGAGTACCGCGCTCGGGTCCTCGCTTTCCTCGACGAAGCGCTGAAGTGATAAGCGGTCGTCGACCGAAACCCTCTCAACGCGACGGGGTCCCCCCGGCCTACGGCCGGCTCCCTATCGCGCGGGGACCCTCGGTCGCGCGGGCGCCGCTGGATCCGACCCGCCTGCCTCTACTCAGGAGCGCGATTCGACCCAAGGGCTCCCAGAATTTCAGTGATGTGTCCGTAGTGCTCGAACTCGTGCTCGAGGATCCGACGCATGACTCGGCGGGTCGTCCAGCGACGGCCGAGGACCTCGTGATCGAGAGCGGTGTCTTCGGGCTCCATGACCGTGAAGCGCTGGAAGGCCAGCCGGTGCACCGCCTGAAGCGTGTTGAAGGGATCCGTCGGCCACTTCTCGAGGCGGGAGAGGAACACGACCTCCGTCTCCATGATGTGTTCGAGCGCCTCGCGGACGCTCCACATCGCCTCCGTCGGTTTGCGGTCCATATCCGCCGGCGGAACGTCGCGCACCAGCGAGATGAGCGCCGCGCGCGAGGCCTCCATCTGGTGGAGGAAATCACGAAGCTCGTGCTCCTCCATACGCCCGATGTCCTCTGGGAAGACCCGATCCGGCGGGGTCTCCCTGACCGGGAACCGATCGGGATCGAGATCCTTCCAATGCTCGATCGAGACGCCACGCGCATCGAGCAGCTCGAGGTACGCGCGAAACGCGCGGCGCGCGTTCTTCGCCGCCTCGTCGCGGGTCGTGCCCGACGCGACGCAACCCCGCAGCACCGGAACGTGCGCGAGCCAGGAGCCCGGCTCGCTCTCAAACAGGTAGATCGCGGGCTCGCTCATGCGCGCACCCACACTTTCTGGCCGCAGTCGGCGCGGATCGTCCGCTGCCCGCCGGCGACCTCGACGACGATCGGCTCGCCTGGTGTCATATCGACAACGCGGAGCGCGATACCGGGCTTCAGGCCCTGCGAATCCAGGTACTCGAGGAATCCCGGCTCGTGTTCGAACTGATCCGGGATCCGCTCGATCGTCGCCGTCGACCCGCGTGGGACATGATCGAGCGGCTTCGTCGGGCGAGGGGTGACGCCGGGCATGGGGTTCCCGTGCGGGCATGTCTGCGGATCGCCGAGCACCCGCGCGAGGCGCTCCTCCATCTCGGGCGACATGGCGTGCTCGATCCGCTCGGCCTCTTCGTGGGTCTTCCACCACTCGTATCCAAGGAGATCGACCAGCATCCGCTCGGCAAGGCGGTGGCGCCGCACGACGTGGGCGGCGAGCGCGCTCCCCGCCTTGGTAAAATGCACTTCTTTACGACCATCCATCGTGACCAGCCCCTCGCGTTCCAGGCGGTGGAGCATCTCCGACACGGCCGCGGCCGAAACCCCCAGAAACGCCGCCAGGCGCGCGCCGATGACGTTTCCGCCCTCGTCGGCGAGGGTGTAGACGGCCTGCAGGTACTCCTCGGCCGCAGGCGAGCTGGTAATTGTTGACCTCCGGAGTCGGAAATAGTTAGGCTCACCTTAGATACTCAAGCGACCCTAAGAAGACCGCTGCCCGCGGGCGAGTATCGCACTGGAGGACCGGCAGAGAGCGATGTCGATGGGCGAGATCCTGATCCTCGGCGCCGTAGCCGGCTTCACCGTGTTCATCGGTCTCCCGATCGGTCGGGTGCGCGGCGCGTCCGCCCGGATTCGCTCCATCCTGAACGCCGGCGCGACCGGCGTCCTTCTCTTTCTGTTCTGGGACGTCCTGTCGAAAGGCGTTGCGCCGGTCGAAGTGGCGCTCGATCACGCCGCGGCCGGCGATGAGCCCTGGGCGCACTTTTTCTGGCTTGCCGCCGTCTTTGCGGTGTCTTTGACGGTCGGGCTGATGAGCCTCGTCTACTACGACCTGTGGCTCGCGCGCCGCGCGCGCGCGACCCTTCGCTTCGGTCCGGGGGCGGCCGACGTGCACGAGGTGCGCGCTGGACCCGTCGCGCGCCTGGGGCCGGCGGAGCGGCTGGCGTTCTTCATCGCTCTCGGGATCGGCTTCCACAACCTGTCCGAGGGTCTGGCCATCGGCCAGTCCGCGGCCGGCGGGGAGCTGCGCCTGGCGTTCGTTCTCGTGATCGGCTTCGCGCTCCACAACGCGACCGAAGGGTTTGGCATCGTCGGACCGCTCGCGGGCGAGGCGGACCTCCCCAGCTGGCGGTTTCTCGGCGCGCTCGGGCTGATCGCCGGCGGACCGACGTTCGTCGGAACGGTCATCGGCCAGTCGTTTCAGAACGAGACCGTGTTCGCGGCATTCCTCGCGCTCGCGGCCGGCTCGATGCTCTACGTGATCATCGAGCTGCTCGCCGTCGCGCGGAAGCTCGGGCACAAAGACATGACGACATGGGGCATCTTGCTCGGCCTAACGCTCGGATTTGCCACCGACTTCATCCTTCACGCGGTCGGCGCATGACGTTGGAACGCGCTCTTTCCAGTAACTGACCGTTATCGTTCTTCGCGGTGTTCGCTCGGCAGATCGGCATTGACCTCGGCACGGCCAACGTGATCGTGTACGTGCGCGGGAAAGGGATCGTCCTCACGGAGCCGTCAGTCGTTGCGCTCGCCCACGAGGACGGCCAGCAACGGCCGCGCATCGTGGCCGTGGGCGAGGAAGCGCGCCTCATGCTCGGCCGCACGCCAGGCTCGATCACCGCCGTGCGTCCGATGCGCGACGGCGTCATCGCCGATTACGTGATCACCGAATACATGCTCAAGTACTTCATCGACAAGACCTGCGGACGCATCCGCATCTTCCACCCCGAGCTCATGATCTGCGTGCCGTCGGGCGTGACCAGCGTCGAGCGGCGCGCGGTGAAGGACGCGGCGGTCCGCGCGGGGGCCCGTGACGCGCACCTGATCGAGGAGCCGCTCGCGGCAGCGATCGGCGCGAACATCCCGATCTCCGGTCCCTCGGGGAACCTGATCATCGACATCGGCGGCGGCACCGCGGAGATCGCGGTGATCTCGCTCGGTGGGATCGTCGTCTCGCGGAGCGTGCGTGCCGCGGGCAACAAGCTCGATGAGGCGATCGCGAGCTTCGTGCGCAAGCGCTACAACCTCATGATCGGAGAGCGCACGGCCGAGGACGTGAAGATCCAGATCGGCTCGGCTCTTCCGATGGACCCCGAGCTCACGATGGAAGTGCGTGGTCGCGATCTCATCGCCGGCCTGCCCCGCACCATCACGATCGGCAGCAACGAGATCACCGAGTCGATGGACCCGGTGCTCCAGCAGATCATCGGTGCGGTCAAGGCCGTGCTCGAGGAGACGCCTCCGGAGCTCGCCTCGGACGTGATCGACAAGGGCATGGTCCTCTCAGGGGGCGGGGCGCTGCTGCGCAACATGGACAAGCTCCTGACCCAGGTGACCGGTGTCGCGTGCTACGTGGCCGAGAACCCGCTCTACTGCGTCGCCAAGGGCACGGGCCTCGCGCTCGAGCATCTGGACTTCTTCCGCAGAAGCTTGGTGGCAGTCCACTAGGACTTGCGCGACCGCGTCGACATCCTCGGCGTCGGTTTCGATCGTGTGGGCCTGACGGCAGCCGCGGAGCTCATCGCGTCACGGCACGCCGCTGGTCAGCGGACCTTCGTGATCACCGCGAATCCGGAGTTCATCATGCTGGCGCGGCGTCATCAGGATCTCGCCGACCTCGCGCGCGCGGCCGATCTCGTCGTCGCCGATGGCACGGGCGTGCTCGTGGCGTCGCGCATCCTGGGCGACCCGCTCCCCGGACGCGTGCCGGGTCGCCTCCTCGTGGATGCCGTCCTGGGCCGCCTGGGACGGACCGGCGCTTCGGTGTTCTTCCTCGGCGCGGGTCCGGGCGTGGCCGAACGCGCCGCCGCGACTGCCGCGAAGCGGTTCCCGGGGCTTCGGCCGGTAGGCGCGTACGCCGGGTCCCCGGATGGCGGCACCGATCTCGCGATCGCGACGCGGATCGCGCAGGCCGCGCCCCGGGTGCTCCTGGTCGCGTACGGGATGCCGTCGCAGGAGCGATGGATCGCGCGCAATCTCTCGCGACTGGGATCGGTGCGCGTCGCGATCGGCGTCGGTGGGGTCTTCGACCAGCTCGCCGGCCGCGTGCGGCTTCCGCCGCGGCTGGTCCACGCGCTCGGGTTCGAGTGGCTGTGGCGTCTGGTGTTCGAGCCGCGGCGCTGGCGACGCCAGCGCGTGCTGCCGGTCTTCGTCGCGCTCGTGATACGTGAGCGCATCCTGCGGCGATGAATCTCGCGCTCGCCCACGAGTACTTCGTCGCGCACGGAGGCGCCGAGCGCGTCGTCGAGACACTGCACCAGATGTGGCCGGAGGCGCCGGTGTACACGTTCTTCCACGACCAGCGCCGCTACGGGCGCCTCGCGGGCTGGACGATCCGCACCAGCTACCTGCAGCGCCTGCTCCTCGGTGAGAGTCACCGGCTGCTCCTGCCGCTCTATCCGAACGCGGCTCGCGCGCTGCGTGTCCCGGCCGATGTCGACGTCGCGCTCGTGTCGACGAGCGCGTTCATCAAAGGGATCTCCCTCGCCGACCGGACCGTGGAGATCGCGTACTGCCATTCGCCGACGCGCTATCTCTGGGACTGGAGCGACCGCTATCTCGAAGAAGAGGTGCCGGCGCCGCTCCATGGCGTCGCTCGCGAGCTGCAGGGCCGTTTGCGGGACGCCGATCGTGCCGCGGCGTCCCGCGTCGATCGCTGGCTCGCGAACTCGCGTGTCGTGGCGGAGCGGATCCGTCGCTACTACGACCGTGACAGCGAGGTCGTGTATCCGCCGATCGACGTCGAGGCCTTCGCCTGCAACGCCGAGCGTGCCGACTTCTGGATCTTCGTCGGTCGGCTCTCGGCGTACAAGCGCGCCGACCTCGCCGTGCGCGCGTTCAACGATCTGGGCCTTCGGCTGCTCGTCGTGGGAGAGGGGCGTGAGCGCCACGCGCTCGAGCGGATCGCGGGCGAAAACGTCGTCTTCACGGGCCGAGCCGACGAGTCGACACTGCGCGACCTCCTCGCGTCGGCGCGCGGCCTGGTCTTCCCGGCCGAGGACGACTTCGGCATGGTCTGCGCCGAAGCGCTCGCCTCAGGCGCTCCCGTGGTCGCGCTCGCCGCCGGCGGCGCTCCCGAGATCGTCCGCGACGGGGAAGACGGCGCTCTCGTGGACGTGGCGGAAACGCGGGCGTTCGCCGAGGCGGTCCAGCGGGTCGAGCGCGGGCGGTTCGAACCGAAAGCGCTTCGTGACTCGGCCCGCCGCTTCGATGTGTCACGATTTCGCGAGCGCGTGCGCGCGATCGTCGCTGAGGCGTACGCACAGGGAAGGTCGTGACGGAGCAAGCGCCAGGTACTCGCGTCGACATGCACACCCACTCGGAGTACTCGCCGGATAGCCGCACGCCGCTCGTCGAGCAGGCGCGCGCCATCAGCGCGGCGGGGCTGCACGTTGTCTGCGCCACGGATCACAACACGATCGAGGGGGCCCTGCGCCTGCGCGAGATCGCGGAGGGATTCCGCGTCATCGTCGGCGAGGAGATCAGCTCTCGGGATGGCGAGATCATCGGACTCTTTCTCGAACGGGCGGTCCCACGGGATCTGACCGGCGAAGAGACGATCGCGCGCATCCGCGATCAGGGCGGCATCGTCGTCGTTCCGCATCCCTTCAGCGTGAATCGTCGCTATCACATGCGGCGGGCGTCGCTCGATCGTCTGCGCGGGTCGATCGATGCGATCGAGGTCTTCAACGCGCGCGAAGCCTTCGGGCGGGAGAACCGTCAGGCGGCGGCGTACGCGCGGGAGCATTCGATCGTGGGCGCGGCGGGGAGCGATGCCCACCGCGCCACGGAGATCGGCAACGCCTTCGTCGAGATGCCGGCGTTCACGGGTCGCGAGGATTTTCTCGGCGCGCTCGCCCAGGGTGTCGTGCACGGCCATCTCTCGGGCAACCGCGTGCACTTCTTCACGCGCTACGACCGCATCCGGAAGTGGCTGGGACGAAAGAGCTCGGGCGCCGTAAACCGATAGCGGAGGACCCGCCTCCGCACGTCGAGGATCCGAGCATCGAGCGGCTCGCGGAGGCCGCCGGACGCACGGACGAGGTCGCCGTCCGCCGGCAGCTGTTCGGCTGGAGAGAGCTCATCTCGACGGCCATCCCGGTCGTCCTCATCGCCTACTTCGCTCGGAACGTCGACTGGGGGCAGGCGCTCGGGACGATCCGTCACTCCGATCCGATCTATGTCCTCGCGGCGCTTGGCATCTACTACCTCTCGTTCCCGGTCCGCGCGATCCGTTGGGCGCGCCTCCTTCGCGAGGGCGGCTACAACATCAGAGGACGCGACCTGCTCCGGATCCTGATGCTCGGCTGGTTCGTCAACTGTCTGGTTCCCGCGAAGCTTGGTGACCTC
>VBGS01000087.1 GCA_005889445.1 Chloroflexota bacterium
CGGTTCGAAGCCCATCTCGTCCAGCACACCGTGCAGGTCGACAAGACGCTCGCGGGGATCGGGCGCGGGCCGACGGAGGCGCGACGCTTGGTCCGCATCCTGTATCGGGACCTCGCGCCCGTAGAGATGATCTCGAGCGACGTCGGCGCCGACGAGCGCGCCACGGTGGCCGCCGTCTTACAGGACCGTGCCGCGCAGATCGGAGCGCTCGTCGCGCCGGCGGGTCGCTAGCCCTAATCGTTCGTCACCATGTCCTTGGCGCTCGTGGTGATGACATCGCCTGCCCGTTTGAGGTGGCTCACATCCACGACCGCGGGCACGTCCTTGTACGTGTGCAGGATGTAGTCGGACCAGCCCACGAAGGCGGCCGGCACACGGCGGCGCACGAATGTCGATTGATCGCTTCCGCCGCCGCCGATCGTCTGGGTCGAGATGCCGAGCTTGCTCGCGGCATCGCGAAGCCGCCGCTGCAGGTCGGGTGTCTCGTTCGAGATGATGAGCGAGTCGCCGCAGCAGCCGATGACGTCCAGGTCGATCATCGCGATGAGGCTCTCGGTCCGCCCGGGGCTGACCGCCATCTGCGCCGCGTACGCCTCCGATCCGAGGAGCCCCTCCTCCTCGCCGGCGAACGCGACGAAGACCACCGAGTGGCGAAGCGTCGCCTTCGCCGCCGAGAGGGCGCGGGCGACCTCGATCGTCACCGCGGGCCCCGAGGCGTTGTCGTTGGCCGCCTGGAACACCGAGCCGTCGGGATCGGTGCCCACGCCGTCGAGATGACCGCCCACGAGCACCGCGCGCTTCGCCGCGTCCGCGTCGCCGGCCCGCAGCAATCCGACGACGTTGTAGGCGTCGACGTCGTGGACCGGGGTGAGCGGCACGCTGACCCGGACGACGGTGGACACGTCGAATCCCGGCGGCGGCGCGTTCGGATCGCTCCGCCGCGCGCGTACAGCCGTCTGCACGTCGCTCACTTTCTTCCCGCTTGGCGCGAGGAGCTCGTTGGCGACATCCTCGGTGATGGCGAGCGCCGGGATCGTCTGGGACTGGAACTTCGGGATGAACGAGTAACGGATGGTCGTCGACCCGATGACCAGCGCGCCGATCGCGCCTTCCTGAAATGCGTTCTCGACGGTGTTGCCGCCGCTCTGGAGCGCCGGACCCGTGATCAGCGCGATCTTGCCGCGGACGTTCGCGCCGGCGAAGTCGTTTTGCCCGTTCGTCCGAGCGCCGCCGCCGACCACCGCGACCTGTGACTCGACCGTTCCGCTTCCCGCTCGACCGCCGACGCTCTCGGTGAAGTCGACGCGCGCCTTGAAGCTCTTCGCGTCCGTCCCGGTGACCGCGAGGACCGGCATCGCGGCGAGATCGACCATCGGCGTGGTGAAGTGCTGGAAGTAGGTGCCGTTGTCCCCGAGCGGCTCGAGGCCGATCTCCTTGAATCGGTCTGCCACGTAGTTCGCGGCGTCGTCGTATCCGCGCGAGCCGGTGTACCGGCCGCCCCGGGCGGCATCGGCGAGCCAGTCGACGTGGGCCTTCGCGCGAATTCCGTCGAAGTCGTCCGGTCGCGCGTTCGACGGCACGCTCGGCGAGGGGGACGGACCAGTGAGCGAGGGCGCGCCCGAGCACGCGACGAGCAGGAGCGTCGCGAGCAGGGCGGTCCGCCTCACGTCGCGACGCCGTCCTCCATGCGGCGCAGCTCCTCGTCGACGATCGTGGGATCGAGCTTGCGGAAGAGCGCCTTCGGCTCGCGCAGCTTCTGACCGGGCTCGAGCTTCGGCGGCGCCCATGTTCCGGTCCATGCTCCGTAGTCGCCAGTCAGCACGTCGTGGGCCGAGCCGTCGGCCTCCCGCACGGTCCGTCGTTCCGGCGCTCCGGCGATGACGCCGTCATGACCCAGATATTCGTGGAGCTTCTGGCTGGAGAAGGGGAGGAACGGCGTAAGCATCACCTTGAGGTCGTCGACGCAGCGGAGCGCGACGTAGAGCACGGTCCCGGCGCGCTCGCGGTCGCTCGCGATCGTCTTCCAGGGCTCGTTCGTGGTGAGGTACTGGTTCACCAGGGCCGCCAGGTGGAGCGCTTCCTGGAGTGCGGCGCGGAAGCGCGCCGCGTCGAGGTGCTCGCCCACGCTCGCGAACCCGCCCTCCACCGAGTCGATGAGCGTCCGATCCTCGTCGGTGAGCGGCCCCGGGCGCGGAACCTCACCGAAGCGGCTGAAGGCATACACGAGGGTGCGGTTCGCGAGGTTGCCCCACGTCGCGACGAGATCGTCGTTGTTGCGGCGGACGAAATCGGCCCACGTGAAGTCGGCGTCCTGCGTCTCCGGCCCCGCCAGGGTCAAGTAGAACCGAAGCGCGTCCGGCTCGTATCGCGAGAGGAAGTCGTTCACGTAGACCACGACGTGTCGGCTCGTGGAGAACTTTCGTCCCTCCATCGTGAGGAACTCGCTCGAGACGACGTTGTAGGGAAGCTGCAGCGGCTCGCCGCGCCCGCCCGCGATCCTTCCGCCGTTGCCGTACCCCAGCAGGATCGCCGGCCAGATCGTCGTGTGGAAGACGATGTTGTCCTTGCCCATGAAGTAGAAATGGCGCGACGCGGGATCCTGCCAGAAGTCGCGCCACGCCTCGGGCCGCCCGATCATCGTCGCCCACTCGACGGCCGCCGAGAAATAGCCGATCACCGCGTCGAACCACACGTACATCCGTTTGTCGGGCCGGTCCTCCCAGCCCGGAAGCGGGATCGGCACGCCCCAGTCGATGTCGCGTGTGATCGGCCGCGGCTTCAGGTTGGCGATGTAGTTGAGCGAGAAGTTGCGGACGTTCGGCCGCCAGTGCGATTGCTTCGAGATCCAGCGCGTGAGCGGTTCCGCGAACGCCGGTAGATCGAGATAGAAGTGCTCCGTCTCCTTGAAGACCGGCGCCGACCCATCGATCCGCGATCTCGGGTTGATGAGCTGGTCGGGATCGAGCTGGTTGCCGCAGTTGTCGCACTGGTCGCCACGGGCGCTCGGGAATCCGCAGATCGGGCAGGTGCCCTCGATGTACCGATCGGGAAGCGTGCGCCCGGTCGCGGCCTGGAACGCGCCCCGGGCGGTCTTCTTGATGAGGTAGCCCTTCTCGTAGAGGGTCTTGAACACGTCCTGCACGACGACGGTGTGGTTGCGTGTCGTCGTGCGCGTGAAGCAGTCGTACGACAGCCCGAGCGCGCGCAGATCGTCACTGATGATGCGGTTGTACTTGTCGACCGCCTCTTTCGGCGTCAGGCCCTCCGCGTCGGCCTGAATGAGGTTCGGCGTCCCGTGCTCGTCCGTGCCGCTGACCATGAGGACGTCGTTGCCCTTGAGGCGGTGGTAACGCGCGAAGATATCCGCCGGCACGCCGAAGCCGGCGACGTGGCCGAGATGCCGCGGGCCGTTCGTGTACGGCCATGCGACCGCGACGAAGATGCGATCGGGCATTCGACCAAACTAGCCTCTGCTCGTGATCGACGCACACGCCCATCTCACGGACACGCGGTTCATGGCCGACGTCGCCGATGTGCTGCAGCGCGCGCGAAACGCGGGCGTCGAGCGGGTGCTGACCGCCGGTGAGGATGTCGCCTCGAGCGAGGCCGCGATCGCGCTCGCCCGCGAGCATCGCGAGCTGCGCGTCGCGGTCGGCGTTCATCCGCACCACGCGGCTGACTGGAACGAAGCGAGCGCGGACCGGCTCGCGGAGCTCGCGCGCGATGAGCGCGTCGTCGCGATCGGCGAGATCGGCATGGACCTATCCGGGCGGAGCGCCGCCGAATCGGATCAGGAGCGCGCGCTCCGAGCGCAGCTCGCGCTCGCCGCCCGCCTCGGGCTGCCGGTCGTGCTGCACGTGCGCGATGCGGGCGAGCTGGTGCGACGGATCCTCGACGAGTCGGCGCCGGTCCGTGGCATGGTCCACTGCTACAGCGAAGGACCTGACGAAGTCCCTCTTTGGATCGAGCGCGGGCTGGACCTGTCATTCGCCGGAACGGTCACCTATCCGAGCGCCGGCCGGCTGCGCGACGCAGCGGCGCTCGTGCCCGCGGACCGGCTCCTCGCCGAGACGGACGCGCCGTACCTCGCGCCGCAGAACGTGCGCGGCCGCCGCAACGAGCCGCGGTACGTCGCCGCGACCTACGCGGCGCTCGCCGGGGTGCGGCGCAGCGATCTGGGCGACCTGGTGGCGGCTGTCGCGGCAAACGCCAAAGGGCTGTTTGGCGACCGCTGGGGAACCTAGCGGCCTGCCCGGCGTCCTACCCCCATCAAGCCTCAAAGGAAGGTGAACGCCGTGGGCAAGATCGTTCTCGCGATCGCCGCGCTCGCTCTCGTGCTCGGCGCCTGCTCGCAGGCCGGCGCGCCAGCCACCGCCCCGAGCGCGGCCGGTCGGGGTCAGGTCGCGACCGGCTACACCGCTGACTCGACCGCCGTCAAGGCCGCGGCGCCGGCCCCGGACCAGGGCATTCCGACCGTGGTCGTGAGCGCCGATCGCAACCTCATCCTCACGGCCAAGATCGACATGCGCTCCAAGGATCCATGGGCGACCAGCCAGGCCGTCCAGCAGATGACCACCTCACTCGGCGGCGACGTCCTGAGCGTCAACGAGTCGGGAACGACGGACAACCGCAACGCGTCGCTCAGCATCCGGGTGCCCTCGCGCAGCTTCCAGGAGGCCATCCGCCAGATCCGCGCGCTCGACGGTGAGGTGCAGTCATCGAACGTGAGCGGCCAGGATGTCACCGACCAGTTCGTCGATCTGCAGGCACGCCTCACGGCGAAGCAGGCGGAGGAGGCGCGCTACAACGCGCTCCTCGTCCGCGCGAACACCATCGACGAGATCCTCAAGATCGACAGCGCTCTCTCGAACGTTCGCACGCAGGTGGAGCAGCTGACCGGTCAGATCAACTCGATCAAGTCGCGGACGGACTACTCGACGATCTCGATGTCCGTCTCGCCGATCACGGTCCTCGGCCCCGCCGAGCAGGGTCGGTCGTGGGACCCGGCCAAGACCGTTGCCCGCGCGGTCGCCACGCTCGCCGCGATGATGCAGGTCCTCGGCGACCTCGCCATCTGGCTCATCATCTTCGGCTGGATCCCGCTGCTCGCTCTCGCCGCGGTCTTCGTCGCGACGCGCTCGCGCCGACCGGCGGTGAACACACCGACCGCTTAGCTCTCTCACTCAGTGATCCGCGAGCCGGTCCGCCGCGTGGCGGGCCGGCTCTTCTTGCGCCTCTCGCACCGCGCCGTACCCTCCGCATGTGAGGCCACCCGCCGAAGCGATCGGGACCCTCGCCCTGATCGTCGGTGCGATCGCGGTGGCCATCTTCATCGGCGTCGAAGGCGCGCTGGTGTACGCGGTATGGCGATATCGCACCTCACGGGTCTCGACGCCCGCGCGATTCGACCGCAACACACGGCTCGAGCTGGCGTGGACGGCGGCGCCGGCGCTCACGCTCGCGGTCGTGTTCGTCCTGATGCTGGGGACGCTGCGCGACATCGGTGCGGCGACCGACGCGCAGCTGCGCATCCGCGCCACCGGACACCAGTGGTGGTGGGAGTTCGACTACTCGGGGATCGTCACCGCGAACGAGATGCACATCCCGATCGACACGGCCATCGACATCGAGCTCGCCTCCGTCGATGTGAACCACAGCTTCTGGGTCCCGGAGCTCGGTGGAAAGACGGACATGATCCCGGGTCAGATCAATCACCTCCGGCTCCTCACGCGTCGGCCCGGCGTGTACCTCGGCCAGTGCGCCGAGTTCTGCGGGGTCGAGCACGCGTGGATGCGCATCCGCGTGGTCGCCGAGACCAAAGAGGACTTCGACCGTTGGCTCGCCACCCAGGGGTCGCCCGCGACCGCGAGCGGGGACGGCGCGCGCGTCTTCCAATCGAATACGTGCGTCAACTGCCACGCCATCCGCGGCACGAGCGCGCGCGGCGAGGCGGGCCCCGACCTCACCCACGTCGGCGGACGCGCGACGATCGCCGCGGGCGTGCTTCCCAGCGATGCGGCGAGCATCCGCGCGTGGCTCGTCGATCCGCAGCGGTACAAGCCGGGCGCCTTCATGCCGCGCGTCCCGCTGAGCGACGCCGACCTCGACGCGCTCGCGAGCTACCTGGGGAGCCTCCGGTGAGCGCCGTCCCGCTGTGGGTGGCGCGTCCTGCGGGGGCGAGCGCCGCGGGGTGGCTGCGCACCGTGGACCACAAGGAGATCGGCGTTCTGTACATCGGGATGGGCGTGGCGCTCTTCGCCCTCGGCGGGATCGAGTCGCTCGTCATGCGCGCGCAGCTCGCGACCCCGAACGCGCGCCTGGTCGACCCGGAGCTCTACGACCAGCTGTTCACCGTGCACGGCGTGACGATGATGCTGCTCGCCGTCGTCCCGCTGCTCGTCGGCTTCGCGAACTACCTCGTGCCGCTGATGATCGGCGCGCCGGACGTCGCCTATCCGCGACTCAACGCGCTGTCGTTCTGGCTCTCGCTCGTCGGCGCGATCGTCGTGTACTTCAGCTGGATCGCGGGGGGCGCTCCCGATGCCGGGTGGTTCTCGTACCCGCCGCTGGCCGAGCGGGCCTTCGCGCCGGGTCCCGGCGTCGACTACTACATCCTCGGTCTCGCGGTGAACGGCGCGGGCACGATCATCGGGGCGATCAACCTCGCCGTCACGATCCTGCTCATGCGGGCGCCCGGCCTCCGGATATCGCGGTTGCCGCTCTTCGTGTGGATGACCCTCGTCACGAGCTTCCTGATCCTGGGCGCGTACCCGGCGCTCTCGGGCGGGCTCGTGATGCTCTTCGTCGACCGTCAGCTCGGCGGGCACTTCTTCGACCCGACCGCCGGTGGTCAACCACTGCTGTGGCAGCACGTCTTCTGGTTCTTCGGCCATCCCGAGGTCTACATCCTCGTCCTGCCCGCCATGGGCATGGTGTCCGAGGTCATCCCCGTGTTCAGCGGCAAGCCGATCTTCGGGTATCGCTTCGTGGCGGCGTCCAGCGTGGCCATCGGCTTCCTGTCCTTCAGCGTCTGGGCCCACCACATGTTCGCGGTCGGCCTCAACGAATTCGAGACGCTGCTTTTCTCGGTGACGAGCATGCTCATCGCGATCCCGACGGGCGTGAAGATCTTCAACTGGACCGCGACGATGATCGGCGGACGCATTCGCCTGCTCACGCCGATGCTCTTCGCGATCGGCTTCATCGCGATGTTCGTGATCGGCGGGCTCACCGGTGTCTCGCTGGCGGTCGTGCCACTCGACCTCCAGACCACGGACACCTACTACGTGGTCGGGCACCTGCACTACGTCCTGTTCGGGGGGACGATGCTGGGCGTCTTCGCGGGCGCGTATTACTGGTTCCCGAAGATGACCGGCCGGCTCCTTTCGGAGCGGCTCGGGCGTTGGCACTTCTGGACGGCGTTCGTCGGGCTCAACCTGACGTTCCTGCCGATGCACTGGCTCGGCGTGCAGGGGATGGCCCGGCGGATGTGGACGTACGCCGCCGACACCGGGTGGGGTCCCTGGAACTTCGTCGAGACGGCTGGAGCGTTCGTGCTCGCGGTATCGATGGCGATCTTCGCGCTGAACGTCGTCCGGTCGCTCCGCGGCGGCGCGATCGCGGGCGACGACCCCTGGGACGCCTTCACCCTCGAGTGGACGACCACCTCGCCGCCACCGCCCGAGAACTTTCGCACGCTGCCTGCGGTCACCAGCCGGCGGCCGCTGTGGGACCGCAAGCATCCCGAGATGCGGGACGCGTCGTGATCGCGCGCGATGTCCGACCCGCCGCGCCGGCCCTCGATCGCACGATCCTCGGCATGTTCCTGTTCATCGCGTCCGAGGCGATCTTCTTTCTGTCGATCGTCGTCGCGTATCTTGCGAGCCGCGAGCCCGGTCTCGCGGACGCGCGCGCGAACCTCGACCTCGGGCGGACCGCGATCTTCTCGGTCGCGCTCTTCTCCAGCAGCGCGACGGTCGCCGTCGCCAACGCGCGCCGCGACGTCCGCTGGCTCGGAGCCACGATGCTGCTGGGCGCGATCTTTCTCGTCGGGCAAGGAAGCGAGTACGCGCGTCTGGCCACGATCGGGATCGGGCCATCGAGCGCGCTCTTCGGCACGACGTTCTTCACGCTCACGGGCCTCCACGGAGCGCACGTCCTCGTCGGTCTCATCGCCCTCGCGGCGCTCGCGGCGGCGACGACCCGTCGCACGCGCGGCGTGGGCCCCATCACCTGGGAAGCGGTGAGCCTCTACTGGCACTTCGTCGACGCCGTGTGGGTCGTCGTGTTCAGCGTCGTCTATCTGGGCACGTTCCTATGAGCGAGCGGCCCGCGCTCCACGCACCGTCGCCATCGATCTGGCCGGTGACGCTCGCGCTCGGGGTCGGGCTCGCCGTCGTCGGGCTCGTCACGGTCTGGCCGGTGCTGGCGGCCGGCGCCATCCTGATCGCGCTCGCGCTCGTCGGCTGGATCGCGCAGGCCCTCGAGGAATCGGGATGACGCCCCTCGGCCGCCGGGCGTTCCTGACGCGCGTCACGCTCGGGCTGTCGGGCGCGATCGCCGCGCTCGTCGGGATACCGATCGTCGGCTACCTCATCGCGCCACTCTTCCGCACGCTACCCGTCGACTTCGTGGAGGTGGGGAAGGTCGCGGACTTCGCTGTCGGGCAGACGAAGCTCGTGTCGGTCCGCGATCCAAGCCCGCTCGCGTGGGCGGGCCAGACCGCGGACACCGCGCTGTGGGTCCGGCGCCGCCAGGACAGCGGCCCGCTGATGTTCCAGGTGTTCAACGTCAACTGCACGCATCTCGGCTGCCCCGTGAACTGGCAGGCGTCAGCCGAGATCTTCCTGTGCCCATGCCACGGCGGTGTCTACTACGCGGACGGCACCGTCGCGGGCGGCCCGCCGCCGCGTCCGCTGTTCGAGCGGGAGTGGCAGGTCGCGGGCGACAGCCTCCGGGTCCGGCAGGCGCCGCTTCCAACGTCTCGCGGATGATCCGCCTGCGTCTTTTGCTCGCGCGCTTTGCGGCCTGGCCCGGCCACGTCGCCTCATGGCTCGGCGAGCGTTTCGAGCTCGAGGACAGCGTGCTCGCCGTCCTGAAGCACCCGGTGCCGCGCGAGCTCGAGCGCCCGGTCGGCTGGTGGTACGTCTTCGGGAGCGCGACGCTCGCGGTGTTCGTCGTGCAGATCGCGACCGGGGTCGGGCTGGCGATGACGTACGTGCCCGCGCCGAACAGCGCCTACGACTCGCTCCAGTTCATCAGCCACGACGCGACGCTCGGGTCGGTCGTCCGCGGGATCCATTACTTCGGCGCCGGGGCGATGGTCGTTCTCGTCCTCGTCCATATGACGCAGGTCTACCTCTTCGGGGCGTTCAAGTTCCCGCGCGAAGCGAACTGGCTCTCGGGGTCCTTGCTCCTGCTGGCCACGCTGGCGATGGCGTTCACCGGCCAGCTCCTGCGCTGGGACCAGGATGCGTTCTGGTCGGTCGTCGTCGCGGCGGAACAGGCGGCGCAGGCGCCGGTCATCGGCGATTGGCTCGCGCATCTAGTCGTCGCGGGCGCGAACGTCGGTGGCGCGACCCTCACGCGGTTCTACGCGACGCATGTCTTCCTCATCCCCGCGGCGATCTTCGGACTGCTCGGCATCCATCTCTATCTGGTGATCAAGCGCGGCATTTCGGAGCCGCCGGTCGCCGGCCTCACGGTGGACCGCCGGAGCTACCGGCAGCGCTACGCCGCGATGCTCGAGCGAGGCATCCCGTTCTGGCCGGACGCCGCCTGGCGCGACGCGGCCGTCTCCACGCTCGTCGTCGCGGGGATCGTCGTCCTGGCAGCGGCGATCGGCGCGCCCCAGCTCGGCAAACCTCCCGATCCGACCGTCGTCGTCGCCGACCCCCGTCCCGACTGGTACTTCCTTGGCTACTTCGCGCTGCTCGCGCTGATCCCGCCCGCGACCGAGGCGCTCGTCATCGTCGGTCTCCCCCTGTTGGCGTTCGTCTTCCTCTTTCTCGTACCGATCCTCTGGCCGGACGGTGAGCGGCACTGGTCGCGGCGGCCGGTCGCGATCGCCGCGGTCGCGCTCCCCTTCGTC
The DNA here is from genome assembly GCA_005889445.1 of Chloroflexota bacterium. Classification (GTDB taxonomy): domain Bacteria; phylum Chloroflexota; class Limnocylindria; order P2-11E; family P2-11E; genus 3-1-20CM-2-70-9. The sequence goes on from VBGS01000087.1 coordinate 10,091, forward strand.
GGCTACGTCGCGCTGACCGTCGCGGGCCTCGAGTCGCCGTGGGTGCCGAGGCTCGAGGGCGCGAGCCTGCCCGCCTCGGTGACGCGCGGCCTCGATGCGCCGGCGCTGCACGGCGCCCAGCTCTTCATCGACAAGAGCTGCTGGGCCTGTCATCAGATCGATGGGAGCGGCGGTCGCAAAGGACCCGATCTCACGCACGTCGCTTCACGACTGTCGCGAGACCAGCTCATCGCGCGGATCGCGAACGGCGGTGGTGGGATGCCCGCGTTCGCCGGCAGCGTCACCCCCGCGGAGCTCGACGACCTCGCCGCGTTCCTCCAGACGCGCCGCTAGTTGCCTAGACTCGGCGCGATGACTGACGTGCGCATCCGCCCGATGACCGAGCTCGACATCGAGGGGATCTGCCGCGTCGACGAGAAGATCACCGGGCGCTATCGGCCCGAGGTGTGGGAGCAGCGCGCCGTGTACTACATCCGGCGCGACCCGGACTCCTCGCACGTGGCCGACCTCGATGGCCGCGTCGTCGGGTTCATGCTCGGCGAGGTCCGCGGAGGCGAGTTCGGGCTCGAGGAGCCCACCGGGTGGGTCGAGTTCTTCGGCGTAGATCCGTCGGCGCGCGAGAAGGGGATCGGGCGCCGGCTCATCGACGCGCTCCTCGCCCACTTCCGGTCGCGCGGCGCGCATGTCGCGCGCACCATGGTCGCCGCGCAGGACAAGGAGATCGCGGGATTCATCGCGGCGATGGGCTTCGCTCCCGCGCCGCTTACCGCGCTCGAGAAGCGGCTCTAGCCGCCTTCAGGACGCCCGCGCTCTCGAGTTCGGGACGAAGCTCCTTCTCCCAGAAGGTGAGGAAGCCTTCCTGGTCCGGGCCGATCTGATGTAGCCCGATGTGGTCGAAGCCGGCGTCGGCGCATTTGCGGACCGCTTTCACGTAGGGCTCAACGTCTGGTCCGACCGGGGTGTGCTTGGTTGATTTCTCGAGCGTCACATGTTCGGCGGCCGCCTCGAAGTCGGCCGGCCGGCGCAGCTCCTGCGCGAGCTGGCCGCCCAGAGCACCCGTCGGCCACAGCTCGTGCGCGAGATCGCGAGCGGCATCCGCGTCGCGGCTCCAGCACAGCTGCACCTCGATGTACTTCGGCTTCCCCTGACCGCCCGCGCCGTCGTACTTCGCGACGAGCTCGTTGTCGGGGTTCGTCGCGATGAGGCCATCGCCGGCGCGCGCCGCGAGCTCGGCCGCCTTCGGGCCACCCGCCGCGACGTAGATCGGCGGGGCCGTCTCGCCGAGCGTGTACAGGCGAGCGTCCGGCACGGTGAAGTAGCGTCCACGGAAGCTGCGCTCGCCACCGCGGAACAGCGTGCGCATCAGGTCGATCGCCTCTTCGAGCATCTCGCGACGGGCCTCGAGCGGTGGCCAACCCTTCCCGACGACGTGCTCGTTCAGGTTCTCGCCGGTGCCGACACCGAGGAAGAAGCGCCCGTCGAGCATGACGTTCGAGGTCGCCGCGGCCTGCGCGACGATCGCCGGGTGGACGCGGATGATCGGGCAGGTGACGCCGGTCCCGACGGTGAGCTTCGTCGTCGCGGCGATCCCGCCGATGACCGACCAGACGAACGGGCTCTGACCCTGCCGGTCGATCCACGGATGGAAGTGATCGGAGAGCTGCACGTACGGAAAACCCACCGCCTCGGCGCGCTGCGCCGCGCGGACGATCTCGTTCGGGCCGTGCTCCTCACTCGAGATCCAAAAGCCGATCTGCACAGCCTCGCCCGGTGCAGCGAGCGTGCCGCGACGCGTGTCGTGGATGACAGCATGCGTCTTGCACTGATGCCGGGCATGGCAAAGAAGTGGGCGAAGAAGCGTGCACCGAGTCTCGACCCTGACCCAAAGGGCGGATCGCAGGTGGCCGACGCTGGAAAGCCCGGGGCCAAGCGTCGCGGCCTGCCGGGCGGCGCGGGTTCGCAGAGCGGATCGACTGGGGTTCAGGGCAGAAGCTCGCCGCGGTAGCCGTTCGCTTTGGCGAACGGTATGACCATTCGCGGCTCGCAGTAGGTAGGCTAGAGCGGTGAACGACCAGACCCGGACGCTGCCCAGGCCGTATCACGACGCGATCGAGCACTGGCAGCGGCACAACTTTCCCGACTATCCGAAGCTCGCCGAAGAATGGGACCGTTTCTTCCCGCGCGACGAGCCGTTCTGCCTCTGCGCCAAGATCGCGTCGGATACGAGCGCCGACATCGAGGTCGGCGACCGCAAGGGGTCTCCCAAAGCAGTCGTCCCCAGCGAGCTGCCAGCGGAGGCCGCGCAGCACCTCCTCATGCAGATCCGCGCGCAGGCCTCGACCGAGTTCGGCTCGATCCAGCAGCATCAGGCCACCCTCGCGCGAGCCCAGGAGCCGCAGGACCACGCCTGGGCCCTCCGCGTCATGGCCGAGGAGCTTCGGCACGGCTATCAGATGGTCCACCTGCTCACGAGCGCGGACTGGTCGCCGGCGACCGACACGAAACCGGCGGACATGGTCGAAGAGATCCTTTCCATGCAGACCGGATCGCACGTGCTCGCCGCGTTCAACCTCGAGTACGACAGCTTCCTGGACAACGTCGTGTTCGCGGCATTCATCGATCGCGTGGGGAAGTACCAGCTCACGATGCAGAAGATCTCGGCGTACAAGCCCTACGCCTCGAGCATGCCGCCGATGCTTCGCGAGGAAGCGTTCCATCTCGCGGCCGGCGTGATCCCGCTGCGTCGCTGGGTGGAAGCCGCCGCGCGCGGCGATGGCTACATCGGGATGCCGGACATCCAACGGGCCATTCACAAATGGTTCGGCAGAGGCCTCGAGATGTTCGGCGACGAGCGCGGCGGGCAGACCAACGTGAAGTTCGGACTCAAGGACATGGCCAACCGCGAGGCGCAGGATATGTACATCGATGAGGTCCAGCGGATGCTCGACGACCTGAACGAGCGGTATGTCCGCGCGCGTTTCCCGAACGTCTCGCGCGACGAGGCCGAGAAGCGGTTCGCGCGCCTGAGGGCCGGCGACGCTGTCGACGGCGCGCGCCCGGAGGAGCTGCTGCGGCTGCCGGACCCGCGATTTTTCCGCCGCCGCGGCGAGCCCGCCTATCAGATGGTCGGCACGCGCGGCGAGTCGTTCGACGACGTCGAGAAGTAC
>VBGS01000159.1 GCA_005889445.1 Chloroflexota bacterium
GAGCGTGCGGCAGCCGCTCATGGTCGCCGAGGGCAGCGACTGGTTCTGGTGGTACTCGAGCAGGAACTCCTCGCCCGAGGACGCGGTGTTCGACGAGCTCTTCCGCGCGAATCTCGAGGTGGTCTGGTGGTTCGCCGGCGCGGAGCCTCCGGACGACATCCGCTCCCCGCTCATGGACCCCTCGCGGCTCGCCGCGACGGCCCAGCGGAGCGGCGCCATGCTGCCTGGATCGGGTGAGCGCTACGGCTAACGTCGGCCGGCTTCTCCCCGGCGGTCTCGGTTACCTTCGGCCGCCCGCCGAGATCGAGCTGGCCGCGTATGGCGTCGACCTACGCGGCCGACGGGTCGCGGACATCGGCGCGGGCGAAGGCCGCCTCGCGCTCGGGGCTGCCCGCGGCGCGAAGACGGTGCTCGCCGTCGATCCGGACCGAACGGCGCTGCGGCGCGGGCGCACCGAGGCGACGCGACGAGGCCTTCGCAACGTCACGTTCCGCTACGGGACCGCGCAGGACCTGCGACTGCCGGATCGATCGTTCGAGGTCGTGATCTTTTCGTGGACCCTCTGATGAGTGGTCCACAAGGGCATGGTCGATGCCCTCGAAGAGGCCCGGCGGATCCTCGTCGACGACGGGGTGCTGGTCGACGCGCGGCCTGACTCGCGAATGTCCGCGCGGGTTCGCGCACGGAGCGCGACGGGCCGGGTTATCGGAACGATCGGCAGCCAGCGGCCAACGAAGAGCGACGACACGCACTCGGACCACGCAGTCGCGGACGTCCTTCGCCGCGGCCTCTTCACCTCGCGCCGGAGGGGACGGCTCTGGCACGCCATTCCGTTCGAGGACGCCGGCGAGCTCCAGGACTATCTGGACGATCATCTCCGCTTCTCGCATCGCGTCCGGTGGCGGGCGCCCCGCGCGGCGCGCGCGGGCCGCCTCTTCGTCGAGCGCGCCGTCCGGTTCGATGTGCTCGAGCGGCGTTAGGTCGCGAGGGCGAAGGCCGTCTCCCACGCGGCCTCGTAGCCGTCGAGGATCCGCGGCCACACGAAACGTTTGGCCGTCCCGCGCCCGTCGGCGCGGATCGCCCGCACCAGCTCGGGCTTTGAACGGAGCGCGCCGTAGGTCGCGAGCAGCTCGCGCGGATCGTCGCTCTGCATCACGACCGCGTTGCCGAGCGGCACCGCGTAGTCCTCGCCGGTCCGTCCCACGTACGCGATCCCACCCGAGGCCATGACCTCGAGCCCGACAAGGCCGAACGGCTCCTTCTCCGAGTTCGCGAGGACGCCGTCGGCGGCCTGATACATGCCGCGCAGGCTGCGCTCCGGAATGAAGTAATCGAGGAAGCAGACCTCGGCATCGGCCTTGGCGATCGCTTCGGCCAGGTCGCGCGTGGTCGACTCGGGCCCGAGCGCGATGCGCTCGATCCGCAGGCCCCGCGTCCGGATTCGGTCGCCGACCGTCTCGGCGTATTCGGCCCGGCTGCCGCGCATGAGGAGCCGGGGCGCCGCTCCCGCGTCGCGCATCGCGGCGATCGCGTCGATGGCCCAGAGCCACCGCTTGTCCGGATCGAACCGCGCGACCTTCACGAACGTCGGCCGTTCGCCAAACGCGTGCCGCAGCGTCCGGGCGTCGGTGGGCGGGAGCGGCTTGAGCCAGCGCTCGGCGATGCCGTTGGGCAGGACCGCGGCGTCAACGTCGATCGCGGCCATCTCCGCGCGCATGAACCGGGAGACCGTCGTGATCGACGCCGCGCGGCGCAGCAGCGTGAAGTCGACGCGCCCGAACCCGTACGTGTTGTTCGCGTTCCAAAGGAGCGCCGCATCCCGGTGAGCGCGAGCGCCGAGGATCGCGGCCGTGCCGATGGCGGCGCTCGCGGTCTGCCAGTCCTCGAACAGCATCACCGTGCGGCGCCCGGCGCCGGCCGACGCGCGGACGAGTCGCGCCAGGTGCGGTGGGACGGTCCGAGAGAAGTCGCGCCACTTTCCGTCTTCGCCGTCGTAGACGTCCTTGGGGTGGTGCGCGCTGATCCACTGCGACCAGCGCTCGTAGACCAGCGCGCCGTCAGCTCGCTCCTCGATCGGGGGGAGCTTCGGGTCGCCGACAAAGATGTGGCGCACTCGATGGCCGCGGTCTACGAGCGCGTCGGCGAGATCGATCATGCGCGTCGCGAGACCGCCTACGAACGAGTAGCGGTCGGGACCTTCGAAGGCCACGAGAACGACGTCGAACACGGGAGAGCACGGATAATGGCACGCGCCCGATGACCCCTCTTCAGCGCATCCGCGAGAACCCGGACGAAGTTCGCGCGACGCTCGAGGCGCGCGGCTTCAAGGCGCCCCTCGACCGGATCATCGAGCTCGACGCGCAGGTCCGGAAGCTGTTGTCCGAATCGGAGACGCTGAAAGCCGAGCGCAACCGTGCGAGCAAAGGCGGTCCGCCGAGCGACGCGGTGAAAGCGCGGATGCGCGAGCTCGGCGACCGCATCAAGACGATCGACGCGGAGCTGGGGACGCTGCAGGCCGAACGCGACGCGGCCCTCCTCTGGATCCCCAACGTCATCGATCCGCGCGTGCCCCGCGGAAAGGACGAGCACGACAACAGGGTCGTCCGCAAAGACGAACCGAGGAAGCTGCCGGTCGCGCCGCGGCCGCACTGGGAGATCGGAGAAGCCCTTGGCATCCTCGACATCCCGCGCGGAACGAAGCTCTCGGGCTCCCGGTTCTACGTGCTGCGCGGCGCGGGCGCGGCGCTACAGCGCGGGCTCATCGCCTGGATGATCGACCTCAAGCTCCGCGCGGGGTTCACGGAGATCTATCCGCCCTTCGTGACCAAGCGCGAGACGCTGATCGCGACCGGCCAGCTGCCGCATTTCGACGACAACCTCTACCGGGACGAGGACGACGACATCTGGCTCGTGCCAACGGCCGAGCCGCAGCTGGTCGCGCTGCATCGCGACGAGACGCTGGACGGCGCGTCGCTGCCCCGCACCTACGTCGCGTACACCGCGTGCTTCCGCCGCGAGCACATGAGCGCCGGTCGCGACGTCCGCGGGATCAAGCGCGGGCACGAGTTCGACAAGGTCGAGATGGTCGTCCACTGCGCACCGGAGGATGCGCCGAAGTGGCTCGATCGCATCACCGAGCTCGCCGTCGAGGTGCTCGATCTCCTCGAGCTCCCGGTCCGCGTCACCGAGCGATGCACCGGCGATCTGGGCTTCAACACGCTGCGCGGCTTCGACATCGACGCCTGGGGTCCGGCGTCCAACGAGTGGCTCGAGGTCTCGTCGGCATCGGACTGCGGTCCGTTCCAGGCCGAGCGTGCGAACATCAAGTTCCGCCGCGAGCCCGGAGGGAAGGCCGAGTACGTGCACACCCTCAACGCGTCAGGGCTCGCGTTGCCACGCCTCATGAGCGCGATCATGGAGAACTACCAGATCCCCGACGGATCGCTCGCTATCCCCGAGGTCGTTCGCTCGTACATGGGTGGACGCGCGAAGATCGCGCCGGGAGAGTTCGCGCTCTAGCGGCGCGTGGCGTTGCGTGACTAGGCGGTCTGCGCCTGCCCGGTGACGTCGAGCTCGGTGATCCGCCGCTTCGTCCGCTCAACCATGTAGACCGGACCGAGCCGCTCGAACACCGCGAGCGCCTCGCTGCATTCGTTGCGCCCGCCGACGACGTCGCCCCGCGCGGCGAGCAGCCGCCCCGCGGCGCCCCGGATTTCGGCGGTCGCGACCGGGAGGGCGAGACGGAACGCGTGCTCGAGGCCTTCCGTGCGTCGGGCGTCGGCGATCGCAAGCTCCCCGGGTACGCGATCGTGGCGTGCTGTTTCGCGTCGGCAAGGTTCCCCTGTAGCAGCGCGAGTCGCGCGAGCTCGCCGCTCGCGCGCGCCGCAATGTGCTCGCGTGACTGGGACCGCTCCGCGAGGGCTCGCGCGTCGGCGAGCGTCGTCGCCGCGGCCGTGAAGTCGCCGCGTTCGATCGCGACCGATCCGAGCACGAGCAGCGTCGACGCCGGATCCGCGGGCTGTGGCCCCTGCGAGAGCGGGTCGGCCAGAGCCAGCGCGCGCTGCAGGGTGTGCTCGGCCTCCTCGAACTTCCCCTGACCGAAGTAGACGCGTCCGAGAGCGCGAAGCGCCGCCGCCTCTCCCGAGATCTCTCCGAGCCGCGACTCGGCGCCGAGCAGCTCGTTCGCGAGCGTGTGCGCTCCTTCCAGATCGCCGCGGTCCAGGGCGGCGTAGGTCAGCGTCGCGAGCGCGCGCGCGAGGCCCGACAGATCGCCGACCGCGTTCGCGAGCTCGACGCATCGCTCGACCGCTCGGATCGACTCGTCCGTCGCGCCCGCGGCGGAGGCGAACGCGACGATCGCCTCCTCGGCCTCGAGTGCCAGGGCGCGATCGCCGGCGGCGAGCGCCTCCTTCACAGCGGTGCGCGCGACCGCGAGGGCCTCGGTGGGCGCGCCGGATCGCGCGAGGTACGCCTTGGCGAGGGTGAGCTCGGCTCGTTCCCGGCCCTCGGGCGGGGTCAGCCGATCGGCCTCGGCAAGGTGCTCGGCCGATCGTTCGGTGGCACCGGCTCGCGCGGCGAGCTCTCCGGCGCGGCGGCGCAGCGCCGCCCGGAGGGCTTGGTCGTTCGGGGCCGCCGCGAGCCCCTCTTCCGCGATCGCGACAGCGTCGTCACGACCGAGCGCACGAGCCGCGTCGGTGGCCCGAAGCAGCGCCCGCGCGCGCTCATCGGCCCCGCCTGACGGCAGGCGCGGCGCGACATCCGCCGCGGAACGGTACTGATGCAACGCGTCATCGAGGCCGAAGAGCGAGAACGCTCGGTCGCCGGCAAGCATGGCGTGGTCGACAGCGCGGGCGACGTGGACGGATTCGGCGTAGTGATACGCGAGGAGCTCGGGCTGCTGGACCGCGACGTCGGGCATGACCGTCTCGATCGTCTGCGCGAGCTTGCCGTGCAGATCCTCGCGCTGACGTGTCGGGATCGAGTCGTACACGAACTCCCGCAGCAGCGTGTGCCGAATGCGGTGGTCGCCGTGCGCGGTGATCTCCACGAGCCCGCGCGCCTCGAGCCCGTCGAGGGCGACGTCGACATCGACGTCGGCTCCGAACAGCGCCCGGAGGAGAACGACGTCGCTTGCGCGTCCGGAAACGGCGAGCGCCTGGAGCAACCGTCGCTCGGACGCATTCGCTTGATCGGCTCGGCGCAGCAGAAGGATCGGAAGCCCCTCGGGCAGATCTCGCATGCGGCTGACGTCCGCGAGCGGCGTCGCGCCGTCGCGCTCGACGACCAGCCCGGTCTCCACCATCCACCGTGCCGCCTCCTCGAGATACGTCGGGTTTCCGCCGCTGCGCTCGACGACGTCGTCGATCGCCGCGGTCGGGAGGGCGCCTTTGGGCAGGAGCGCTTGGAGCAGCGCCGCGCTCGCCGACGGCTCGAGCGGTGTGAGCCGGATCTGCAGGTGGGCGCGGCTCGTGCTCCACGGCGGCGTCAGCTCCGGCCGGTAGGTCGTGATGACAAAAGCGGAGGTGGTCTCGAGCGCGGGCGCGAGGGCCGCGAGCACCTCCTGCGACGCGCGATCGGCCCACTGCACATCGGTGATCGCGAGGATCACCGGCTGGGTGCGAGCGACGCGGAGGATGAGGTCGCGGATAGCGCGGTCGAGCAGCTTGCGCCGCGTGTCACCCGAGAGCGGCGGCAGCACGAGGCCGTACCCGAGGGCGGCAAGCACGAGCTTCGCTGTGTCCGGCTCGAGGCCGGGAAGCGTCTCGCTGATGGTGCGATGCGCGATCTCCGTTGGCGCGCTCGTACCGATCGCCAGGGCGCGACGCAGCACGTCGGCGATCGCGCCGTACGCGCGGTGTGCGTCATAGGGCGAGCAGCGCGCCCGCGCCACGCGTGCCCCGAGTGCTCGCGGGTCCGCGAGGACCTCGTCGACGAGGCGGGTCTTGCCGAGCCCCGCTTCGCCCACGATCGAGACGATCCGGCCCCTGCCGGCGAGCGCCTCTTCCAGCGCGCCCGTCAGCTGCGCGACCTCGGCGTCCCGGCCGACGAGCGGGCCGCCGCTGCGCTCCCTTCGCCCGGCGGTCTGCGCGCCTAGCAAGCGCCAGGCGACGAGCGGAGCTGTTTTGCCTTTGGCGGCGACCGGCGGATGCGGCTCGTACGCAAAGACTCCCGGCGTTTGCCGGTAGGTGGCGTCGCCGATAAGGATCTCGCCCGGCTCGGCCGCCTGCTCGAGTCGCGCCGCGACGTTCACCGCGTCGCCGAGCACGCCGAACTCGCTCTCCTTGTCTCCGATCGCGCCGGCGACCGCGAGGCCCGTGTTCACGCCCACACGGAGCGCCAGGTGCCGCCCGGTCCGCTCCGCGATCCGCTCGTTCTCGCGCTCCAGCGCGTCGAGGATCGCGACAGCCGCGTGCTGCGCGCGCTCGGGGTGATCGAGCTGATCGTCGACGGCGCCGAAGACGGCCACCACCGCGTCGCCGATGTACTTCTCGATCAGGCCGCCCTGCTCGCGGATCTCCGCGGCGATCGCGTCCCAGGCGGTCCGCATGTTCTCGTGGAGCTCCTCTGGGTCGAGGCGCTCGGCGAGCGCGGTGAACCCCGAGATGTCGGCGAAGAGCACCGTGACCTGCTTGGTCTCGCCCTCGACGGTGTCGCCGGTCGCGAGGCGTGTGCCGCACTTGCCGCAGTAGATGTAGTCGACCGGCATCGACGCTGAGCATTTGGGACAGGTGACGTTTGGTCCTCGCATTGCGGCCCGGCCAGCCTAGGTCCGGGCTTCGCTCGTTCGGTATCGACCGGGTG
>VBGS01000160.1 GCA_005889445.1 Chloroflexota bacterium
ACGGGAGCCGCAGATAGTGGTCGGGCCAGATCAGCGGCGCGAGATCGTGGACCGTGACGACCGCCGGGAACGGGCGCCACGCCGGAAGCGACAGCTGGGTGGAGTGGTACACGTCCGGCCGCGAGCCACGAAGCTCGATCGACAGCGCGAGCGGGTCGATCGCGAGCATCGACAGTTCCGGACGCCGCAGGCGCCGCGTCGCCAGATCGGCGTGCGCTGGGAGCAGGCCGGGGTCCGCGGGCGGAAAGTTCGCGAGCCGAACGAGCACGAACTCGACGTCGCGGGGTGCGCGTCGCGCGAACGCCGCGAGAAGATTGCGCGAATAGCGGCCGATCCCTCGAACGCGCGCCACCGTTTGCAGATGGCGCGCATCGAACGCTACTCGCACCGTTCCTAGACTATCGGCGCTCATGATCTCCGTGGTCGTACCCACGTACAACGAAGCCGGCTCGCTGCCGCTGCTCGCGGGACGGCTCGCGAACGCGATGCGCGGCCGTGACTGGGAGCTGGTGGTCGTGGACGATGGCTCGCCCGATGGCACGGCCGACCTCGCGGAGAAGCTCGCCGCGACGACGCCCATCCGCGTGCTGCGGCGGGCGGGGAAAGCCGGTCTTGCGTCGGCGGTGATCGCAGGGATGAAGGAATCACGCGGCGACGTCTTCGTCGTGATGGATGCGGACCTCTCGCATCCGCCGGAGGTCGTCCCAGCGCTGCTCGACGCGCTCGAGGCGGGCGCGGATCTCGCGGTCGGGAGCCGCTACATACGCGGCGGCGGCACGATGGACTGGCCGCTCTCGCGGCGTGTGGTGTCGCGCATCGCCTGCTACATGGGGAGCGCCCTCGTCCCGGTGCGCGACGCGACGAGCGGATTCTTCGCGGTGCGCCGTGCGGCGGTCGACGGCGTCCACCTGAACGCGATCGGCTTCAAGATCGGCCTCGAGGTGATCGCGCGGGCCCGCACGAAGCGGATCGTCGAAGTCCCCTACACGTTCCGCGACCGCGAGCTCGGTGCTTCGAAGTTCGGGCGGCGGGAAGTCGGACAATATCTGGTGCAGCTCGGGCAGGTCGCGCGCGACAAGCTGCTGGGGAGGCTGCGGTGAAGGCAGGCGACATCATCCTCCGCCCGGCGAAGATCGACGACGCGGTCTTCGCCGCAGACCTGCTGACCGCGGTCTTCCCCGACGACCCCGTCGATCCGGTCCAGCAGGAGCACTCATGGAGGAATCCGGACAGCAACGCGAAGAACGAGCGCTTCGTCGGGGAGCTCGCAGGAAAACCCGTCGCGTTCGCGCAGCAGCGTCATGTGGTCTGGGACCAGATGCCGAAGCGGTACGGCAGCCTCACCGCCGAGCTCCTCCCGTCGCACCGCACGCCCGAGCGGCTCGACGCGCTGTTCGCGGCCATGGAAGACCGCTCTCGGGACGACGGCACGCGCACGTTCACGTTCTGGACCTGGGCTCACGACCAGCCGCGAATCGACGTCGTGGCGAAGCGAGGCTATGACGAGGTCCGCCGGCAGCGGTTCTGGCAGCTCGATCTCGGTCCCAACCGATCGAAGATCGAGACGATGGCGACCCAGTCGCGCAGCCAGATGCGAGCGAGCGGAATCCAAGTGCTCACCCTCGACAAGGACAACGATCCGGCAAAGTTCACGAAGCTGTGGAAGATGAGCGACGAGGCGATCCACGACATTCCGACGACCGTTCCGCACACCGACACGCCGTTCGACGACTTCATGAAGTGGATGAGGTCGCCGGGCGTTCACGAGGACCGCGTGTGGATCGCGCGCGAGGGTGACGCGATCCTCGGCGTCTCCCTCCTGAACTATCCACCGAAGCGCGGCGTGGTGGCGACGGACTGGACGGGAGTGGCACGCGCAGGACGAGGACGCGGCATCGCGCGCGCGCTCAAATGCGAGACCGTGATGCAGGCGATCGCCCTGGGCGTCGACAAGGTCCGCACCGACAACGACAGCCAGAACGCGCCGATCCTTCACATCAACGAGTCGATGGGTTACCGCCTGCGTGCGGAGATGATCCAGTTCATGCGCTCGGCGTAAGCGATTGGGCAAGGTCGTCGTCGGGATGACCACGTCGCTCGACGGATTCGTCGCCGACGAGCAGGGCAGCATCGCTCGTCTCTATCCGGATCTCGAGGCACTCCACGGGACCCCCTACATGGACGGGCTGATCGCGAGGACCGGCGCCGTGATCATGGGGCGGCGCGCGTTCGAGATGGCCGACGATCCCGATTGGTACGTCGGCAACTACGAATTCCAGGTCCCGATCTTCGTGCTGACGCACCATCCGCCGGCGAAGAAGCCGAAGCAGGACGACCGGCTCCGGTTCACGTTCGTGACCGACGGCGTCGCCTCAGCGGTCGCGCAGGCGACGAAAGCCGCAGGGAGCAAAGACGTTCAGGTGATCGGCGGCGCGAGCGCCGTCCAGCAGGTGCTCGAGGCAGGGCTCGCCGACGAATTCAACGTGGACGTGATGCCCGTCTTTCTGGGGGCGGGCCTCGCCCTTGCGACGAAGGGTCTTGAGAGGGTCCGCCTCGAGAAGGTCAGCGTGCGGGAGATCGGCCAGCGCACGAGCCACGTCTTCCGCGTAGAGCGAAGCTAGGCCGCCGCGAGCTCCTCGTGCAGCGCGTCGATCACGTAGGTCTGCTCCTCGTCGGTCATCGTCGCGAAGAGCGGGATGAGCATCGTGGTGCGGGCCTTCTCCTCGGTGATCGGGAGCGACACGCGCCCGACGCGGTCGAGGTAGACCTTCTCCAGATGTGAGGCCATGACCCCGCGGCGCGTCGCGATGCCGCGCCGGAGCAGCCGCGCCATGAGCTCGTCGCGATCGACCGCCGGATCGAGGTCGAGGCAGTACGACTGGTACGTGTGCGTCGCATACGGTGGCGTGAACGGCGTGCGCACCTTCTTGATATCGGCGAGCTCGGTGTTGTAGCGCTCGGCCTTGGCGACCCGGATCCGCAGCAGCTCGTCGAGCCGTCGCAGCTGCACGAGACCGATCGACGCCTGGATGTCGGTCATCCGGTAGTTGAACCCGAGCTCGTGGTACTCCTCGATGATCGGCCGCTCGGACTTGTGCCGATCGAGGTCGCTGACGCTCATCGCGTGCGCACGCAGCCTGCGCGCCTTGTCGGCGAACGCGTCGTCGTCGGTCGTGATCATGCCGCCTTCGCCGGTCGTGATGACCTTGCGCGGATGGAAGCTGAAGACCGTCTGGTGGGCGTTCCCGCCGACCCGTCGCCCTTTGTAGGTCCCGCCGATGGTGGGGGCGGCATCCTCCACCACGTCGAGCCCGTGGCGCCTCGCGATGTCGTTGACCGCGTCGATGTCGCAAGCGAGCCCGATCTGGTCGACCGGCATGATCGCCTTCGTCCTCTTCGTGATGCGCTTCTCGATATCGCCGGGGTCCGCGTTGAACGTGCGCGGATCGATCTCGCAGAACACGACCGTCGCGCCGGTGTAGAGGATCGCGTTGGCGGAGGCGATGAACGTGAACGAGGGCACGATGACCTCGTCGCCGGACCCGACGCCCGCGGTCGCGAGCGCGAGGTGCAGGCGGGTCGTGCACGAGGTGGTCGCGATGCCGTGCTTCGCGCCGACGTACGCCGCGACCGCCTTTTCGAACTCGGCGACCTTCGGCCCCTGCGTCACCCATCCGCTCTTGATCGATTCGAACGGGGCGCGGGCCTCCTCCTCGGTGAGTGCCGGCTTGGTGATCGGCACGTTCAGCTTCTTCTTTGCCTCGACGGTCACTGCGCTGCCTCCGCTGGTAATTCATTCGCTCCGAGTGCGCGGCGTCGCCAATCGATGAGCCGCGTCAGCCCCTCGCGCAGGGTCGTCTCGATCCCGACGCCGCTTCCGGTGATCTCGAGCAGCAGCTCCGCGACGTCCTTCATGCGCGACTCAATGCCACTGCAGACGTTGACGATAGCGGCGCGCGCGTCGCTGACGCAGGCCAGGACGTTCGCCCGGACGGCGTCACCGACGTACACGAAATCGGTCGATGCCGAGCCGTCGCCAAAGATCACCAGTGGCTTGCCCTGGTCGATCAGGTCGAGCCAGCGGACCATGACCTCGACGTAGCCCGAGCGGATGTCCTGCCGCGGGCCGTACACGTTGAAGTAACGCAGCGTCACGGTCCGGAGATCGCGCAGGTGAGAGAACGCCCGCGCCATCTGCTCGTTCGCGACTTTCGCCGCCCCGTAGACCGTCGTCCCATTGAGCGGATGGTCCTCGTCGATCGGCAGGCGGACCGGCTCGCCGTACACCACCGCCGATGACGCAAGCACCACCCGTGCCACCTTCGCGTCCGCAGCGGCGTCGAGCACGTTCAGGGTCCCGTCGACCATGACCTCCTGACACTCGCGCGGATTCTCCTGACAGCGCGTCCAGCGGAGCGCGGCCTGATGGAACACCACGTCGGCGCCCTCGATGTTCGCGCGGACGGCCTCGCGATCGCGGATGTCGACCCCGACCAGACGAGCTCGACCGGTCGCGAGCGCCCCCGCGAGATTCTCGGGAACGCCGCGCACCATCGCGTCGAGAGCCACGACCTCGCGCGCCCCTTCCGCGATCGCGGCGTCGACGAGGTGCGAGCCGATCGTCCCCGCACCGCCGGTCACGACGACGCGGGCGCCGGCGAGCGCGGTCACCCGGGCGGCGCCTTCTTCACGGTCACCGACCTGTTCACCGTGACGTTCATCTTCGCGACGCCGCGGTCGTGCGCCCCGAGAGAGCGCGCGACCGAGGCAAAGCGCTCGTCCGCGGCGCCATGCTCGTCCGCCGCGTCGAACACGACGAGCCATCCGTCGGGCGCCTTGCTGATGCGCGCGGAGGCCCGCTCGTCGAGGAGCTTCTCCATCGCGCTGAACGCGCCGTTCAGGGTCGGGAACAGGAACGTGTGCTCGACGTGCGGGCCTGCCTTGGCGATCGCGGCGATCGCTTCCTCGACATCGCCGCCCTCGAACGGTGCGGCGGTGAACTTCGCGGGGTCGATACCCGCCGTGCGCATCGCGTCCGCGATCGCGGGATCGAGCGCCGTCGTGTCGCCCGGGGCGCGCGGGATCAGGCGCAGCTTCTTCGAGATGCTCACGCTTTTGCCGCCGGTTCTTTCCGCCACTTGATGCGCTTGGCGGGGACGCCCGCGACGATCGCCCAGTCCGCGACGTCCTTCGTCACGACCGCGCCGGCGCCGACGATCGCCCCTTCACCGACGGTCACGCCGGGGAGCAGCACGGCGTTCACGCCGATGTCCGCCCACTTCTTGACGCGCACCGGCTTGATCACGAGATCCGTCTGGATGATCGGCTTGTCGATCGGTTCCCCGGTGTGCTCGCTGCCGAGCACCTTCGCTCCGGGCCCCCAGCCGACGTACTCCTCGAGCGTCAGCGACCGGCAGTCGAAGTAGCTCTGCGGGCCGATCCAGGTGTGCGGGCCGATCACGCACTGGCCGTCGTGGCGGCCCTGCAGGTACGTCTGAGCGCCGATGAACACCGCGTCGCCGATCTCGAATGTGTGCGGATGGAGCACCAGCACGCCGAGTCCGATGCGAACGCCGTTCCCGAACGTCTTGCAGACCGCGCGAAGCAGCACGCGCCGCAGCCGCGCCCCCTCTCCGCTGTCCACGTACGCCGCCGCCGTGTACCGCTCGACTCCTGGACCCCGTGCACCGCTTTGACGACGCGCTCGGCGGCCTCCGCCTCCTTCTCGCCGATCAGCTCGCTCAATGCGACTTCATGAACGTTCGGACCGCATCGCTGACCCGCTCGAGCTGCTCGTTGGTGAGCTCGGCGAACATCGGCAGCGACAGCACCTCGGCCGCGACCTTCTCGGTGACCGGGAGATCGCCCTTGCGATAGCCCAGGAACTCGGCCGACTGCTGAAGGTGGATCGGCACCGGGTAGTGGATCTGGGTACCGATGCCGCGGTCGCCGAGGTACTTACGCAAGTCGTCGCGCCGGCCACCGGTCACGCGGATCGTGTACGTGTAGAAGACGTGCCGGCGAGGTTCCGCGGGGATCTCGGGAACGATCACGCCGACGTCGCGCAGCCGCTGGTCGTACATCCGCGCGAGCTCGCGCCGGCGGTTGTTCCACTCCTCGAGCTTGCGAAGCTTGATGCGCAGGATCGCCGCCTGGATCTCGTCGAGCCGCGCGTTGTACCCGATGACCGGGTGGTAGTAGCGGGTCGACTGGCCGTGCTCGCGCAGCGCCCGCAGCTCCTCGGCGAGCCGGTCGTCGCTCGTGGTGATGCTTCCGGCCTCCCCGTACGCGCCCAGGTTCTTCGAGCAGTAGAAGGAGAAACAGTTCACACGCCCGCCGGTGCCGGCCCTGTGTCCGTCGTCGAGCAGAGCGCCGTGTGCCTGCGCCGCGTCTTCGATGATCGTGATGTTCCGGTCCTGGGCGATCTGGCGCAGCGGTTTCAGGTCGACGGTCCGCCCGTACAGGTGCACCGGAATGATCGCCTTGGTGCGCGGCGTGATCGCGGCGGCGACCGCCGACGGGTCCATGAGCATCGTCTTCTCGTCGACGTCGACGAGGATCGGCCGCGCGTTCGCGTACAGGATCGCTTCCACCGTCGCGAAGAACGTGTGCGACACGGTGATGACCTCGTCGCCGCCCGAGACCCCGCACGCGCGGATCGCGAGCTGGAGGGCATCGGTGCCCGAGCCCACCCCGATCGAATGCTTGGTCCCGATGTAGGAAGCGAACTCCTGATCGAAGGCGCGGACGTTGGGCCCGATCGTGAGCTGCATGCTGTCGAGGACCTCGTCGATCGCCTTCCGTACTTCCTCGCGGATCGTCGCGTACTGGGCGCGCAGATCGACGAGCGGGATCTCCTGTGTTGCGACTGCGCTCATGAGATGGAAGCTCCTTTCACGTGCGGACCCGCTCGCGCGCGGGCAGGTCGCTCAGCCACGCGTACGCGTGCGGGTAGATGCCGACGAAGCAGGTGAGGTCGCGGATGTCGTCCTTGAGCTGCACCGCTGGGTTGCCGGCCCACACCGTCCGCGCCGGCACCGTGTGACGGACGACGCTCCCGGCGCCGACGAGCGCGTCCTCGCCGATCTCGATCCCCGGCAGGATCGTGCTGTTCGCGCCGATGCGCGCGCGGCGTCGCACGACGCCGCCCTTGACGCAGTCGAGATAGGCGGGGCACTGGGGATGGGGGTCGTCCGTGAACACGACGTGCGGGCCGAGAAAGACGTCGTCCTCGATGTGGGTCAGCTCCAGGAAGCAGCCGGTGTGTACACGAACGCGAGACCCGACGCGGTTGCCGAACTCGAGCGACGCATGGGTGCCGATCGAGACGTCGTCGCCGATCATGTTGTCCTCGCGGATCGATGCGCCCTGACCGGTCTGCAGGCGCGCGCCGATGCGCGTGCCGGCGTAGATCGTCGTGAACGGCCGGATCACCGCGCCGGGGCCGATGACCAGCTCCAGCTCGCCCTCCTTCTTACCGCGCGGCGCGCGACCGAGGACGACGTACTCGCCGACGACGCTCCCCTCGCCCAGATGCACGTTCGGCGCGACGATCGCCGTCTTGTGGACCGCCGCGCCGGAGGTCATGCGCGCACGCCCTCCGGGTGGTAGGCGACGCGCGCGCCACCGGAGCGGAGCGAGCGCATCCCGGCCTCCAGCACGCGCACGACGCGCAGGCCCGCCTCTCCGTCGCTTCGCGGGCGCTTGCCCTTGGCCACGCAGTCGATGAAGTGCCGCATCTCCAGCTGGAGCGCCTCCGTGACGGCGATGCGCGGACTGTGGATGTCACCCGCGCGATAGCTTCGCCGGAGCTCCTCGCCGGACAGCTTGTCGACGCCCTGGTCGTAGACCTTCACCTTCTCGACGGCCTGGACATCGTCGTACACGATCATCTTCTTCGACCCGGTGACGGTCATGGTCCGCAGCTTGCTCGGCGCGAGCCACGAGAGATGCGCGTGCGCGAGCGCGCCGGACGGAAATCCGATCATGAGAAAGACGACGTCCTCGATATCCGATTGCACGAAGCACGCGCCGGTCGCCTGGATCCACTCCGGCTCCTCGCCGAGCCAGTAGAGCGTGATCGACACGTCGTGCGGGCCAAGGTCCCAGAGCACGTTGATGTCGAATTGGTGCAGCCCGAGGTTCACGCGCTGGCTGTCGATGTACTGCACGCGGCCGACGCCGTCCGCGTCGAGGATCTCCTTCACCGCGACAACGGCGGGGTTGTACACGAACGTGTGGCCGACCATGAGCGTCTTTCCCGCGGCCTCGGCCGCGCGAATGATGGCCTCCGCGTCGGCGGTCTTGCCCGCGAGCGGCTTCTCGACGAACACGTGTTTCCCCGCGCGGAAGGCTTCCTCCGCGAGCCGGCGGTGCGTACCCACCGGGGTCACGATGCAGACCGCGTCGATCTTCGGGTCGTCGAAGAGCTCGGTGTGGTCGGTGGTCGTGCGCACCGCCGGGAAACGCTTGCGGATGGATTCGAGCCGCTCCGGAGAAAGGTCCGCGACGGCGACGGGATCCGCGCCCGGCGCCTCGCTCAGGTTGCGCACCAGGTTCGGGCCCCAGTAGCCCGCCCCGATCACACCCACCCGAAGGATCTCAGGCAAAAACTCTGTCCTGCTCAATCTCGCGGCTTCGCCGCGGAGACGCGCTCAGGGCTGGTTGATTCGCTCGTCCCGGCAAAGCCGCTCCTCGCTCAGGCAAAGACCCGATCCTCATAGGGGACGTTCCCGATGGCTTCCCGCTTCGACTTGCCGGATAGGAAGTGATCGGCCATGGCGAGCCCCATCTCCGAGGCGATGTCCATGTCGACGTACTTATACAGCCCCTGCCGGCCCCCGGTGACGAGGTTGTCGAAGCGCATGAGCTCCTTCATGAGCGTGTCGATCGCGCGCTCGTAGCCGACCATGTACACGGGGTAACCGAATGTCGAACGAAGCACCACGGACTCGGCCAGCTCGCTCTCCTTCATGAAGCCTTCGTCGGCGAGCTCCTTCGCACAGATCCGGCCAAGCTCGTCGGCGGACGCGTTCCAGACGCGGTCCCCGACCTCGCAGGTGATGTCACAGAGGAGCACGGTCTCGTCCGGCGCGCAGATGTCGCTGCCGCCGTAGTTGCGCGTCTCGGACAGCCGGTTGAAGGTCTTGTTGGTGAAATAGATCGACTGCGCCGGCAGCGCTTGCGGTCGCTTCACCCGCAGTCCGACGATCGTGAGCGCCCGAAACCGCAGGAAGTCCGCCGCCGCCTTCGCCTCGTTCGACACCCCGTCGCCCAGGAGCTTGATCAGCGCGGGCAGCGGCGCGCTGTTCACGAGGCGGTCGCAGGCGATGCGCGCTTCGGGCGAATGAACCGACGCGTACGGGTTCCCGGCGGGCTCGGTGCCCGAGGCGAGCTGGCAGAGCTGTCCGTCGTCGTTGGTGGCCGGCACCTCGCGGTAGCGCACCCCCACGACGCGGTCGCCGTCGACGTCGATCCCGGTGACGAGCGCGCCGGTGCAGATCTCGTTCTGGGGTGAGGCGCGCTTGATCCGCTCGGCCATGCGCTGCGAGATGAGCCCGGCGCCCCGCGGCGGACGAGCGAGATGTGCGGAATGCGATGTTGCGCGAACGAGGCGGCGAGCTGCGACGGCGGCACGCCCCAGACCTTCGTCGTGTACGGGCCGAAGAAGAGCCCGTAGAGGGTGCGGCCCATGGCCTGGACGACCCAGTCCTCCGCCGAGACGAGCGCCCGCGGGCGGAGGCGACGCCGTAGCGACTCCATCGAGTAGTCCGCGAACGCGCGCGCCGCGAGGACCGGCGACATGGACTTCGCGATGTCGAGCGCCTCGAGCGGGTACTTGTAGTAGCTGCCGCGGAACTTGATGCGCACGTTCTTGGCGCGGGCCGGAAAGCCGTCGGACGCGATCTCTTTGAACATGTCGAGCACGCGCTGGTTGCGCGCGTGATAGGCGTGCGGCCCGAAGTCGTACCCCGCGCCGGTCTCGCCGCGCAGGGTCGTCGCGAGTCCGCCAAGAAAATGCTGAGCCTCAAGAAGGGTGACCCGCTCGCCGTGCTCGGCCAGGGAGAATCCGGCGGCAAGGCCACAGATGCCGCCACCGAGGACGACGGTGTGACTCAAGAAGTGACAAGTCTAGGTGTGCGCTCGTGCGCGCGCCGAGCGGTGTAGCGGGCGCGCTAGAAGGGAATCATCCGAACGAGCGTGCTGCTGAGGCCGAGCGTGGTGCGGAGGAAGCGGTCGCCTTTCAGGTCGACCGAATCGGAGGTCCCGCGCACCAGAACGGAGATCGGGCGCCCGCCGGGACTCTCCTTGAATTCCATCGACACGAACGTGCCGATGTCGATGCCGTAGTCCTCGATGATCTGCTCGCGGATCTCGCCGCCCGAAAAGGACTGCGCCCAGAGCCCGTGCGGCATCGGTCCCTTGGCGTCGTACGCGAGCGCCTCGGCCGGGTCGTCGACGACCGCGAGGTACGGCCACCCGTCGGCGCACCTCCATCCGGTCCCGTCGCGCTCGGCGTCGAGGAGACATCCGACGTTCTCGCTGATCCCGCCGTGCGCCGATGAGTAGAGCGCGCGGATCGGCTGGCCGGCGTACGTGAGGATCTCCGACGCCGTCGAGTCGACCGCCGCGGAGGTGCGCCCGCTCTCGAAGGAGTGACCGCCGTAGCACTGGTCGGCCGTGTCATCGCGGACGTCCCAGGTGCGATCTCCCGCGGTCGCCTGCCGCCAGGCGGCGTACGTCCGCGCCGTGATCGCCTGCGCGCGCAGCGCTTCCTTCTCCCAGTAGTTCGGCATCTCGCCGGGGAGCGCGCCCTTCATGTAGTCGTCAGACGAGACGTAGTTCACGACGCGCAGGTTGCCGCCGTCACGGACGGAGACCTGGATGTTGCCGCGATACGCGAGGTCCTTCTGCAGGACCTCGATCGGATCCCACCACTGCGACGGCACCAGCGTCACGAGGTCCTCGCCGGTGTAGACCCGCCGCCCGGACCACGCGTCGGTCGCGATCAACGTCGAACCGGACGTCGTGAACCGCAGGGGCTGGTCGCGCCCGGCCTCGAAGTAG
>VBGS01000161.1:0-1120 GCA_005889445.1 Chloroflexota bacterium
GTAGTGCGCGACGATCTGCTCGCCGGAAAGGCGCGCGCCGGTCGCGCCCTCGGCCCAGCCCTGCGCGCCCCACTGCGAGAGACCGATGCCGTGGCCCCAGCCCTTGCCGTAGAAGGTGACGCCGTGCTGTACCACGACGAGGTCCTGCTTCATCGGGACGGCCCTCGTCGAGAACCAGCTCGCGCCCTCCTGCACCATGTCCCAGCTGAGCGCGTACGCGCCTTCCGCCGCGGGAACGTGCATGTCGACGGTGAGGGTGACGGTCTCGCCGGGCGCGACGTCGTGCGGAAGCCCTGTCCGCGCGCCGTCCCAGACGACCGCCTGCGAGCTCATGTCGAACCAGTGGTAGCCGAGGTCCATCGGGTGATCGCCTCCGGCACGCCAGACCTGAAGCCCGGCGTTCTTCACCGGAACGCTGATGTTCACCTCGCTGCCCGGAACGATCGAGGCAGGCGCGGTCGTCGTTCCGTAATCCGCGTCCAGATCCGCCGTCACCCGCAGCGGGAATCCGCTCGGCGGCGAGCCGGCCGACGAGAACCACGCCTTGCCCTCGCGGATCAGGTCGGGTCTGACCGAGTACGTCCCCGTGCGGATGGGGAGAGCGACCTTCATAGAGAGGACCCCCGCGAACCCGGGCCCGATGTCGAAGGGCAGCAGCGTCCGCAGGCCGTCCCAGGCCATGAGGCCTCCCGAGCTGTCGTAGAGGTGATAGGAGAGCTCGACCGGATTGGGCCCGGTCGCGTCCCACGCGCTCACCGTGTCGTTTCGCACGACGACGTCGACCGTGCGGGTCTCGCCGGGCGCGGCGGGCACCTCCGGTCCGATGGGATGCGCGACGTACGTCGCCGCCGGCGCGCTCGCGTTCACCGCGCGCGGCGCCTCGTCCCTTGGTACACCGCGCGGCTCCGCGATCGCGCGCGCCGTCTCGAGCGGTGAGGATGGCGTCACGCTCTCGGGTCCGCGAACGTTGTCGAGAGCAGCGACCGCCACGAGGCAGGCGCAGATGAGGATGCCGAACGCAAGCGGCTTCGGTCGCACGGGTTCTCGTAGCGTCCCGGGCGCGGGGCACGTGCGCAATCGCATCGTGCGCGTCCGATCCCGTCCTGCGACAAGTGCAGTG
>VBGS01000161.1:1178-5070 GCA_005889445.1 Chloroflexota bacterium
CGCGGCGATCTGAGACGCCGGTGGCGGGGTGGTCGCCGGCGGTGGCGTCGTCACCGGCGGAGGCGTCACGACCGGTGGCGCGTTTCCGAAGATCGCATCGAGGGCCTTCTCGAAGCTCTCCGCCATGACGACGCGATCCTGCGTCGCGAGGATGACTCGCTGGAGCTCTGGGATGCGGCTCGTCTGCGATGCCTGCACGAAGATCGGCTCGATGTAGACGAAGCTGTCGGCGACCGGCAGGACGAGCAGATTGCCGCGGATGCAGTTTGCCGCCGACGGGCAGAGCAGCGTGAGCTGCTGGCGGATCGTCGCATCGGCGTCGATGCGGCTCTCGATGTTCAGCGGGCCGTTGATCTGTTTGTCACGCGGGAACGTGAGCACGCGCAGCTTGCCGTAGTCAGGCGCGTCGGCGCGGCCCGCGATCCAGCCGACCATGTTGTTGCGCTGGCCGCCCGCGGGGGTCATCGGCACGAAGAGCAGGAACTCCTGACGGTCCGAGCCGGGGAGCCGCGTCGTGACGTAGTAGGGCTCGATGGGCTGCGCCGGGCCACCCGGAGTGAGCACCTCGTTCGCGACCTTCCACACGTCCGACTTGTTGTAGAAGTCATCGGGGTTGGTCATGTGGTAGAGCGCGTAGACCTGCGTTTGGATCGTGAAGAGCGATTCGGGATAGCGCAGGTGCGCTCGCAGCGACGCGGGCATGTCGGCGAGGGACTTGAAGAGCGAGGGGTAGATCGCCTTCAGGTTGCGGACGACCGGGTCTTTGTCGTCGATGATGTAGTAGGTGATGGTCCCGTCGTACGCATCAGTCACGACCTTCACGCTGTTGCGGATGTAATTGAGGCGGCCACCCGAGATCGTGGTCCCGGTACCGAGCGCGAAGAAGCTCTCGCTGTAGGGGTACCGCGCGCCGGTCGTGAACGCGTCGTTGATCCAGTACTGCTTGCCGTCCGCGATCACGACGTATGGATCCGGGTCGTACTCGAGGAACGGCGCGATGAGGCGCTCCCGGGACACGATCGCGCGGTGGAAGAGCAGCCTGCTCTGCGAGGTGATCTGATTCGAGATGAGCAGGTTGAGGTCGCCGAGCCGCGCGGCGAAGAGGATGCGGTCCCAGAGCGACCCGACGCCGACGCCGCCGTTTCCCTTGAAGTTCGTGGCCGACGTGCCGCGGTCGGTCCCGTCGAACTCGTCCTGGAGCGTGTCGACGATCACGTAATCGCTGGTGATCTCACCGAAGTAGATGCGCGGCTGGTCGATCTTGGGCTCGCCGGTCGGCGGGATGTCCTTCACGGCGAAGACGGGGCGGCCATCGGGCGCGACGGCGCCCACCTGGGTGGCTACGACCCCGGACCCGTGCGTGTACACGAGGTGACGGTTCACCCAGGTCTGCGCCGGGACCGCGTTCGCGGAGAGCTCGCGCGCGGAGAGCATCATCGACTGCTCTTTCCCGGCGACCTGGTAGCGGTCGATGTCCACGTCGGTGAACGAGTAGAACTGCCGCAGCGCTTGCAGCTGATCGAACGCCGAGAGCAGCGGGCGGTAATCCCAGAGGCGGACGGTGGAGGTGTCCGACAGCACCGCGCGCGCCTGCGCCGGCGTCGGGGTGTCCGCGACGTCGACCGCTGATTCGTCCACGGCATCGAGCGAATAGGCCGCACGCGTCGCCTGGATGTTCCGGGTGATGAACGGACGCTCCTTGTTCAACCCATCCGGTTGGACGACGAAGTTCTGGATGAGCGCGGGGTAGACGCTGCCGATCAGGATCGCGGCCGCGAACCACAGCACGATCGAGCCGCCGAGGATCCAGAGCGTCCGCGCGAACGCGTTGGCGAAGCACGCGAGCGCCGCGATGCCCACGAGCGCCGAAAGGATCGTGAGCGCGGGCAGTCGCGCGTTGATGCTCGTGTAGCCCGCGCCAACGAGGACGGCCTCCTGCCGGAACAGGAGCTCGAACTGATCGATGAGATAGCCCGCGGCGATGAGGGCGAGGAACAGCCCGCCGAGCACCGACAGGTGCGCGCGTGCGGGACGCGCGAGGGCGAGCGCGGTGCGACCGGCGACGCGGAGGTCCGCGCTCGCGAGGCTTCCCGTCGCGACGCCGATGACCCCACGCGTGAGGTACAGCGTCACCACGCCGATCGCGATGACGATGATCGCGACGAGGAGCCAGCCGCGCACGAACTCGAGCACGGGCAGCGTGAAGAAGTAGAAGCCGATGTCGCGCCCGAAGACCGGATCGCTCACACCGAACGGCACCGCGTTGAGCCACCGCAGCAGCGTGTCCCACTGGTCGCCGCCCGCGAGGCCGAAGAAGAACGCCGGGATCAGCAGCAGCCACATGAAGCGCAGGGTCGACCGTGTCGCGCCGCGGCGGCGTGGCTCGCTATCGACGACGACGCGCGGGACCTGCGGCCGCAGCGCGAAGTAGAGGTTCGGCAAGGCGAGCACGAAGAAGATGGCGGCGAACACCAGGAACGCCCAGAACCCCGCCGTGTAGCGGCGAAGGTAGACGTCCTCGAGGCCGAGGCTGCGGAACCAGAGCAGATCCGTCAGGAAGCCGACGAGCGGGCCGAGGAAGAGGGGGATGAGAAGAAGGACGACGATGACCGCGGTGATGAGGACCGCCCGGCGCGAGGGGCCGGTGATGCGGCCGCCCCCGCGACCGAATCCCGAGAGGTCGATGTTGGACCAATCGATGTTTCCGAACTCGCGCCCGCCGTCCCCGCCCCGTCCCCTATCCCGCATGCGACCTCAGCGTATAGCGCGAGCCGCCGCACGCTCGCTGGACCGTTGGCTACCGCCGGTGCCGAGGGTGTTCAGGACTCGTAGCAGCCTTGGGGAACATCGCGAGCTCCTGATCGGTAGCGGCGAGGATGCGTTGCAGCGTGCTGTAACGAGGATCCTGCTGGCCGCTTTCGATCAAGGAGATCATCGGCTGAGAGATGCGCGTTCGCTCGGCGAGCTCGCGCTGCGTCAAGGCGCTTCGCAGCCGGGCGGTGCGGACGAGCGCCGACGCCTTCATATATGGAAAAGCATATCAGCACCTTCACCTTGTGCGCGGACCATCCATATGGGGGTGGGCCGAATTTCCTACGCGCGTTGCTCGCCGCGTGTCTTAGCGTTAGCCCTCACAAGAGGCTATGCAGCGAAATCTTGTTCCCATCGGTGTGACCCTCGCCGTCTTCGTATGTATCGGCGCGATCGTCGCGTTCGCGGCGGCTCCGCGAGGAGACACGCAAGCGAATGCGACGCAGGTCGGTGCGACTGAGGCGCCGCGTGCGACCGAGGTTTCACGCGCGGATGCCGTGGCGACCATCGCCGAGACCGCAGCGCCGACGCCGGAACCCACCGTGGAGCCCACACCGGATCCGACGGCCGAGCCGACCGAGGCGCCACCGCCGCCGACGCGCGCACCCACGCCGCGGCCGGTCGCTCCGCCGCCTGCCCCGAACCCGAGCGGTCTCGGCATCAGCGGACGCGTGACCAGCTCCGGCGGCGCGGGCTACGGCGGCGTGTGCGTCACGATCGGACCACCGATACGCTGCGCGACGACCACCGCCGCGAACGGGACGTACTTCGTCTCGCTCGATAGCGCGCCGCTCGGTCTCGCCTGGGACGTTCGCTATCTCGTCGGCGGCGTCGTCCGCGTCGAGCGGCTCGGCGTCGTCGTGAGTGGGCCCGTCGTCCTCAACGTCGCCATCCCCTAATCTCGCGCCAGACGTGCTGCGCTCCGCTGTCGGCGTGCTGTCCGTGGCCGCATTCCTTACCGGTGGGACATTCTTCTTTCAGGGCGTCGGCGTCCTGCCGGGCTCGTTCATGACCGGACGGTTGGAGTGGGCGGTCGTCGGCGCGGCGTTCGTCCTGCTGTCGTTCATCGGGCTGTGGCTTG
>VBGS01000162.1 GCA_005889445.1 Chloroflexota bacterium
AGCAAGCGCGATATCGAGACGTACGGGATCGCCAGGTTCTCGGAGGCATGTCGCGCGCGGGTCGATCGATCCGCGGTGGCCATCACGAAGCACTCGATCCGCATGGGTCAGTGGATGGACTGGGCGAACTCGTATTACACGTACAGCGACCTGAACATCTCGCACATCTGGCACGTGCTGAAGCTCGTGCACGAGAAGGGCTGGCTCTACAAGGGTCATCGCTCGATGCCCTGGTGCGCGCGCTGCGGGACCGCGCTGTCGCAGCACGAAATGACGATGAGCGACAGCTATCGCGAGATGACGCACCTCTCGGTCTATGTCCGCTTTCCGATCGACGGCAAGGAGCGCGAGTCGTTCCTCGTCTGGACGACGACCCCCTGGACGCTTCCCGCGAACGTCTCCCTCGCCGTCAACCCTGAGCTCGATTACGTGCGCGCCAAGGTCGGGGACGAGGTCCTCATCGTTTCCAAAGAGACGTACGGGGAGGCGAAGTGGCCTAACGCGAAGGTCCTCGAAACGCTGAAGGGTCGCGCGCTGCTCGGCATGCGCTACCGAGGGCCATTCGACGAGCTGCCCGCTTCGAGCGCGGGCGTCGTCGGACACCGCGTCATCCCGTGGGAGGACGTGAGCGCCGCCGAGGGGACCGGTCTCGTCCACATCGCCCCCGGCTGCGGCGCCGAGGACTTCGCGCTCTCAAAGACCGAGAAGCTTCCTGTCCTCGTGCCCATCGATGAGATGGCACGGTTCGTTCCCGGGTACGGCTGGCTCGAGGGGAAGGAAGCGCGCGATGTCGCGCGCGAGATCGCGGACGACCTGCAAAAGCGCGGGCTGCTGTTCCGCGCGGCCGACTACACACACCGGTACCCGGAGTGCTGGCGCTGCCATGAGGAGATCGTCTTCCGCGTGGCCGACGAGTGGTTCATCTCGATGGACGACCTGCGTCCGAAGCTGATCGACGCCGCGGCCAAGGTGACGTGGCTGCCGCCCGCCGCGGGGCGTCGGATGCGGAACTGGCTCGAGAACATGGGCGACTGGAACATCAGCCGAAAGCGGTACTGGGGGCTGCCCCTTCCTTTCTATACGTGCGCGAACGGCCACTTCTTCGTGATCGGCTCGGAGGAGGAGCTTCGCGAGCGGGCGCGTGCCGGTCTGGAACATCTGCGAGAGCTACATCGGCCCTGGATCGACGATGTGATCGTTCAGTGCCCCGAGTGCGCCGCCGACAGCAAGCGCGTGAAGGAGGTAGGCGACTGCTGGCTCGACGCGGGAGTGGTTCCGTTCTCGACGCTCGACTGGCTGCACGATCGCGCCTACTGGGAGCGGTGGTTCCCCGCCGACTACATCGTGGAGATGGTCGAGCAGGTCCGCCTCTGGTTCTATTCGCAGCTCTTCTTCGCGGTCGTCCTGACGGGCGAGGCCCCGTATCGCGTCTGCCAATCCTTCCAGCCGATGCTTGCCGCGCCGGGCAAGGAGTTCCACAAGTCCGGCGGCAACATGGTCGACAGCTACGAGGCGTGCGAGCTCGTCGGGGCGGATTCGCTCCGCTGGCTCTTCGCGCGACAGGACCTGCAGGAGATCATGTACTTCGGCTGGGCGCCGCTCGAAGACTTCAAGCGAAAGCTGCTCGTCCTCTGGAACACGTACTCGTTCTTCGTCACCTACGCGAACCTCGACGACTTCGATCCGGCCGAGCCGCAGGTCCCCGCCGCGGACCGCCCGTTGATGGACAGGTGGCTGCTGTCGTCGCTCGCGCGGCTGGTCGCGGAATCGCGCACGGCGCTCGACGCCTATGACGCGCGCAGCGCGCTCTTCAAGATCGAAGCGTTCTGGGAGGACCTGTCGACTTGGTACCTGCGCCGGAACCGCGCTCGCTTCTGGAAGGAGCGTTCGCACCGCGACTCACTGGCCGCGTACCAGACCCTGTTCGAGGCGCTCACGACGCTCGCCGGACTCATCGCGCCGGTCATGCCCTTCTTCGCGGAGGACCTGTACCAGGGGCTCGTCCGCAGCGCGGTGCCGTCGGCGGAGGCGTCGGTGCACCACACCGTGTATCCCGAGCCGCGGCCCGAGCGGATCGACGACGAGCTCGAGCGACGTATGCGCACGGTGCGCCGCGTCGTGGAGCTCGGCCGCGCCGCGCGGTCGTCGGCCGGCGTCAAGACGCGGACGCCGCTCCCGAAGCTGATCGTGGTCTTCGACGCCGGCGATCGAGACAGCGGGCTCCTTGACGAACGATCCGAGCTGGCCGACATCGTGAAGGACGAGCTCAACGTGAAGGCGATCGAAGTACGCGACCGCGCGGAGGGCCTGGTGAAGGAGGTCATAAAGCCCGACCTGAAGGTGCTCGGCCCGAAGCTCGGAAAGGACCTGCCGCGCGTGCGAAAGGCCCTGTCGGAAGGCCGCTACGAACGACGTGACGGCACCATAGCGGTCGAAGGCTTCATCCTCTCGGATACCGAGGTGCTCCTCTCGCACGAGGGCGTCGGCGGACACGCGGTGGCCCGTGACGCCGGTGCGACCGTCGCGCTCGAAACGCGGCTCACCCCCGAGCTCGAGATCGAGGGCCTCGCCCGCGAGCTCGCGCATCACCTCAACAACATGCGCAAAGAGGCCGGGCTCGAGATCTCCGACCGGATCGCGCTTCGCTACACGGGCGATCTCGCAGCGGCGATCGAGCGCCATCGCGACTTTGTCGCCGAGGAGTCGCTGGCGACGAGCGTCACGCCGGGTCTCGCTGGCCGCGGCCATCATTGGGCCGGCCAGCTCAACGGCGTCCCCGGCGAGCTCGAGATCGAAAAGGCGGCCTAGCGGCCGCCGGCGTGCCGACGATCCGCCTCGAGACGGAGATCGCGGCCGGACCGGAGCGCTGCTTCGACCTGGCGCGCGACATCGACGCTCACGTGCGATCGACGAGCAACACCCGCGAACGCGCCGTGGGGTCGCGTACGAGCGGCCTCCTCGGTCTCGGCGACGAGGTGACCTGGGAGGCTCGGCACTTCGGCGTCACGCAGCGTCTCACCGCGCGGATCACTCGATTCGAGCGGCCGCGGCTGTTCGAGGACGTCCAGGTGCGCGGCCCCTTCGCCGAGCTGAGCCATGTGCATGAGTTCGAACCGATTCCGAGCAAGACGCTCATGAAGGACACGTTCACGTTCCGCAGCCCGCTTGGTCCTCTCGGCGCGCTCGTCGAAGCGGTGCCCGAGCGCTGATCGCTCGGCCGATCAGATCCCCAGGACGCGCTTCTTCTTCGCCGCGAACTCCTCGTCGGTGAGGACCCCGCGGGCGTGCAGCTCGGCGAGGCTGACCAGGTCATCGATCGCCGAACGACCACCGTGATCACGTTTGGGCCTGACGCGACGGTCGACGTTCTCCTGCAGCGTGTTCTTTATCGGAGTGAAGACCGTGGCGAGCACGAAGAGGGTCGCGACGATCGCGATGTCGGAGCTCTGTCCGGTCGTCGCCACGAAAAGGCGTTGGAAGAACGCCACCGCGCCGGTATAGACGCCGCCGAGGACCGCGGTGAGCAGGATGTAGACGATCGTCTTGTTGATGATCAGGTCGATGTCATAAAGGCGATGGCGCAGGATGGCGATCCCGACAGCGACGGGCAGCGCGGTCACGGCAAAGACCGCGAACGGATCGTTGACCGTGCTAAGCGCGGGGATGACCTTCGCCAGATCGCTCACCAGGAACGAGATGAGGATGAGCGCGGCCGCGTAGGCGAACCACTTGAGCTGCTCCCGTCGCACTCCGTCCGCCGTCCGGAGCCGAGCGAGCAGCGCCGCACCGCTGAATACAACGACCGCGAGAAGCAACAACTCGAGGACGGCATCGGCGGCGCCGAACACGTCGGCGTACGCCTCGAGTCCGAAGGGATTCCTGATCGAGGGATAGCCGGCGCTGGCATAGGTCGCCGGGGCGACCATCGCCGCGACCGCTGCGAGTCCTACGATCGCGGCCGCTCCGACCGCAGCCGGTCGCCAGCGCCGTGACGGCAGATGACCGTCGGGGAAGAGGAGTGGCAGGAAGAGTCCGAGGACCGCGATCGCCGGTATCTGGGTCCAGAGTCCGACCGCGCCGCACAACATCCAGCCGATCAGGTGTCGTGGCTGGTTGCTGACGATCAGCGCGCCGATGACCGCGTACGCGAGGACAGCGAGGCTCAGCCAGATTTCGATGAAGCTGGAGCGACCCACATGCGCCGTCTCGAGCGCGATGCTTGCCGCCGCCAACGTCGAGTAGATGGCGACGCTCGCCCAACCGAGCACCGCCGCCCGCGAGCGGTGCTCGGATCTCGGAAGGACTCCTGCTGCTGCGGCCGCCATTCAAGAAAGCCTACGCGCGGGTCGTTAGACGAGCGCCGCCTTGAGGGCCGATGAGATGAGGCGAGGCGCCCGCCGGCGCCCCGGTCCGGTGAGCGCCGTCCGCCAGGTCGGATAGGACAGGAGGGCGTGCGCGAGCGCGATCGCATCGCTTGTGCGCATGCGAAGATCGCCCTGCCGGCCGAGGTCGTTGAGCGTTCGCGAGATGATCTCGAGGCGGACCCTGTCCAGCTCGCGAAGCAGCGCTGCAACATGGCGAGGGAGCGCTCCGTCGACAAGGGTCTCGAGCAGGACCGATTCGGCGCGGTACTCGCGCTCGTGCATCGCGATCAGCTCGCCGAGGACGACGTCGGCTGAGTCGCCGCGCGGCCGCCAGCGCTCGATGCGTCCGATCAGCGCGTCGGCGCGTCGTCGCAGCGCCGCCTCGACCAGTCGCTCTTTCGTCGGCGCATGCAGATAGACCGTCCGCGCGGCGACGCGCGCGCGGCGAGCGACCTCGCTGATGCGCGTCGCCGCGTAGCCGCGCCGAGCGACCTCCCGCAGGGCCGCGCTCTCGATCGACGCGACGGTGCGCGCCGTGCGCTTCGCTCGCTCGCGTTGCACGTACCTACGAGAATTCACTGCACATGGAGTGTATGCAA
>VBGS01000163.1 GCA_005889445.1 Chloroflexota bacterium
GCGCGGTATCGCCTTCGTCTTCCCCGGGCAAGGTTCGCAGATCGTCGGCATGGGCCGCGCGGTCTACGAGTCGTCAGCTCGCGCGCGCGAAACGTTCGAGGAAGCGGACCGAACGCTTGGCTACGACCTCACGAAGATCATCTTCGACGGCCCGGCGGATCGCCTCGACGACACGTCCGTGGCGCAGCCTGCGGTTCTGGCTACCAGCGTCGCGATCCTGGAGGCGCTTGTTGAATCCGTGAACGCCAAGCTCGGTCGGCGGGCGACCGCTGGGGGCGAGCCCCGCGGTGTCGCCGCGCTGCCCCCCGAATTCCGGCCGCGGTTCGTCGCCGGTCACTCGCTGGGCGAGTTCACCGCGCTCGTCGCGGCGGGGGTGCTGACGTTCCAGGAGGCGCTCGGCCTCGTCGCGGAGCGTGGCAGGCTCGCGGCGTCGCGCGGCGCGAGAGGCGCGATGGCCGCGATCGTCGGGCTTCCCGCGGAA
>VBGS01000164.1 GCA_005889445.1 Chloroflexota bacterium
CGTGATCATGGTGAAGAGCCCGAGATCATCCATCCATGCGCCGCCGTCGATCACCCCGCGCAGATTGAGCCGGTACGTACCGGGGGCCGACGCTCGCAGGGTGAACGTGAACGTCGCGATGCCGCCCGGCGGCACGATCTCCTCCGCCTGAACCGCCGGCCGATCCGCGGTCGGCCAGCCATCAGCGAGATACGTGAGATCGGTCCGGTTGTCGCGGATCCCCAGCCGGGCCTCCTGGGGGGTGCCCTTGCGCCATGCCGTGGCGCCGGTGTTCTTCAGCTTGATGGACACGGCCGCGCTCTGGCCCGCGGCCACGAAAGGGAATGGCGTCTCGGCGACAAAGCTGGCGTGGACGGTGGCGGCGTTCGGCGGCGCGCACAGGCTCGTCAGGTACATGAAGTGCGGCCAGCCCCAGCTGGGGCCGGGATCGCTGTGGTTGCTGCCCGGGACCTCGTTGTGGCCGATGACCCGCGTCCGGTCGAGCGGGATGTCGTGGCGGCCCGAGATCGCGCAGACGAGTGCCGCTGCCGCGTAGTACTGCTCCGCGGTGAAGAACGGATTGGAGATCTGGTCCAGCTCGAGCTCGATCCCGATCGAGTGCTGGTTGAACCAGTAGTTCCCCGCATGCCACGCAGTATCGGCCTCGCCCACGACCTGAGCGATGTGGCCGTCGCCGCGGATGACGTAGTGCGCGCTGACATTCGACGCACGGATGCTGAAGGCCTTGAGCGTGCGTGCGTAGCTGATCTGGGTGTAATGGATGACGACGTAGTCGACGGCGGCTCCATCGCGTCCCTCGTCGTAGTTGGTCTGCGTCGGGATCCATTCAGCCTGGGCCACGTAGGGGAATGCGATCGGCGTGAGCGATCGTGCCACCGGGACCGCCCGCGCCGCGTCGGCTGCGGGCGCGACCGGATCGGCGGTCGGGCCCGCCACCTGCTCGACAGCGCGCGAGGTGGCCCGCAGATCGGCGGTGCAGCCGGACGCGACGAAAACACACGCGAACAGGATCAAGAGAAGACGCCCCCGCATCACTTCGCGGAACGTGAGCGGTCGCCACGTGTTGTGCCTGCTCGCCCGCATCAGGACCGTTTCGACCGAAAGTCATGTTGCCCGGATGGCGTCCGAGCGGGCCCACGATCGCTCGATCAGGTTTCCGAATGACGCGGGCCCGGGCCGAGGCCGAGCGCGCCGTGCGACCTTCCGATGCACCGGCCCGAGATCACTTCCAGGCCGGCGTCTGCCGCGATACGTATCGCCTCGTCGGTCTCGGTGCCTGGCTGGAACCAGAGCACCTTCGCGCCGGCGTCGATGGCCTCGCGCGCGACGGTGACCGCCTCCGCGGGGGGCCGGAAGACATCGACGATGTCGATGGGTCCGTCGATGTCGCCGAGCGACGCTCGCACCGGCTCGCCGAAGAGCTCTCCCCCGCGCGGACTCACCGGAATGACCCGGTACCCCTGCGAACGCATGTAGCTCGGGATCTCGTGCGCGGCGCGGCCCGGCTTGGCCGATGCGCCGACGACGGCGATGGTCTTTGCCTCACGGTAGATCCTTCGCAGATCGTCGAGCGTCTTCACCACGCGCTCGAGACATCCAGGCGGCCGAGCATGCGGTGCTCCTGCGCGTCGAGGAACCGGAGGACCGCAAGGACGGCGAGGTCCACGAACACCGCGACCGTCGCGACGAAGCCGGACTCCAGGAACGCGAACGGTTGCGCGACGAGCAGATCGACGAGGATCGCCAACTCGAAGAGGTGATACGCGCGGTCGCGGTGGCGTCGGAGAGCGACGACGCCGCGCACGATGATCCCGCCGGCGATCACGCTGGCCACGACCTGGATCCACGAGGTCGCGGTGCTGCCGTTGACGGATTCCGCGAGCGCGACGCGTGCGTCTTCGATCCCGAGGAGCGCTCCGACCAGCATCGCCACCGCGGATAGGACCGTGAGCAGGAAGGCGATCCCCTGCAGGATGAA
Source organism: Chloroflexota bacterium (assembly GCA_005889445.1). Taxonomy (GTDB): domain Bacteria; phylum Chloroflexota; class Limnocylindria; order P2-11E; family P2-11E; genus 3-1-20CM-2-70-9. The sequence goes on from VBGS01000164.1 coordinate 1,979, forward strand.
GATCGCCGCGACCAGACGACGGAACGCTGTGCTGCCCGCGACGGCGGCGTACCTGCGGCTCGCCGCGGCAAGCAGCGATCGCGCGGCGGACGGCTCTGGCGACGACGTCTGGATGGACGAGAACCGCGCCCGGAGCGCCGGCACGAGCGGCTCGTTCTGATCGGCGCGACCCAGCAGCACGAGGGCTCGGTCGCGCTCCGCCTCGCTCACCTCACCGACAGCGAGTCGTTCGGCGATCTCGACCGCGTTCACGAAGCTCTCCGCCGGCGACAGCGACCGGAAGGTACGGACCTGCCGCACCGCGAGGAAGAGCAGGACGAAGAGCACGTAGACAAGGGCTGCGGTCGGCTTGAAGAAGTAGTCGTTGTCGGAGGTGACGAACTTGCCGAGCTCGTCGATGAACGCACCAAAGCCCCCACCGCCGATGATCGCGGCGACGAATCGCGTCGTGGACGATAGGAACACGAGCAAAAGGACGATCCCGATCAGCATTCCCAAGCCGCCCCACAGCACGTGCGCGATGTGCAGGCCGCCTCCGCCCAGACGCGGATAGCCCGCCGCCTCGAGATAGATCCGGATCAGCAGAATCGACGAGACCGCCGCGACGAAAAAGGCGTCGACGAGCTCGCCATCCGCCGAGCGCACGGGTGTGTGCAGACCGAGTCGCCTCATCGACCTCCACTATGGCGAGTTGTCGATCTGGAGTGCCCGCGATCGACGAAGAGTCATGAACGGCCAGCGGCCGGGTAAGGAGAGCGAAGTGCGCAAGATCGTCGCGACCGAGTACCTCAGCCTCGACGGTGTCTTCCAGGAGCCGGGCGAGTGGTCACGCCCCTTCTGGAGCGATCAGGCCGCGAAATTCAAGCTTGACGAGCTCTTCGCGAGCGACGTCTTGCTTCTCGGGCGGACCACCTATCAGGGTTTCGCCTCGGCGTGGCCCAGGATGGAGCGCGACTCGGCCGGCTTCGCGGACCGCATGAACGGCATGCCGAAGTACGTGGCCTCGCGGACGCTCAAAAAGCTGGACTGGAACAACTCGCGTCTTATCGAGGGCGATCTCGCGGACGCGGTGGGCAGGCTGAAGGAGGAGACCGGTAAGGACGTCTTGATCGGGGGCAGCGGCGACGTCGTGAACCAGCTGCTCCGGCAGGA